>NZ_JBHXSG010000127.1:0-11522 GCF_042714835.1 Streptomyces sp. NPDC058678 | reverse complement strand
GCGGCGTCATGGGGCGCCCGCCCGGCCGGATACTCACCCCGCGTTCGACGCTCGGGTCATCGCTCGATCGCCTTCTGCGCCAGCTCGGTCAACAGGGAGCCATCGGCGTAGGCGCCGTTCCACACGGCGGTGAAGCGCTCGATCCTGCCCCACGGGTCGAGTTCGATACCGGTGATGCCCCGGGGCACCGGGCCGCCCGTCGCGGTCCATTCGTACCCCCCTCCGACATCGTTGCCAAGCACGTGCCGTACGCCGGTGCCGGCGCCGACGTACGGGAGTGCCGAGCCGGCCTTCGTCAGGTACGCGTGGATGCTCGCCTTGCTGGTGATCTGGATATGCGCCGGCACGTCCTCGAAGACGGCGTCGGACGAGAACAGATCCATCGCGGCCGCGATGTCACTCTTTCGCAGGGCCTCCGCGAGGTCGGCGGCGACTCGGCGCATCAGCGGTGAGGCGGTCTCTCCGACCGTGGACTCCCGGAAGTCGGTCGGCCACTGGTTCGGCGGCTCCTGCTCCTTCTGCCAATCGGACACACCGAACTGCCTCGAGTCCCAGTAGTCGACCCAACGCTCGATCTTTCCCTGGCGGTTGAAGTTGACCGCGCCCGCGTTACGCACCTGGCCGGGACCGAACATGCCGGGCGTGTCGGTGAAGAAGAGGATCGCGCTCGTCGTGTCCCCCAGGATCCGTGTGGGATACGACTTACTGTCCTTCGGCCACTTGGGGTAGAACGTCGCGAGTCCGTCGTGCAGGTCCTGCCAGGTGTACCAGTGCCATCCGAGGATCGCGTCGATGTAGGTGGTCTGCCGGCGCGAGAAGTAGGACGACTGCCATTCGAGGTTGCGGTCGCTCTTCGCCTGGTAGTAGCCGCGGATGTGCGTCAGCAGGGCATTGGTGGCGTGAGAGGCGTCGGGTATGACGTCGACTCCCGCGACGTACTGGGAGCCGCCGCGTGCCCGGGTGTCGGCCCACGCACTGGTGGGCAGCAGTGACGCCGCGGCGGCGGCCGTCCCTCCGACTGCCGCGGCTCGCAGCAGCTGACGTCGTGTCGTTCCGGTGGGTTCCGTGCCTTGATTCATGCCAAGCCTCGATTCGTCCACGTTCGTGTGATTCGGTACGGCGGCCATACGTCGCTGCGGAATGGCGTCCGACTCCGGGCCGGGTTACCCGCCCTCGCCGCGCGACCGACTATGACCTAATAACTATAACCACATAATCATTATGTGTCCATAACCATCTCTCGCCCTGACGGAGTGACAGCCCGCGGGCGGACAAGGACGATGAGGGCCAGGGCTGCCAGGGCGGCGGATACGAGCATGCCCAGGGACATCGGCAGCGAACTGGTCTCGCCGAAGAGACCCACCACAGGAGAGGCGACCGCGCCGAAGAGGAACTGCATTCCCCCGAGCAAGGCGGACGCCGCTCCGGGCGCGGCGCGGCCCAGGTTCTGCCCGAGGGTCATGGTGGCCGGCAGGAGCATGCCGATCCCCCACAGGACCACGAACTGGCAGATCCAGCTCGCGGCGAAGCTCTCTCCCAGAATCATGGTGAGCAGCACTTGTACGAGGGTTCCTGCGAGGCACACGGCAACCGCCGCGGTCAGCAGGGCGTTCATGCTTACCCGGTGACTCAGTCTGCTGAAGAGGGCTCCGGCCAGCAGCATGCCGATCGCGTTCACGGCGAAGATGAGCGAGTACACGACCGGGGAGGCGCCGTGGATACGCTCGAAGACGAAGCTGGAACCGCTGATGTAGGAGAACAGTGCGGCCGAGGCCAGGCCGAGCACCAGGGCGCAGCCCATGAACGACCGGTTGCGCGTCAGGCGGCCCATCGCGCCGAACGTCCCCACGCGGCCGCCCTTGTGGCGGCGCTCCGGTGGAAGGGACTCGGGCACCTTCACCAGCACCGCGACGAGCAGGAGCACCCCGGCCAGACAGAGTGCGCCGAAGACGGCCCGCCAGGTGGACACGGACAGGATCGCCCCGCCGACGACGGGGGCGATGACGGGGGCCACGCTCATGATCTGGGAGAGCAGGGCGAAGTGCCGGGGTACCTCCGGACCGTGGAAGAGATCGGTGATCACTGCCCGCGCGAGCACCATGCCGGCGGCGCCGACGAATCCCAGTATGAAACGGGCGGCGATGAGCGCGCCGATGCCGGGCGCGAACGCGCAGGCCAGAGCTACGAGGGCGAACCCGGCACAGCCGCCGATCAACAGTCCCCGCCGGCCGAGGCTGTCGCTGACGGGCCCGATGACGATCTGGCCGACGACGACGCCGGCCAGGAAGGCCGTGAGCGTCAGCTGGATGGCGGGGCTGCTGGTGTGCAACGTGCGGCTCATGGCCGGGAAGCCGGGTATGTACATGTCGATGGCGAGCGGGCCCACTGCCGTCAGGCAGGCGAGAACCGCGAGGAGGCCCCGCGCACGCCCGGCCGGCCGAGGCGGGACAAGAGCAAGGCCTCCGGTTGAGGCGGCCGCGGACGGGGAGTTCGTGGCGCGGCGACTGAGGATCTTCCTGTTGGTCATGCGTGGCCACATCGCTTCCGCTCGCCGCGCCGGCACCGGGCCGCCGGGACGAGCCGGTGCTCACGGGCGTAGCGCTCCAGCTGCGAGCGCAACTGCCCGCGCCCGCGGTGCAGCCGGGACAGCACCGTGCCGACGGGGGTCCGCATGAAGTCGGCGATCTCCCGAACGGTGAAGCCCTCGACGTCGAAGAGGTACACGACGATGCGGAAGCCCTCGGGGATGGCCTGCAGTGCCGCCTTGACGTCCGCGTCAGGCAGGTGGTCGAGCGCTTCGGATTCGGCCGTTCGCAGGCCCGTTGAGGTGTGCGACTCGGCACGGGCCAGCTGCCAGTCGTCCATCTCCGCCGTGCCGTCGTACTGCGGCCGACGCCGCTGGCTGCGGCGGGAGTTGAGGAAGGTGGTGGTGAGGATGCGGTACAGCCATGCCCTGAGGTTCGTGCCCTCGCGGAACTGGTGGAACGAGGTGTAGGCCCTGGCGTACGTCTCCTGGACGAGGTCCTCGGCGTCGGCCGGATGGCCGGTCATGCGCAGGGCGGCCGAGTAGAGCCGGTCGAGAAACATCAGGGCCGGTTCGAAGCGGGCTTGGAGCTCCGCCTCGGCCTGCGTCGCGTTCGGCCGCCCGCAACGGCGGTCGGCGAGCACATCGCGGAGTTGTGCTGTGGTCATGGTGCCTCCTGGGAGGTGCGGAATTTACGGTCCCCTGTGGTCGAGCGGCAGTTGCGTCACCTGCCCGGCCGGCAAGAGCCATGCCGGTACGGCGTGCAGGGCGATGACGACGGTGGTGTCGGGCAGGTCGGTGAGGATGCCGAGTACGTGTCGGGCGGTTCGGTCGTCCAGGCCCGTGGTCGGTTCGTCGACGATCAGTACGTGCGGGTGGCAGGCCAGGGCCCGGCCCAGATAGACCCGGCGGAGCTCCCCGCCGGAGAGCTGCCTCCCGCCGGGGCCGACGGAGGTGGTGGCGGTCAGTCCGCTGTCGTTCAGCCGCAGTTCGGCGAGGCGTTCGTCGATCTCTTCGTCGGTCAGGACGGCGTCGGCGAGGCGCCAGTTGGATCCGAGGGTGCCGGTGAAGAGGTGGTCGTCGGCGGCGACGGCCACGACGGCGGGCCGGCCGTCGCACCCTTCGGTCACTTGCCGCAGTGACGAGGCGAGGGCTCGGAGCAGGGTGCTCTTGCCGCTGCCGGAGCGGCCGGTGACGACGAGCAACGCGCCTCGGGCGACAGTGGCACCGAGGACGCGCCCCGGCCGCAGGGCCATCGGCGGAAGGACGTAGTCGGCGAAGCCGATGCCCTGCTCGGTGGACCATGCCCGTATCTCCGCAGCGGTGGGGTCGCGCGCGGTGTGCGGCACGCTTGTCGTGAGCCTGCGGTGTGCGGCCTTCGCGGTGGCTCGGGCTTCGGCGGCGTTCGTGAGTTGCTCGGCCTGCGCCAGGACGCCGAGGGACAGCAGGGCGACGAACACGAACATGGGGGAATCCGGTGCGCTGCCGGTGGCCGCAGTGGCGGTCAGGGTGGCCGTGCCGATCAGGCCGGTGGCCAGAGTGGTCCGGTGCCTGCGCCGACCGGACGCTTGCCGCGCGGTGTCGAGGCGGGCGAACCTCGTCGTCGTGCGCGCCGCGAGCTGCTCGGCGGCGCCGAGCGATGCCAGCTCCGTCCATGCGTCGACGGCGGTGACGAGTTCGGCACGCAGCGCCTTGCGGGTGTGCTGCTCGGCTTCGCGGGCGGTGCCGGGCGCATGGTGCGCGATCACCGCCATGATGACGACGCCGGCCGCGAGTACGGCGGCCGTCACGATGGACGTGGACGCCGCGACGGCCAGGACGGCACCGGCGGTGAGCACGGCGGTGACGGCGACGGGTGCTGTGCACTCGATCAGTGCCATCCCGGCGCTGTCGGCGTCGGCCATGCTGCGGTCGAGCAGTTCACCCGACCACAGGCCGTCCCCCCTTGTCTGGTCGGTGGCCGCGGCACGGTCGAAGAGGTCGGCCCGAGCGGTGGCGACCCGGCGCAGGGCGGCGGCGTGCAGCACCAGACGCTTGGTGTAGTTGCCGACGACGCGGGCCAGGGCGAAGGCACGCACACCGCCGCTGGGGGCGATGTAGGAGAAGGAGCTGAAGGTGGCCGCTCCGGCGACGGCGCAGGCGCTGATGAACCAGCCAGACAGACCGAGCAGTCCGGCGGAGGACAGTTCGGCTACGACCGCGAGCACCAGCCCGCCGACCGCATACGAACGCGCCCGCCTACCACGGACGTTCGGGTCACGGCTGCTGCTCATCTCGCGTTCACCGGCCTCGCGTCGTGCAGGAGGCCGTCGTCGAGTACGAGCACGGTGTCGGCCGCGGCGGCCAGCGGGAAGGAGTGGGTGGCGACGACGACGGTGCAGCCGTCGGTGGCCCGCCGCAGGGCCTCGACGACCTCGCGTTCACTGTCCGCGTCGAGGTGGGCGGTCGGCTCGTCCAGCAGCCACAGCCGGGCTCCCCGCAGAAAGGCGCGGGCGATGGCGATCCGGCGGGCTTCACCCGTCGACACGCCCCAACCGCCCTCACCGAGACGGGTGTTCAGCCCCTCGGGGAGGCCCTCGATCACGGCGCTCAGCCCGGCGGCGTCGACGGCCCGCCGGATCTGTTGCTCGGCGGCGTCCGGACGGCCCAGCCGGATGTTGTCCCGGACGGTCGCGTCGAGCAGCACGGTCTGCTGTCCGACCCAGGCGCATCCGCCGAGTGCCGGCGCCTGCCGTACGGACGAGGTCTGCCACCGGACCTGTCCGGCCGACGGCTGGCGCAGGCCGGCGATCAGCGACAGCAGCGTGCTCTTTCCGGAACCCGAGGCACCGGTGATCGCGGTCCAGGTGCCCGGTGCGAACTCGGCGTCGGCGCTGATGGTGTCGTGGTCGGTGCCGCCGTAGCGGAAGCGGACTGCTGTCAGTGATACACCGACCGGCTCGGTCGGCTGCGGACGGACCGCCCCGATCACCTCGGCAGGGGTGTCTTTGACGATGCCCTGGATGGCGCCGGCCGCGACCATCGCGCGTTCCCGCAGATGGAAGGCTGAGGCCCTGGCCCACATCGGGGCGAAGTACATCGGACACAGGAGCAGCACCAGCAGACCGGTGAAGAGATTGAGCTGCGGGGCGTGCGGCACGTGCACGTAGCCGAGCAGCGACAGGCCGATGTAGGTGGCGTTCACCGCGATGGAGAACGTGATGACGACGTCCATGATCATCCCGGACAGGAAGGCGCGGCGCAGCACGCTCATCGTCGCCTTGTTCAGCCGCTCGGCGGCCGTGGTCAGGGTTCGGCCGCGCCGGCCGACCGCGCCGAGCTCGCGCAGCGTCCGCATGCCGCGGAAGCTGTCGAGGACGACGGCGTTCAGGTGCCGGGTCGCGGCCGACTGCCGGTCCGCGCCGTGCTGGGCGAACAGTCCCGCCAGGCGCATGTTGAGGGGCAGCAGCGCGGTGGTCAGGACTAGCACGATCGCGGCCGGCCAGTGCACCGTGGCCGTGACCGCCAGCACGGCGAGCATGGACAGCGGTGCCGACCGGCGCAGGGGCGCGGTCTGCGCGTGGAAGTCGGCGACGTCGTCGGCCAGGTCGACCATCGCCCACGCGGCCTCGGCCGGGCCGGCCTCGCTGATCCGCCCGGTGGCGGGCAACAGAGCGCCCGTCAACTGCTGCCGCAGGCCGGTCGCGACGGCACGTGCGCCTCGGTCGGCGAGCGTGCCCGCTGCCCAGCCGGCGCCCACCGCCGGCACACTCGTCACGGCGAAGGCCACGAGGCCCCATGTCTCGTGCATCCCGGCCCGGTCCATCACTGCCTGGGCGGTCCATGCCAGGGCGCCCCAGCGGGCGATCGTGAACAGCGTCTCCAGTGTCTGGAGGGTGCCCGACAGGCCGAACCAGTGCCGTCCCGGTGCGGCGCACGCGGTGAGCCACGCGTCGTCGTCCTGCCGCTTCCCGGCGGCGCCCGGCTCACTCGTCTCCTCCATCTCATTCGTCGTCATGAGGGCGCCGCTCGTCGACGATCCACGCGATGCCACCGGTCACAGCGATGGCGATCATGCCCATGGTGGTCAGCAGCTGCGAGTGGACCTGCCGGTAGCCACCGAACATCCCCTGGCAGACGAAATAGGCGAGCAGGCCCAGCACGGTCCAGACGACCGCGGCGAGCAGACGCAGCACGACACGGAACGGCGCGCGCAGCGTCCACGCGTGGCCGGAGTCTCGGGTGGTGATGAGCGTGCTCCCTGTGACGAGGGGACCGTCGGCTGCCGGGAGTTCGGCGTGGAACTTTCCTGCGAAGGCCCGGTGGGCGAACACGTTGTAGGCCAGCACCAGCGGCATGTTCAGGCCGATGCCCACGAGGATGAAGACCAACGTGGAGTGCGGGCCTGCGGCGCTGTCGACGGCAAGACCCGGTGGCACGAGCAGCGGGTAGCGGGCCACGGCCAGGGCGAGGAACACGGACACCGTCGCGACGACGAGCCCGCCCAGCGGCAGGGTGTCCGCCGGACCGGACTCCCGCAGCCGCGGGAACGTGACGAGTGAGGTCGCCCCTCCCCCGGCGGCGAACAGCAGCAGCCCCGCAAACGCGAAGGCCCGCCCCGGGCTGTCGAGGTTCAGCGGTGCCGCGGTGGCGTTGACGGCGAAGAGGAGCACGACCAGCAGCACTCCCCCTACCGCTGTGGCGGCCGCACCCCGTCGGGCCGCCGACTCCCTCAGGAGCCCGGACGACTTGTGCTTGGTGTAGGCGTAGCCGAGAGCGGTGTACCCGGCTGTGGCGGCGGCCCCCGACAGCGCACAGAACCAGTTGAAGGCGCCGAAGGCCGACCCGGTGTACACGTCTCCCCGTAGATGTACCGCTGAGGTCAGCGTCCCCAGGGCGAAGCCCTGTCCGAACGAGGCCAGCAGCGACGCCACGCCGAAGGCTGTCGTCCAGCGTGGAGCCGGCGGCGCCTGGGACGCCATCTCGACGCTCACACCGCGCACGATGAGGGAGAAGAGCACCACGGTCATCGGCAGGTAGGCGTGCGGCAGGATCGTGCCGAAGGCCAGGGGGAATCCTGCCCAGAGCGCGACGCCGAGCAGGATGAGCCAGGTCTCGTTGCCGTCCCAGCCCACCGCGACCGACTCCAGCATGTGCCGACGGCGTGCGGGGTCGCGTTCGAAGAGGGTGGCCACGCCGACTCCGAGGTCGTAGCCGTCCAGCACGACGTACATCAGGAGACAGACGAGTACGGTCGCCGACCAGAGGGTGATGGTCATCGCGCCGCCACCTCCCGGGAGCCGGGCGGCACGGGAAGCTCCAGCGACACGGTGTCCTTGGCACGCCGGCTCCGTCCGGTGTCCGGCAGATTCTCCGGTGGCGGCTCCTGCCCGGGGTCGTCGCGTTCCGGGCCGATGCGCATGGTGCGGACGGTGTAGGCGACGTAGGCCACCAGCATGATCAGGTAGAGCACGGAGAAGCCGATCACGGAGAACAGGACTTCGCCGGGTGCCAGGTGGGATACGGCGGCCGAGGTGCGGAGTTGCCCGAACACGATCCACGGTTGCCGTCCCGCTTCGGCGGTGACCCAGCCGCCGAGGATGGCCAGGATCCCCGCCGGTGTCGTCCACAGGACGAACCGGTGGAAGCGGCGCGCGGTCCACAGGCGGTTGCGCATGCGCAGGACCGTGGCGGCGAACGCCGTGGCGAACATCAGCACGGCCGCCAGGAACATGACGCGGAAGCCCCAGAAGGTCGCGGCCATGTCCGGCCGGTCGGCTGCCGGGGTGCGCTTCAGGCCGGGCATGGGCGTCTTGCAGCTGAGGTCCTTGGCGATGTAGCTGCCGAGGCAGGGAATGTCGAGCTCGGCGATGTTCCGCGCGGCTTGCTGGTCCGGGACGGCGAACAGGACGAAGCCCGTGTTGCCGTTGTCCCAGTTGCCTTCCATCGCCTCCAACTTCGAAAGCTGGTACGGAAGTTCATGCCCGGCGACGCTGTCACCGAGGTAGAGCTGAACGGGCATCAGCAGCGCGGCGATCCCGAGCGCGATCGACATCGAGCGGCGGGCGAAGCCCTTCGCACGCCCCTTGACCAGGTACCAGGCCGAGATCCCGGCGACGAAGAAACTCGCCGAGATCAGCACGGCGGCCAGCATGTGCGGCCACCGCCAGATGAACGACGGGTTGAAGATCACGCGCATCCAGTCCGTCGGCTGGAACTGGCCGTGGACGACCTTGAAGCCGGCGGGCGTCTGCATCCACGAGTTCGCCGCGATGATCCACGTGGACGACAGGATCGTGCCCACCGACACCATCACGGTGGACACGAACATCGTGCCCTTGCGAACGCGGCCGTCCCCGTAGAGCAGGACGCCGATGAAGCCGGCCTCGACGAAGAAGGCCGTCACGACCTCCATGCCGATGATCGGCCCGATGATCGGGCCGGTCTTCGCCCCGTACACGCCCCAGTTGAGCCCCATCTGGAAGGTGATGACGGCTCCGGCGACCACGCCGATCGCGAAGCCGACGGCGAAGATGCGCCGCCAGAACCGGAACATCTGCAGGTAGACCGCCCTGCCGGTGCGCCAGTACAGGCCGTAGACGACCGACAGGAAGATCGACAGGCCGACGGTGATCGCCGGAAAGGACATGTGGAACATCACGGTGATGGCGAACTGCCATCGCGACAAGTCGAGAAGACTCATCACTGCTCCCTCTTCATCAGGGGCGCGTTCAGGCGTCGACGACCGGCGTGGCAGCCGGCGCCGAGGCGGTGAAGCGCGGTAGGGCGGCGGCGCCGATCGCAAGGAGGGCGACGATGCCCATGTGCACGTACTCGACTCCGGCAAAGGCGTGCGAGACGCCGTGCGGCGCGAGGCTGATGTAGAGGGTGCCGAGCGTGGCCACCCCGAGAGCGAGTCCGCTCTGCTGCAGAGTGATCAGCGCGCCGCTGCCGATGCCGCCCAGGTGGGCGGGGACGTCGGCGAGCACGCTGCGGAACAGGCCGGCGAACAGCATCGACTGCCCGGCCCCGGCCAGGGCGAGCGGTACGGCCATGGCCCACAGGCTGACGTGCGGCCACTTCACGAGCAGGACCGCCACCAGGGAGACCAGTCCGGCGAGTTGAATGACGGCGCCGGCGGACAGCGCCGCCCTGCCGAATCGGCTGATGAGCCGCGGCGCGAACAGTGAGCCGGCGAAGAACAGCAGGGCCATCGGAAGGATCGCCAAGCCGCCGTGCAGGGCGTCCGCGTGCAGGCCGTTCTGGACGGTGAGGGCGAAGACGAACATGAACGCGCCGAAGCCGATGCTGAAGGCGAATACCATGACCAGGCCGCGGGACATCGACGGCAGCCGCAGCAGCGACGGCGGCAGCAGCGGGACCTCACCGCGCCGCTCGGCGCGCTTCTCCACGACGTAGGTGGCGGCACCAAGCACGACCGCGGCGGCAAGCATCAGCCAGGTCCACCACGGCCAGCCCAAGGAGTGGCCCTCGGTCAGCGGGACGAGCAGGGCGGTCAGGGTGGCGGCGAACAGCACGGTGCCGGGCAGGTCGATGCCGACGGGGTGGTGCGAGCGGGTGTCGGGCACGATTCGGGCCGCGACGATCAGCACGATCACGCCGATGGGTACGTTGACCAGGAAGATCGGGCGCCAGGAGGTACCGGCGATGTCGGCGCTGACCAGCAGGCCGCCCACCAGTTGCCCGACCACGGCGGCGATGCCGGAGGTGGCCCCGTACAGGGCCACGGCACGGGACTTGCGTTCCCCTTCGAGGACGTGGTGGAAGGTCGCCAGCACCTGGGGGATCAGCAGGGCGGCGGTGGCGCCCTGGACGAGGCGGGCGGCGATCAGCGCACCCACGCTCGGGGCGACACCGCAGGCCAGCGATGCCAGCACGAAGCCCACGAGCGCGCTGAGGAAGACGCGGCGGCGGCCGTAGCGGTCGCCCAGCCGGCCGCCGAGGACGAGCAGGGTGGCGTACGCGACGCCGTACCCGGCGATCACCAGCTCCAGCGAGGACGCGGAGGCGTGCAGGGAGGCGTCGATGCTGGGCAGGGCCACGTTGGTGATGAAGAAGTCCATGATCGGCAGGAATGCGCCCGCCAGCAGGATGAACACTCCGGCCGGGTGCAGCCCGCCGGCGCGGGCCGTGGCATGGGGCGACAGCGCGGCCGCCCTGGCCGGTGAGGAGGTGGTTGTCGTCATGACGACTCCAGAAGAGCGGATGTTATGCACTCATAACTATGAGTGCATAAGGAGTATGCCCTCATAACCAATTGGCGGCAACCCCGTACCCTGGGACCGTGATGGAGGACCAAGCGCACCCGACAGGCCCGACAGCAGGGCCGGACCACGAGCCACGGTGGGCCGAACTGGCCGACCTCGTACTGATCATCAGCCGGGAGATCCAGTTCCGCCGCTACACGGACGAGCAGGCTGTCCACCTGTCGCAGTCCGAGGGCATGGTGATGCGCTACCTGAAGGGCGACCCCGAAGCGCCGCCCAGTCGCATCGCCGCCGCAACCGGGCTCCAGCGCACCAACCTCTCGACCGTCCTGCGCGGGCTCGAACAGAAGGGCTTCATCGAGCGGCGCGCCCACTCGGCCGACGGCCGCGGGGTGACGGTCCACTCCACCGAGCGCGGACGTAGCAACACGACCCTCGTCCGGCAGGAGTGGGCCGCGACCGTCTCCGGAGCCGCGGGCCACGACACCGAACACCTCGACGCCGCCCTCACCCTGCTCAGGGCGGTGGAGCACGGACTGACCAAGACGCGACCACAGAACCGTGCCACACGTCCGGCGACAGACCGCTGACCTCCACACACCGACGGCGATGGCTCAGCTCGGCGACCACCTCGACACCATGAACCACGGTTCGGCCGCCCTGCTTCCCGGTGTCGCCGAAGATGAGCGGCGCGACGGGCACTGTCACGTTGGCTGACCGGTGGGATGATCTTCTGGTTGATCAGCCTGGGAAGGGTCGTCCGTGGGGAGCGCGTCGCTGTCGTACAAGGG
>NZ_JBHXSG010000126.1:0-11597 GCF_042714835.1 Streptomyces sp. NPDC058678 | reverse complement strand
CGAGACCGGGCTCCTGACGGTTTCGACGGCTCGGTCGAGGAGTTCACCAGAGAGCTGATCAACGGTCTGGAGTCGTTCGCCGACTACAGCGTCCGGCACGGCACGGTCCGGGAAGTACCCACCAGCCGGCTGGAGAAGCGATTCGAGCGTCTCGCCCACCGGCACGACGACGGTGGCATCGTCTGCCGCCCCGACAGCCGCCTCCCTGACCAGATCCAGGAACTCGCCGGGAAGCACTGACGCACACACAGAACCCGGTGGGGGACGAAGGTTTCCAGGCCACCAGACCCCACCGGGCTCCGCTCGACACCCATCCACAAGGGAGAAGCGCCACCATGAAGACTAACCGCCGTACCCGCGGCCCACAGGAGCCCAAACGATCGGCTCGCGCCGCAGCATGGGTCCGCCGCCGACGCCATGCCATGCTCTCCAGCGCCCTGCGCGGGGCGGCCTACGCCGCCGGAAGCGGCTCCGTGGGCCTCGTCATCTGGTGGATCCAAGGCCACCAGCTTTAGAAACGGCATGCACCGCCGCAGACCCGGCGTACCGCCGGTCCGGCGGCCTCCGTGGTGGTGCGGGCCTGGGCGCGCACGACGCGCCACGATGCCAGGGAGGCCCCGTCCGGCGCCGCTGCGCCGGTGCGGGGCCTCACACGTCGTTTCCACAGGTAGACGTGCGCCGTGATGCGGCTGCCACCAGAAGGTCAGTCGTTCCGCCACAAGAAGTGTCAGCTCGTAGCTCCACCTGTGGAGACGGCGGTCGTTCGAATCCGCGGGTGGAACACCGGTAGCGCCGAGACAGAGAAAGACTTCAGCGGGTCAGAGGTCGTTCTGCTCGTCCTGCCATAGCCAGCGCCCGTCGGTAACGGCTTCATCGAACCGGCGCACCTTCCAGAGGACGATACCGAGGTTGGTCAGCGCTATGCCCTCGCTATGGTTGTCGCCGAGTTGGAGGAAGAGGGTGGCGGCCAGGGTGAGGGCCTCGATGGCCTCGTCGAACCGGCCCACCCTGACCAAGGCAACTCCGAAGTTGACCAGTGCCGCCCCTTCGCCGTGGCGGTCCCTCAATTCGCGGCTAATGAACAGGACTTGGGTGTAAGCGTCGATGGCCTCGCCGAACCGCCGCACCTCGGCCAGGGCCGCGCCGAGGTTGGCCAGCGCTATGCACTCGCGGCGGCGGTCGCCGGTCTCGCGGAAGAGGGTGGCGGCCTGAGTGTGGGCGTCGACAGCCTCCTCGAACCGGCCCCCCCACTCCAGGGCGATACCGAGGTCGTTCAGTACCTGGCCCTCGCTGTGGCGGTCGCCGAGGTCGCGGAAGATGGTGGTGGCCTGGGTGTGGGCGTCGACAGCCTCGTCGAACCGGCCCATCCCGACCAAGGCAACGCCGAGGTTGACCAGTGCCGCCCCTTCGCCGTGGCGGTCCCTCAATTCGCGGCAGATGGTGGTGGCCTGGGTGTGGGCGTCGACGGCCTCCTCAAACCGGCCGGTCTCCCGCAGGACACGGCCGAGATTGTTGAGCGTCAGGCCTGCGCGGTGGTGGTCGCCGAGGTCGCGGAAGATGGTGGTGGCCTGAGTGAGGGCGTCGATGGCCTCCTCGAACCGGCCGGTCTCACACAGGGCGATACCAAGGTTGACCAGCGCCGTGCTTTCGCCGTGGCGGTCCCTCAATTCGCGGTCGATGGTGGTGGCCTGGGTGTGGGCGTCGACGGCCTCCTCGAACTGGCCCACCTGCCGCAGGGCCATACCGAGGTCGTTCAGCGCACGGCTTTCGCCGCGGCGGTCGCGGAGCTCGCGGCAGACGGCCAAGGCGCGGGTGTTGACGGTGATCCAGTCGTCGAAGAAGCGGCGGTAGCTGAGGTACCGGCCGAGGGCAGAGGCGAGCTCGGTACTGGTCTGCGGGTGGCCCAGGGTGGGAGCTGTGGTGGCAGTGGCGATGAGGTTGGGACGTTCGTCGTCGAGCCAGGCCAGGGCGGCGGCGCGGTCGGGAAAACGGGGTGAAGCGGTGCCGGGCACGGTCTCCATGCGGGTGTTGGCGGCCTCGGTGATGGTCTTGTAGTGGGTGAAGAGGCGGGTGCGGGCGGCCTCACGCTGGTCGGTGACGGCATGGGTGTGTCCGTGCTGGTCGGCGTAGAGGCGGACCAGGTCGTGCAGCCGCCAGCGGCCCCAGGTGTGGCCATGTTCGATCAGGTGGGCGCGGGCCAGGTCCATCAGCAGTCTGTTGACCTGCCGCTGCTCGACATCAGCCAGGTGGGTGGCGGCTTCGGTGGAGAGGTCCGGTCCGGGGTTGAGTGGCAGCAGCCGGAAGAGGCGGGCATGGGCGTAGTCGAGGTGCTGGTAGGACAGGTCGAAGTTGGCGCGTACCGCGCGCTCCTCGCGGCTCAGCTCGTCCAGCCGAGAGTGCCCCGCTGCAAGGTCCTGGGCCAGGGAGGCCAGGGGGCGGGTGGGAGCATCAGCGAGCAGGGCGGCGGCGATGCACAGCGCCAGTGGCAGGCCCGCGCACAGCCGGGCGATGGCTGCGGCTGCTTCGGGATCGTCCGTCACGCGGGTGTCGGCGGGGCCGCGGGCTTGGTGCAGAGCCTTGCGGAGCAGCTCGATCGAGGAGGGCTCGTCGAGGACAGCCAGGTCGTGCAGGCGGGCGTCGACATCCAGCGTGTGGCGGGAGGTGAGCAGGGCTGCGGTGGTGCCGTCGGTGGGCAGCAGCGGGCGGGCCTGCTCGGCGCTGGAGGCGTTGTCGATGATGACCAGGATGCGCCGGCCCTCCTTGGCGAAAGTCGCCAGCACGCTGCGGTACAACCGCGTTCGGCCCTGCAGGTCGGCGGGGATGTGCTCACCGGGCATCCCCAGGGCGGCCAGCAGCCCGTCCAGTGCCCGCTCCGGGGAGAGGCGGCGTTCAATGTCGTAGCCGAACAGGTCGACGAACAGCACACCGCCCGGGAACCAGCCCGGCTTCTTCATCGCTCGGGAAGCGGTCTGCACGACGAGTTCAGTCTTGCCGACCCCGGCCAGCCCGGCCACCGCCGCTACCAGCACTGCCCGCTGCTGCTCCCCGCCGCCGGGGGCCAGGCCCTGGAGCAGTTCCTCCACATGCGTGTCACGTCCGGTGAAGGTGGCCGAGGCCTTCTGTAGGCCGGACAGCGCTGGCTTTACCTCCGGGGGGAGCACAACGGTGATGTCCCGGCCCTGGATCACCGTATGGAAGAACACCCCGCCGCTGATCGTGTTCGACACGTTCTGGCCCGCGCTGGCCTCGCCAGCCGTGTCCGCCTCGGCCATGGCGTTCAGCCCTGCGTCGGTGGTGTACCACTCCCGGGGGCAGCCGGTGGTGGCAGGTGCGGGGTGGTGAAGGAGACGTTGGAGAAATCCCGGCCCTGTAGCGCCGGCCCGTGGAAGGTGCCGCCACTGATCGTGTTGTGCACCTCGCCGTCGCCGGTGCGCACCAGCTTCGCCTGCTCGTACCACCGCTGCAGACCGCTGTGGAAGTCCGTATCCAGTGTGGCCCGCACCGCCAAGGCAGTACTCAACGCCTGCGCCCGGGCCGGATCGGCCGGGGCCTCCTCGAGTTCGGCCAGCTCCGTCTCCCCGGAGCTCACCGCCGGAACATCGGGGGATTCGTCCTGGCCGCGCCGGAACGGGCGCCGCACCAGCGCGCTCAGTCCCGCCCAGGCCTGCCGCCCGACCTCACCACCGGCGCCCCCCGCCAGCGCCGCCAGCAGCGCTACCGAAATCGGATCCACCCCGCACCACCCTCCGTACCTACACCCTCACCAGGGGTGACACGCTACGAGGAACCACGGTTCCGCAGAAGGCCAATCGAGCAATCTCACCCGAGGTCGGCCGCCGGGTCCGCGGACCTCCAGCTCGGCGTGGTGACCGGCGGCGTGGACGGCGTCCCACCCCACCTCGGCGGCCCGTACGTCCTCCGCCGCTGTCTTCGGCCCGGTCATCACCGTCCAGTCCTTCACGGACGAGGCCCAGGCCGTCGAGTACGCGAACGGCGTCGAGTACGCGCTGGCATGCAGTACGTGCCGCGGGGCTGAGGTTCCATGCACGAAACGGGGCTTTGTCCAGGTCGCCCGGAGTCCCGTTCGTCGTCTCAGCCGAACCGCAAAATGCGTGGGGCGAAGGTGCCCTCGGGGCCGTCGGCGCGGCCGACCGACCACACCGTCCCCGTGCCCGGCACCGGCGCCAGCCGCAGCACCGAGGAGCGCCCCTCCCCGGCCACCGCCGGCTCGCTGTACCCGGTGAACGACTGCCCGTTCCAGGCAAGGAAATCCGGCCCGGGGACAAACGGCGGGAAGCTGTCCGGGTCCCTCTTCTGTGAGCGGGACACCGCGACCCAGCCCAGCTCGCCGGACGGGGTGGGCGCCAGTGAGCTGACCGAGCCGAAGTCGGTGGGCATGGTCACCCGGCCCCACGCCTGCCCGTCCCAGCGGACCAGCAGCGGCGGAATCGGCCGGCCCACCGGGCCGCCGACGAACCCGGCCGTGCCCCCTGCCCACACCTCCGTCGGCGAGACCGCCAGCACACTGCCCACGGCCGACCGCGGGAACCCGTCCACGATCGTCTGCTGCCACGCCTGCCCGTTCCAGTGCGACACGGCCGCACCCGAGGCGGTGTCGCCCGCGGCCCAGACGTCGTCGGCCGCCAGGATGTGCAGGCCGTACACGGCTCCCGGCGGCACCGGCACGTCCCGCCAGCCGCTCCCGTCCCGGCGCAGCAACACCTGCGTACCGTCCCGCGAACCGATCAGCCAGGTCTCACCGCCACCGGTGACGACTTTGGTCAGTACGACACCGCGCGGCGGCCGGCTCTCCGACCAGGATTTTCCGTCGAAGCGGAGCAGGTGGGCGCCGCCCTTGGAGTCGCGGCCGACCGCCCAGACCGCCGTCGGTGAGGTCGCGGCGACGGACAACAGCTCTCCCTGCCAGCCGATCCCGGGCAGACTCTGGCGCTGCCACGCGGTTCCGTCCCAGCGCAGCAGCAGCGGGAAGCCCGGCGCTTCGCGACCGACGGCGTCGGCACCCACCGCCCACGCCCGGTCCGGCCCGAACGCCACGGCCTCGTTCAGCCCGGCCTGGGGGCGTACCTGTGCCGGGACCGGAACGTGTTGCCAGGACACGGTTTCCGCCGCGGCCGAGGTCATGAGGGTCACGATGGTCATGGCGACCGCGAGGGCCGCGACGAAAAGTCTGCGTGCCATGGTCAGCCTCCCAGCCGCTCGCTCATCAGGTTCGGTTTCGAGCCGTAGATCTCGACGGTCCCGAAGGACAGCAGCGCGGACCCGGCCCTCGCCAGGGCACGCGGTTTGACGTCGATCGCGTTCGTACGCTCCGGGCCGTAGGAGAAGGTGGTGCGGGAGCCGTCCACGCGTGCGTACTTCGACTGGAACGCGCGGTCGCTGCGCACCGGCAGCCACAGCGCACCGTCCGGGCCGCGCACCATGGCCTCGGTGTAGGTGTCGCCCAGCGGTGGGTAAGTGGTGCGCCAGGTGTGCCCGTTGAAGGTCATCAGGTAGGTGCGGGCCACGCCGTCGGTGTACTGGCTGCCGCCGATCGTGACCCGGCCGGAGGGTTCGAGCAGGATCGTGTGCACGTTGCTGTTGGGCGGCAGCGACACCTTCGCGTCCCGCCACACCGTGCCGTCCCAGCGCAGGACGGTGGTCCCGGCGCTGGTGTCCGCCCAGGCCCAGGCGTCGGTGGCGGTACGTGCGGTGATCCCCGCCACGAAATACACACCGTCCGGGGTGGACTGTGTGGTCCAGCCGGAACCGTCGTAGTGCAACACCTTCAGCCCCGTGTCGTCCTCACCGACCACCCACGCGGCACCCGGTACCGCAGCGAAGTCCTGGTAGACCCACAGGGTCTGCGGCAGCGGGACGGCACTCCACCCTCCCGCCGACCGGCGCAGGATCTCTCCCGCCCCGTCGCGGTTGTGGAAGATCCACACCTCCCCGCCGACGAACTGCACCTTGCCGAGCCAGCCCGACTCACCGGCGCCGGGGAAGGTGGTGTCCCGGCTCCACGCCGTGCCGTCCCACCGGTACAGCATCGGCCGCACTCCATCGGCGGCGTGCTCGTACCCGGTCGCCCACGCCTCGCCCGGCCCGCGGGCGGCGAGATCGGACAAGGTCACCGGCGGGGCCGCCGCCGGCACCGGCAGCGCCGACCAGCTCGGCGTCACAGCCGCGGCCGGCGACACCATCGCGGCACACGCGATCACAAGGCAGACAACGACCGCACGAACAATGACTGCACGGAGACCGTTCACGAGACCCCCAGAGCCCGAAGGTCGCACAGCGTATGACGTTCACCCGCCCGTGCACAGACGGCATTCGGCCATCACGGTTCCCTCTGGAGGTCCACCGTGTCGTGGGGCTCCTGGAGCCACGAGCGGAGTTCGTGGCTCCAGGTCTGATGTTCCAGCCGCAGTCAGTCCAGCGACTCGGACACCGACCTGCTGTGTCGGCGCCGGCTGCGTCGCACCGGAGAGCGCGGCGTGCAGCCTGGCCGCCCGCCTGCGTGGGCTGAGCTACCTCCAGCCTTCCGATGGTCAGTCGCTACTGGCCGTTCGATCCCCCTCGCGGGCCTTTTCGGTTGCTCAGGCGATATCAGTTGGCGGGCTTGCCGAACCAGCGGGAGAGGTGGTCGTCCAGGTCCTGCTGATCGTCGCCGATCCAGGCCACGTGGCCGTCGGGGCGTAGCAAGACGCACGGAGCATCCAGTGCCGCAGCGGGATCCGCGAGGTAATCGACGCGGTCTGACCAGCCGCCGACGGTCAGGCGTTCGGTGCGGTCCAGCAGCAGGCCGCGGCCGCGATGCAGCAGACCGTAGAGGTGGCCCTGTTTCACGTCGATGTCGCGCAGGCGGCGGCCGAGCAGGTCGGGGCCTGCGCCGAAGTCGTAGCGGATGCCGATCGCGGTGATCTTCTCGATCAGATAGTAGGACTCCGTTAGGTTGCTCTGGCTCTTGTGTTTGGGCATCGGTTCATGTCCCTGGCCAAGCAGAGGCAGCCGGACGGGCTTGCGCTGTGGACGTTCCAGGTCAACGAGCCGGCGCAGCGGTTCTACGAGCGGCACGGCTTCGTCGAGGTCGAGCGAACGGACGGGCTGCGCAACGATGAGCGAGAGCCGGACGTCCGCTACGTCTGGCGCCCGCAGAAGTAACCCCGGCTGGCGAAGGCAGTCACCTGACCTCGGGGTGACCGCCTTCGCCCCACGCGGGAACCGAGCCTCCGCCGCTGCTGACGGGGACCGGTCTACCGTGTCGCACCATGACAACGTTGATCATCGGTGGCAGCGGCTTCCTGGGCGCCGAACTGACCCGGCAGGCGAGAGCGGCCGGACACACCACGGCCGCGACGTACTGCGCGACCGAGCCCCGCGACGCCTCCCAAACCATCTGGTACCCCCTCGACTTGCGGGATGCGGGATGCGGGACGCCTGGACGCCGTCATGGCCGAGGTGAGGCCCCGCCTCGTCATCAACACATCGAGCGTCAAGGACGACTGGGCGGTCACGGCGCAGGGCCCCGTCCGGCTCGCGATGGCGGCGGCGAAGCACGGAAGCCGCCTCGTTCAGGTGTCCAGCGATGCAGTGTTCTCCGGCACCCGAGTCACCTATGACGAGACCTGCCTCCCCGATCCCATCACCTCCTACGGAGCAGCGAAAGCGGCGGCGGAGACCGGGATTCTCGCCGTGTATCCGGGAGCCGTTGTCGCCCGCACGTCACTGATCGTCGGCGGCGGGCGCTCCGTGCATGAGCGTGCCGTGCACGAACTCATCGCCGGCACCCGCGACGGCGTCCTGTTCACCGACGACATGCGCTGCCCCGTGCACGTCGCCGACCTGGCGGCCGCGCTTCTGGAGGTCGCGTCGTGCGACGCGTCCGGTATCCACCATCTCGCAGGGCTCGACGCTGTGAGCCGTCACGAGCTCGGCATCCTCATCGCCAGGCGTGACGGTCTCGACGCCTCCCGGCTGCCCGAGGGCCTGCGGGCACACAGCACACTTCCTGGCGCCCTCGACGTGCGCCTCGACAGCCGGGCCACCCAGCGGAAACTGAGCACCACACTGCGTGGTGCCCGGAAGTTCTGCATGGCGACCGGCGTGAGCGCCCAGCCCGTCGGCCCCTGAGCGAGCGGCCGGGTCCTCGCCGGCCCCGGCCCGCGTCTGGTCCACGGCCTACCTCGGTATCGGACGGTCGCCGTACAGCAGGCTCTCAGGCCGCATCCACGGGAACTGGCCCCGTACTACGCAGAGTTGCCGAAGTGGGCAATGTCACCGGGGGAGAGATCCGGGCGGGCCCGGTACCAGCGGACGGGATGGCGCCAGCGCCCGGCACTGTCCCGGGCGACGTCGACGCCGACTTCCACCACCAGCTCGGGGCGCACGAGGGTGACGGTCAAGGTGTCCTTGGTGCCCCACCCGGCGGAGAATGTCCAGCCTGTCCATGGATGCTCATCCGCGGCAGGGGCCAGCCGTCCGGCGACAGCGCGGCCGGCCGCCTGCGGCAGCGCGGTGGTGCGGCCGGTGTACTGCAGTCGCCCGCCCTGGTCGTACCGCCCCAACAGCAGAGTCCGCGGTCCCGTCAGCGGTCCGGTGACCGCGCCGACGATCGCCTCCTGCGTCTCGCGCACCTTGTACTTGCGCCACCCGCGCACCGGCTCGTACCTGCTGTCCAGCCGCTTGAAGACGATTCCCTCCAGACCGACCGCCGACCACGTCAGCCACTCGTCGATCGTGTCCGCGTCGGTGGTCGACGGGCACAGCGCCCACGGCGCCGTCAGCGTGCGCTCGGTGAACAGGTCCTCCAGCGCAGCCCGGCGCCGCCGGTAGGGCCACCGTGTGGTGTCGATGCCCTCAAGGCGCAGCAGGTCGAAGGCGACGAAGTGGGCGGGCCACTCCGCAGCGAGCCGGGCCGCGTGGGCACCGCGCCGTTGCAGCCGGCCCTGGAGCCGCTCGAACGCGAGCCGCCCGGACTCCCACACGATCAACTCCCCGTCGAACGCTGTCGCATCCGGCAGCTGCCCGCTCCCGGCTTCAATCTCCGGGAACGACGCGACCAGGTCCGTGCCCTGACGCGAGCGCAAAACGGTGCGCCCGGCCTCCACCGAGACCAGGGCCCGCCACCCGTCCCACTTCGGCTCGCCCGCCCACCCCGGCAGCAGCACCGGATCGGGGACAGCGGCAGCGAGCATCGGTTCGGGCAGCGTCCACGTCACACCCCCATGCCTTCCACCCAGACCGCCCGTCCGCAATCCGAGAGGACCTGGTGCAGGCCCGACCACAAGCCCGACCATGGGCTGGGCGTCGCCGACCATGACCCCGACCACGGCAGGTCAGCGCACTGTGGCACCTGCTCGGTCTGGCACCAGTCCGGCTACGAGGGCAGCTCCTGGCGCACGTCCAGATAGCAGCGCAGCCTGACGCCGGGCTCACCCGCTACCCGGGTCGTACGGTCCGCCGTCGCAGTCGCCCACCGCGCCGCCAACAGCTCCTGGACGACGAGGGCGGTCTTGTCATCACACGCCGCGATCTCCACCACGGCCAGCCCCGGCTGCGCCACATGCGCTTCGCTGATCGGTCCCATGCACAGCACGACGCGCGGCGCCCGAAGAAGGTTCTGCGCCCGGGCGGGCTTCACCCGACCGGGTACACGGCGGGCCGACGGCTAGCCGCGCGTGCTGACGAAGCGCACGCCCGGGCCCCACTTTTCCATCACCGGGGCCATGCACCACTGGCAAAGAGGGCTGCCGCCGCTGCCGTACTTGTGGGTGGAGCGCTGACATCCGGAACAAGGACCGACCAGGCTGCCGGGGCAGGCCATGGCGGATGGATCCGGGTCCGTGATCGGGGGAATGAGGGCGGGCGTCATCAGGCGGTCCTGTTCTCGGCGACGGTGTCGGTCACCGCGAAGGCAGCATACGACCCGATTGGCACGAGAGTTCGACTGAAAGGGGAGACGCAGGCCGGGGAACCGACGGAATTCGCTGACCTGCTGAAATGCGGCGCCACGGGGTGAGGGTTCCCGCGTAGGAACGTGGAGGTTCCCTCAGTCAGAGGCCGCCGTCGCCGCCTGCGCCGCCGCCGCCGCCGCCGATGAGGCCGCCGCCGCTGACGGCGTTGTCGGCGGCGCCGTCGCCGGGGCCGTCGGCCTGGGCCGTGCTCGGCTGGGCAGGGGCGGCTTTTGTGGCGGTGTGAGGGGCGGGCGTCGTGGCCACGGAGGGTGTGGCTGTCGCCGCCCCCACCGCAAGAGCAATGCCCAGGGCGGCGCTGACTGTGTGAATTCGTGAAGTGGCCTTCTTGGAGGCTATCTGTGAAGTGCTCATGAAGGCAGGTTATGTACTGCTTGCAGCCGGTATCGCGCGGTGTGCGGCTGACCGGGTGACGTGCTGAGGCCGGGCATTGTGGCCGGGTCTATGGGCGGGGAGTGCCCGTGAGCTTCAGATCAGTAGCCCACCACACAGCAAGAGCGCCGACTGAATCCGCGGCAGCCGCCCGGTTGCTCCCCTCCGGGCATTCCGTCACCGCGCGAGCCACATTCCGTCGGTTCCGCAGGCCGTCGCGCGGTATCAATCACTGTCTTGGGCGACGCGACGGGCGTACGTCGGCTCTGGGCTTATCCGGTCTCGGAGCGCCTGGCGCGTTGCCCGGCGTGGAAGCGGAGATGGCCGGTTCCGCGAAGCCGTGCGGCTTCGCGGCGGAGAGGTGCCGAAACGCCCACGTGGCTCCGCCACGAGGCCGCTCCGGCGCCCTGGCCTCTCCATACCGGCCATCGTGCGGCGCCTGGCCCGCCGGGAGTTCGTCGATCCCTCGGTGCTGGCGCGGTCGGCCGGCACTACGCGGCGGGCCGGTGGCCAACCGCGTGTACTGACGAAGCGCACGCCCGCGACCCACCGGGCCATGCACCATTTACAGGACTGCCGCCGTTGCCGTACTGGTGGAGCGCTGGCAGGTGGCTCAGGGGCCGACCAGGCTGCCGGGTCAGGTCAGAGCGGAGGAATACAGCCCGGTGACGCTGGCCATCCCACCAGCCAGCTCAGTGCTGAATACGGTAGGCCCCACCCTCCCGGTCCTAATGGACGACGTCATCACAGATCGGTCCACGGGCAGGGCTCGCCCCCTGTCAACGGCACCCACACCGACCCGGACGGACCGTGCTCCTCGATGTCCTCCAGGACGCCGGCTCCCAGCTGAACCTCGCGGGCGAGGGCGGCGACGAGCGGGTGCTGAGCGACCATCGCCTGCAGATCGCTGATTCGGTCACCCAGCCTGGCCCGGGAGGCGCCGGTAAGCACGAAGAGGACGCGAAGGAAGACCGGGTACCAGCGGAGCCACGTCGGACCGGTGGAGGTCGGCCGGCGTCGCCCGACGGGCTGGACTTTCGTACTGGAACCAGTCTGGCGTACTCGATCAGTTTCACGGCCAGGCGCTCACTGCTCATGGTGCTGCGATCGACTTCCACGAACGCGCGCAGCTTCCGCCGGTGCTCGCCGTCGACGACGATGTAGTGCATGACGGCGTCGGCAACGAGCCTCTCGCCCTCACCGATGAGGTGAGCCACCTCAGGAGTCCAGTCCCACGGGCCGTGCTCGTGCCCG
>NZ_JBHXSG010000125.1:0-12178 GCF_042714835.1 Streptomyces sp. NPDC058678 | reverse complement strand
GCCCTCCCACACCCGACCCGGGGGGGAACGGGTGGCGCCCACAACCCCCCCCCCCCCCCTGTACCGCGGGGGGGGCCCCCCGGTGCTGACACCGGGCGCCCCCTCCGTCGGAGACCCGGGCCTACTCCCCGAGCAGGGCCCGCACCCGCTCCTGCCCGACCGCCAGCAGCAGCGTGGGCAGACGCGGACCGGTGTCACGCCCGACGAGCAGGTGGTACAGCAGGGCGAAGAAGGACCGCTGGGCGGTCTTGATCTCCGCCGGCAGCTCCTTCGGCGTCGCGTCCGCCGCGAACCCGGCCTGCACCTTGGGCACGCCGTACACGAGGTGGGTCAGCCCGTCCAGCGACCAGTGCGAGGCCAGCCCGTCCAGGAGCAGCCGCAGTGACCCCTGCGCCTGCTCGTCGAGGGACTTCAGCAGCTCGGCGTCGGGTTCGTCGCGCACGATGGTCCGCTGGTCGGCGGGCACGTGCGTGTTGATCCACGCCTCGGCCTTGTCGTACCGCGGCCGGGCCTCGTCGAGGGCGCCGATCGGGTGCGTCGGGTCGAGCTCGGACAGGATCCGCAGGGCCTGGTCCTCGTGTCCGGCGGTGATGTCGGCGACGGAGGCCAGGGTCCGGTACGGCAGCGGCCGGGCGGTCCTCGGCAGCTCACCGCCGGCGGTGCCCACGGCACGCGCGTGCGCGGCCACGTCGGCCGGGAGGGCCGACCCTCCCCCAGAGCCAGAAGCCTGGGAGGTGCCCCCAGCGACCTTCGCGTCCAGCTTGTCCCACTCGTCGTAGAGCCGCTGGATCTCCTGGTCGAAGGCGATCTTGAAGGACTGGTTGGGCCTGCGCCGGGCGTACAGCCACCGCAGGAGCTGCGGCTCCATGATCTGCAGAGCGTCGCCGGGGGTGGGCACGCCACCCTTCGACGAGGACATCTTCGCCATCCCGCTGATGCCCACGAAGGCGTACATCGGCCCGATCGGCTGCTTCCCGCCGAAGATCCCGACGATCTGCCCGCCGACCTGGAAGGACGATCCGGGGGACGAGTGGTCGACGCCGCTCGGCTCGAAGATCACGCCCTCGTACGCCCAGCGCATCGGCCAGTCGACCTTCCAGACCAGCTTGCCGCGGTTGAACTCGTTCAGCCGGACGGTCTCGGAGAAGCCGCACGCGGTGCAGGCGTACGTCAGCTCGGTGCTGTCGTCGTCGTAGGAGGTGACGGTGGTGAGGTCCTTCTCGCAGTTGCCGCAGTAGGGCTTGTACGGGAAGTATCCGGCCGACCCGGAGCTGCCGTCGTCCTCGTTGGCCGCCCCCGACCCTTCGGCGGCCTCCAGCTCGGCCTCGTCGACCGGCTTCTGCGACTGCTTCTTGCCCGGGGCCTTCTTGGTCCGGTACTGGTCGAGGATCGCGTCGATGTCCCGGCGGTGCCTGATCGCGTGCAGGATCTGCTCGCGGTAGACGCCGGAGGTGTACTGCGCGGTCTGGCTGATCCCGTCGAACTCGACGCCCAGCTCGGCGAGCGACTCGACCATCGCGGCCTTGAAGTGCTCGGCCCAGTTCGGGTGGGCGGAGCCGTTGGGCGCCGGGACGGAGGTGAGCGGCTTGCCGATGTGCTCGGCCCAGGACCCGTCGACGCCGGGGACTCCGGCGGGCACCTTGCGGTACCGGTCGTAGTCGTCCCACGAGATCAGGTGGCGCACCTGCAGGCCCCGCCGACGGATCTCGTCGGCGACGAGGTGCGGGGTCATGACCTCGCGCAGGTTCCCCAGGTGGATGGGCCCGGAGGGTGAGAGCCCGGACGCGACGACGACCGGTTTGCCCGGGGCCCGACGCTCCGACTCCTCGATGACCTCATCCGCGAAACGGGAGACCCAGTCGGTGGTCTCGGTGCTCTGAGCCACGATCGGCACGTCCTCTTTTTGATGGTGTTCCTGAAGGTTTCACACGGGCAGCCGGTACGGCCGCACGGCTGCCGCTTCATTCTCCCAGACCACCTCGCGCCCAGGAAAACCGCTTTACGCACCGTGGGATACTGGGCGGGCCCACCCATTCCCACAAGGAGAACGGCACCCACTCCTATGGCCCCGGTCACGTCCCTCACCGCTTCCGTCAACCAGCGCCTCGCGTCCGCCCTCTCGGCTGCTCTGCCGGAGGCCGGCTCCGCCGACCCGCTGCTGCGCCGAAGCGACCGGGCGGACTTCCAGGCCAACGGGATCCTGGCCCTCGCGAAGAAGGCGAAGGCGAACCCGCGGGAGCTGGCGACGCAGGTCGTCTCCCAGGTGGTCACCGGTGACGTGATCAAGGACATCGAGGTCTCCGGCCCCGGCTTCCTGAACATCACGCTCACGGACCGCGCGATCACCGAGAACCTGGCCGCGCGGCACGCGGACCCCGACCGCCTCGGGGTCCCCTTCGCCGAGAACCCGGGCACGACGGTCATCGACTACGCCCAGCCGAACGTGGCGAAGGAGATGCACGTCGGCCACCTGCGCTCCGCGGTGATCGGCGACGCGACGGTCCACCTCCTGGAGTTCACCGGCGAGACGGTGGTCCGCAGGCACCACATCGGCGACTGGGGCACCCAGTTCGGCATGCTCATCCAGTACCTGGACGAGCACCCGCACGAGCTGGACCACAAGGACACCCAGGTGTCGGGCGAGGAGGCGATGTCGAACCTCGACCGCCTCTACAAGGCGGCGCGGAGGCACTTCGACTCCGACGAGGAGTTCAAGACCAGGGCCCGCCGCAGGGTGGTCGACCTCCAGGCCGGCGACCCGCACACCCTCGCCACCTGGCAGAGGTTCGTGGACGAGTCGAAGATCTACTTCTTCTCCGTCTTCGAGAAGCTGGACATGGAGGTCCGGGACGCGGACATCGTCGGCGAGTCCGGCTACAACGACATGCTCGCGGAGACCTGCCGCCTCCTGGAGGAGTCCGGTGTCGCGGTCCGCTCCGAGGGCGCCCTCTGCGTCTTCTTCGACGACGTCAAGGGTCCGGACGGCAACCCGGTCCCCCTGATCGTCCAGAAGTCGGACGGCGGCTACGGCTACGCGGCGACCGACCTCTCCGCGATCCGCGACCGCGTCTTCAACCTGAAGGCGAACACCCTCGTCTACGTCGTCGACGCCCGCCAGTCCCTCCACTTCAAGATGGTCTTCGAGACCGCCCGGAGGGCCGGCTGGCTCGGCGACGACGTCAACGCGGTCCAGCTCGCCTTCGGCACGGTCCTCGGCAAGGACGGCAAGCCGTTCAAGACCCGTGAGGGCGAGACGGTGAAGCTGGTCGACCTCCTCGACGAGGCGGTCGAGCGGGCCTCGGCCGTCGTGCGGGAGAAGGCGCAGGACCTCTCCGAGGAGGAGATCGCCGAGCGCGGCACCCAGGTGGGCATCGGCGCGGTGAGGTACGCGGACCTGTCGACGTCGGCGAACCGTGACTACAAGTTCGACCTGGACCAGATGGTCTCGCTCAACGGCGACACGTCCGTCTACCTCCAGTACGCGTACGCCCGTATCCGGTCGATCCTCCGCAAGGCCGGAGAGGTACGCCCCTGCGCGCACCCGGAGTTGGCGCTGCACGAGGCGGAGCGCGCGCTGGGCCTGCACGCGGACGCGTTCGCGGAGGTCGTGGCGGAGGCGGCTGCGGAGTACGCCCCGCACAAGATGGCGGCCTACCTCTACCAGCTGGCTTCCCTCTACACGACCTTCTACGACAAGTGCCCGGTCCTCAAGGCCGAGTCGCCGGAGCAGGTGGAGAACCGCCTCTTCCTCTGCGACGTCACCGCCCGGACGCTGCACCGGGGCATGGCCCTGCTGGGGATCCGGACGCCCGAGCGGCTCTGAAACCCTGAGAACGGGCACGCGGCCCGTCCTCTCCCCCGACGGGAGGACGGGCCGCGGCCTGTGTGCGGGTCAGGTCGGCTCAGCAGCCGATGGCGTTGACGTCCCAGAACGCCGCCTTGGTGGCCGGTCCGGCGATCCCGTCGTCGTTGAGGCCGAGGAAGCGCTGCAGCGCCTTGATCGTGTTGGTTCCGACAACCCCGTCGACGGCACCCGCGTTGTAGCCCGCGCCGTTGAGCATCCGCTGCGCCGCCTTCCAGCTGGTGGTGCCCAGCTGCCCGTCGATCGTGCCGGGGTTGTAACCCACGTCGCGCAGCCAGCACTGCCAGTTCTTGGCCCGGGTCGTGTTCAGACCGAGGTTGTTCACCGCGAGGATGGAGACGCCCTGGGCGCTCACCGCGGCCTCGGCGGCCGGCTGGGGCGCCGCGAAGCTTGTACCCGCAGCCGCCACCGTTCCGGCCGTGAGCCCGACGACGGCGGTGAGGCTGATGACGGTCCTCGTCAACACGTTCGATCGCATGCTTCCCCTTCGGGGTCGTGGGACGGCACCTGTCGTGCCGCCGGCTGACAACCCGAGAGTGGGGGGCGGGCGGCAAGCGCCGCCACAGTCGCCGCGGAAGTGACGTCGTCACGGGATGCCGCACCCGCTGACCTGCGGGGACACCGTTCGGCGGGACGGTTCGGCGGGACGGTTCGGCGGGCGGTGACCGATGCCGTATCGGTGCAGGAACCACGTTCCGATGCAGTCCCGTGGATGCTGATGCAGAATGCGACGGCACAGGGGCCGCTGACCACGCCCCCTGATCATGAACGCGAGTGGGGGGAACATGGCGCGTTGGAAAGCGCTGCCCGAGGAACTCGACCCACGGGTGCGGCAGTTGGTGGTGCGCTTACGCCGGCTGAAGGACCACAGTGGGCTGAGCCTGCGGCAGCTGGGGGCGAAGACGGGGTACAGCCCGAAGTCGTGGGAGCGGTATCTGGGCGGCAGATCGCTGCCACCACCGGAGGCCGTGGAGGCGATGGCCCGGATCGGCGGTGACGATCCGATCCGGCTGCTCGCGTTGCACGAAGTCGCCGCGGAGGCCTGGAGGGACGCACGGACGGACGCGACCGCGCCCGAGGCGGTCGCGGCAGAGCCGGAGATCCTGTCGGCGGGGGCCGAGAGTGCGCGGTCTCCCGGCCGTTCACTGCGCATCGCGCTCGTGGCGGGGGCGGTGGCTCTGGTGCTGGCCGTCTCCTCGGCGGTCCTCCTGGTCGTAGAGCTCAACAGCGGCGACGGCGAAGCGGCGGCGGCCCCTCTCGTCTCGGCCACCGCGTCGGCACCGCAGTCCCCGACGCGGACGGTGCCCCCGTACTCCTGCCGCCTGGAACGGATCGACGGCCGCTGGTACGCCGGCAACAGCCGCACCCAGGACACCGTCCTGGGGGACGGCCACGCCGGACCGGAGGTGGCCGAGGCGCAGTGCCTGCTGCGCAGGGCGGGCTACTCGCCGGGGGGCGTCGACGGGATCTTCGGTCCGCTGACGGAAAAGGCGGTCAAGGGCGTACAGCAGCGGGCGGGACTGGTCGTGGACGGGGTCATCGGGCCGCACACGTGGAAAGCCCTGCGGGGATGACCACACCCTCGCCGGAATGCGCCCCACTGGCCGCCGCGCTGCGGGAGGTGAAGGCGCTGACCGGCCTGAGCATGGCGGGTCTGGCGGCGACAACCCCGTTCAGCAAGTCGTCCTGGGAGCGCTACCTCAACGGCAAGACGCTGCCGCCGCGCGAGGCGGTGCAGGAGCTGTGCCGTGTCGCCGGCGAACCGGACGGACGGTGTCTGGCGCTGTGGGAGATCGCCGAGTCGGAATGGAGCGGGCGCGGCACGGAAGCGCCGCGTACGGACAGGCCGTCTCCGGAGCCGAAGCCATCGCCGGGTCCGTCCCCGATCCCGTCCCCGTCCCCGCAGGAGGTGACGCGTGCCGGTCACCGGGGCGTGGCAGCCGTGGCGGTACTCGCGTCGGTGTGTGCCGTGGCCGTCGGGGGCGTGATGGTGGCCCTCTTCCTGCTGCCGCGCCAGGACGGCGCACCGCGGTCGTCGGTGTCCCCGTCCGCCACCGGGCCGCGCTGTCGGGGACCCGTCTGTGAGGGCAAGAGCCCGATCGACACGTACTGCGCCGCCGCACCGGACACCCTCGTCTCCCACCGCACGGCGACCGGTGCCTGGATGGAACTGCGCTACAGCGAGGAGTGCGGGACGAGTTGGGTCCGGTCGTGGGGGACGCGCGTCGGCGACCGGATCGAGCTGGCGGCGGACGGTCGCAGTGGTCGTGACGGTCGCGTCCGCAGCGCGGCGGTCCGGAACGCCATCGACGCGGGCGCCTACGTCTACACCCCCATGACGGTGGCTCGCCCCGGAACCGTCCTTCAGGTGTGTTTCCAGTCGGCGGCCGGCGGCAAGAAGGAGTGCTTCGACGACCGTGTGAATCGGGCACGGTAGTGGCCGAGAAGGTCACGTTCGTCGGCCTCGTCCGCCACTCCTCGGAACCCCGACGGGCCGACGTTCCAGATCGGTGGGCGGGCGCTGCCGTGAGGTCGAGGGCGAGGTGTCAGTGCCATCCCCTACGGTCACGGGCATGGCGACACTTCCGAACCCCCTCCCGAGGATCGCGTCCCTCGGTCTCGAACTCCCGCCCGGCAGGCTGATCGACACGACGGTCGACGGACCGTGGCACGAACCGCTGCTGTGGTGCGCGGACGGTCCAGCCGCTCCCGGCGCCTGGACCACGTTCCAGCACGCCCGGCGGACGATCGGCCTGCTCCCGGTCATAGTCGACGTCGGAGGGCCTCAAGGCGCCCCCGAGGACTGGGAGCTGATGCCCGACGAGATGTCGTATCCCGGAGATCACGACGCCGGAGAAGTACTGGCCGAGTTCTGGGAGGCCTGCGCGGCGGACGGCGAGGAGTGGCCCGGCCCGGCCGGCGAGCCGGAGACCAGCCGCGCCGCCGACCCGGACACCGTGGCAGCCGAGATCGCCGGCACCCTCCTCGAACCCGGCGGCCCGTACAAGGACCCCCGCCTCGCCCTCGTCCCCGCCCGCCGCAGCGCCGACATCCCCACGGCGATCGGCTGGACGGGCCCGATGAACCACGAGAACGACACGGCCCGCCTCTCCTCCGTCCTGCGCGACTGGGAGGACCGCTTCGGCATACGCGTCGTGGCACTCGGCTTCGACCACCTGCTGGTGTCGGTCGCGACCCCGCCCACGAGGCTCACCGACGCCGAGGCCCTGGCCGCCGAGCACTTCGCCTTCTGCCCGGACAACATCCTGCAGAGCAGGCACCCGACCCTGCCCGGTTACGCCGAGCACCTGATCCTCGACCAGCCGGCCTGGCACTTCTGGTGGGACTGACGGGCACGTCAACCGTGGTACTTGCCGTGCTCGAAGCGAGTGAGCCGGCGGTGGGACCGGCCCAGCGCAAGGACGACGCCGTGCAGCGGTGCCGTGACCGGAACGGTGACCCGGTCACGGCCCACCGTGCTCAGGGCCCGTCGTGGGCCCAGTCCACACCTGTCCGTGCCTCAAGGTCGCCGTCGGCCGCCTCTCGTGCCGCCCGCAGAGGTCGCCGGGCATCGTCACAGCGTGCTCAGGCGCCCGGCCCACCCCGCAACGCGACCCCCAGCCTCCGCAGCCCCTCCCCGATCTCCTCCGGCGTCTGCGTGACGAAGCACAGCCGCAGTGTCGACCGATCCGGCTCACCGGCATAGAAGGGCGCCCCCGGCACGTAGGCCACGTCGTGCCGCACCACCCGCGCCAGCAGCTCCGTCGTGTCGTACGCGGCCGGCAGTCGAGCCCAGAGGAACATCCCGCCCTGCGGCCGACTCCAGGCCGACCCCTCCGGCAGCGCCCGCGCCAGCCCCGCGAGCATGGCGTCCCGCCGTTCCCGGTACACCCCGGCGACCCGCCGGACATGGGCGTCCAGGTCCCGGTCCGCCAGATAGCGGGCGGCGGCGAGCTGGTTGACGGTCGGCGTGTGCAGATCGGCCGCCTGCTTGGCGACCGTACACGCCCGCCGCAGCTCCCCCGGTGCCCGAAGCCACCCCAGCCGCAGCCCCGGCGCCATCACCTTGGAGAAGGAGCCGAGCAGGACCGTACGGTCCTCCGCCCCCGGATACGTGGCGATCCACGGCACCCGCTCACCCTCGAACCGCAGCTCCCCGTACGGGTCGTCCTCGACGATCCACAGCCCCCGCCGAGCGGCGACGGAAGCGATCGCGGCCCGCCGCCCGTCCGGCAGGGTCCGCCCGGTCGGGTTCTGGAACGTCGGCACGGTGTACAGCAGCTTGGGCCGCTCCCGCACCACCAGCTCCTCCAGCGCCGCCGGGTCCAGCCCCTCCTCGTCCCCCGGCACGGCCAGCACCCGCGCCCCGGCGAAGCCGAAGGCCTGAAGTGCCGCCAGATAACAGGGACTTTCGACGAGCACCGTGTCCCCCGGCTCCACCAGCGCGGTGGCGAGCAGGGACAGAGCCTGCTGCGACCCGGTGGTGACCAGGACGTCGTCGGCCTCGGTCGGCAGCCCACGCACCGACATCCGTCCCGCGAGCGCACCCCGCAGTCCCGGCTCGCCCTCGGTGGTGGAGTACTGCAACGCCCGCCCGGGCGCCTGAGCGAGCACCGCCCGGTACGCCTCCGCGATGCCCTCCGCGTCGAACAGCTCCGGCGCCGGCAGCCCGCCCGCGAAGTTGATCACCTCGGGGCGGGCGGTGACGGCGAGGATGTCCCGCACGGCCGATCCGCCGACCGCCCGGGCCCGAGCGGCGAGCGGCGGCACGGGCACCGGCGCGGTTTCTACCTCGGTGACGGTCATGACGGCGGCTCCTTCGACTGCGACGGACTGACCAACAGTGACTCGTGCCGCGCAGCCTAAAGACATACGTGCCGTCTACAAGCAGGTTTCCGCGATACGGACGGAATCAGCCGCCCGCCCCCGGTCAGGCCTTCGCCCCCACCGCCGCGTACACGTTGATGTCGGCGTCCGTCACGTCGGTGATGTCGGCGTACCGCACCTTCTCGATGTCGTCGAGCCCCGCGAGATACGACGCCTCCGGCTGCTCCGGCACCGGCGCCGCGCCGTCCGCCCGCCACCGGTGGGCCGGCACGACACCCGGCTCGAGCAGCTCGAGTGAACTCTCGGCGAAGAACCGCTCGACCTCCCCCTTCGTCCGCAGTACGAAGGTGAACCCGCGCTCGGTGTAGGTCCGTTGCACCGCCCGGATGTTCTCCGCGTTGAGGTCCTCGGTGAGATGACTGAGGACCAGCCGGCTCCCGGAGGGCAGCGCGTCGACGAGTCCGCGCACGATGGGGTACGCCTCCTCGTCTTCCACGAAGTGCAGGATCGCCACCAGGCACAGCGCGATCGGCTGGTCGAAGTCCAGCGTCTTCGCGGCCTGTTCGAGAATCTGCGCCGGGTCCTTGAAGTCGGCGTCGATGTAGTCCGTACGCCCCTCGGGCCCGCTCGTCAGCAGGGCACGCGCGTGCGCGAGCACGACCGGGTCGTTGTCGACGTACACGACCCGCGAGTCCGGGGCGATGCGCTGGGCGATCTGATGGACGTTCTCCGCGGTCGGCAGGCCGGTGCCGATGTCGAGGAACTGCCGGATGCCGTCCTCCTCGGCGAGCGTGTTCACGGCCCGGCGCAGGAAGTCGCGGTTGTGGCGTACGTCGAGGTACCCGCGCGGGTTGGCGCCGAGCGCCGCGGCGGCCGCCTCACGGTCCACGGGGTAGTTGTCCTTGCCGCCGAGGAACACGTCGTAGACACGGGCCGGGTGCGCCTTGGTGGTGTCGATCCTCCTTCTCAGCTCGGCGGGATCCTGGCTGAGGGCGTCACCGGACATCGGCGTCTCCTCGAAGAGTCGGCGGAAGAGAGTCAACAACCTAACTCCCGGCGGCACTTGATGGTGCCCGCCCCCACATTTCCCGACTCCCGGCCGTACGGCGTCCCGCACGGCATCCCGTGACCACGACATCCCCGCAGGTCAGCCCGCGTCCCGTCGCTCCGGCGTCCCGAATTCCCGCCGAACCCTGGCACCCGCCACGGATCACCCCGCACGCTGTTTCCATGCCCGCCCGAATCCGCTGCCTCCTCGTCACCTCCGCCCTCACGCTCCTCGCGCTCGTGCTGACGGGCTGCGAGGACGGAACGGGCGTACGCGACGAGGGCCCGTCGACCGTGTCCTCGACTCCCCCGAAGGCACCCACCCACACACCGCCAACCCGCTGAACAAAGCCGAGAGGCCGCCCGGACAGCCGGGCGGCCTCGAAGCAACAGCGGGGGTCCCGTCAGACGAGAACCGGCGCTTCCTTCGGGTTCGGGCCGAACTTGTTCGCGCCCGACTCGCCCTCGCTGCACAGGAAGACCAGCATCACGATGGCGCCGACGAGCGGGACGAGCCCGATGAGGACCCACCAGCCGGTGCGGCCGGTGTCGTGCAGACGGCGAACCGTGACCGCAAGGCTCGGCAGGAGGATCGCCAGGTAGAAGACAACCGCGATCAGCGGCTGCTTGGTCACGGCGGCGAGGATCGCCAGCACGATGTAGATGATCGCCACGAACAGCGTGTACATCCAGTATTCCTTGCGGCGCGCGCGCCCACTGAACACCGCGTACTTCTTCAGCGCCTCGATGAACCAGCTCATTGCGTCCCCCCAGGGATCGACGTGAGACCCCTCCGAACGGATCAGGCCAGGCGCAGAAGATATGGAGGCTGACGGGGACTCGTCAATTCGTTACAGCTGCCCAGCTCCTGGCCCCGAACCCACCCGCCAACCGCAAAACGCCGCGCCCCCGGCAGTTGTTTTCCGGACAGACCCACAGAAGCTCTCCCCAGGAACCGCGAAAAACCACCAGAACACCATGGACCGCCCCCCGGACGTTCTCCGGAACGAGTTCCAGCCGTAGCCGGACCGATTTCGAACCGTTGCGTCCCAGGGGCGCCCCAGGGCCTCACAACAGTCGCTGCGCGACCTCGGTCGCCCAGTACGTGAGGATGTTCTGCGCACCGGCTCGCTTGATACCGGTCAGCGACTCCAGGATGGCCCGGTCCCGCTCGATCCAGCCCTTCTCGGCGGCGGCCTCGATCATCGAGTACTCGCCGGAGATCTGATAGGCGGCAACAGGAACATCCACGGCGTCCGCCACCCGCGCCAGAACGTCCAGGTACGGTCCGGCCGGCTTCACCATGACCATGTCGGCGCCCTCTTCGAGGTCGAGCGCCAACTCCCGCAGGGACTCCCGCACATTCGCCGGATCCTGCTGATACGTCTTCCGGTCGCCCTTCAACGACGAGCCGACGGCCTCCCGGAAGGGCCCGTAGAACGCGGACGCGTACTTCACCGTGTACGCGAGGACGGCGACATCCTCCCGCCCGATCTGGTCCAGGGCGTCCCGGACGACCCCGATCTGCCCGTCCATCATCCCGCTGGGCCCCACCACATGGGCCCCCGCGTCGGCCTGGACCTGCGCCATCTCGGCGTACCGCTCGAGGGTGGCGTCGTTGTCGACCCGGCCCTCGGCATCCAGCACCCCGCAATGCCCGTGATCAGTGGTCTCGTCGAGACACAGGTCGGACATGACGAGCAACTCGTCGCCCACCTCGGCCCGCACATCCCGGATGGCGACCTGCAGGATCCCGTCCGGATCGGTCCCGGGCGTCCCCAGCGCGTCCTTCTTCGACTCCTCCGGCACGCCGAACAGCATGATCCCGGAGATCCCGGCCGCCACCGCCTCTGCGGCGGCCTTCTTCAGCGTGTCCCGGGTGTGCTGCACCACCCCGGGCATCGCCGCGATCGGCACCGGCTCGGCAACGCCCTCGCGCACAAAGGCCGGAAGGATGAAATCTGCAGGATGCAGCCGGGTCTCGGCGACCATCCTCCGCATGACGGGGGTGGTCCGCAGCCGCCGAGGCCGCGTGCCGGGGAAGGATCCGTACGTCGTCATACACCCACGCTACGCCCGCCCCAGACCCCCCTTTGCCGACGCCCCGTCGGCCCCCGTTCCCGGTCCCGCGCCCGGAAAGGCGTTGGTACGCAGCCCGGCACCAAAGCACGCCACCCCACCGGCACGACTGCCCACAGCCGGCCGGTCGCACCCGCACTCGCGTACGGCGGCAAGGAGCCGTGTCGGGGGGTGTCCGCCCGGGAAGGCGTTGGTACGCAGCCCGGCACCAAAGCACGCCACCCCACCGGCACGACTGCCCACAGCCGGCCGGTCGCACCCGCACTCGCGTACGGCGGCAAGGGGCCGTGTCGGGGGGTGTCCGCCCGCAGCGGTTGGCGCGTCAACACGAGCACCTCTACAGGCAACCGATTCCGCGCCGTT
>NZ_JBHXSG010000124.1:0-12624 GCF_042714835.1 Streptomyces sp. NPDC058678 | reverse complement strand
TCCTTCGAGGTGATTACCAGCATGCCCGGGCTGGGCGTCATCCTCGGTGCAGAGTTCCTGGCTGCCACCGGCGGTGACATGGTTGTCTTCGGCACCCCTGACCGCCTTGCCGGCTTCGGTGGTGTCGCGCCCGTTCCCCGCGACTCGGGCAAGATCAGCGGGAATCTGCGGCGTCCGCAGCGATACAACCGCCGCCTCCAGCGCGTCTTCTACACCTCCGCGCTGTTCAGCATCCGCTACTGCGAGGATTCACGGCGTTTTTACGATCGCAAGCGTGCCGAGGGTAAGCGTCACACTCAAGCGGTCCTCGCCCTCGCTCGCCGCCGTGTCAACGTCATCTGGGCCCTCCTGCGCGACGGGCGGTGCTACCAGCCGGCGCCGCCAGACGCTTTGGCGGCTTGACAAACACCATTAGGAATCCGGGGCGAGTTCCGGGGACTTCACCGCCCCGTCCGCACACAGCACCCTACGAGTGTCTGACCGCCCGGCGCGACGAGTTGTTCGAGCTCGTGGACGCAGTAATCGATCGTGACGGCTCCCCGAAATCAATCACCTCCACGATGGCTTTCGCGCAAGCCGCCGTCCGAATGGTGAGGTGGCACGGTGACCAACCATGATGAGGAGGCGGCTGTCCGACTGCGGACCCTGGCTTGGGTGAGCCAACACCTGAAGGTCGGCGAACGGATCGTCCGAACCGGCGCGCTGTACGGCGGCATCACCGCCGAAATGCGGAGGCTGACCGTCGGCACGCGGAACGGAGGCACCCGTGACCTGATCCTGCGGAGCTTCGTCGACTCGCGTTACCTGGGGCACGCCGCGGACTGGCTGAGCCGGGAGACCGACGCCCTCATCCTGCTCACGGGGACCGGTGTGCCAGCTCCTGGACTTGTCGCTGTTGATCCGACCGCAGCGCACTGCGAGTATCCATCGCTCCTGATGACCCATCTGACGGGCCGGACGGTCCTCGACAATGAGGGATTGGAGACGCGCGTTTCCCTGCTGGCCCGTCAACTCGTGACGACCCACGCGGTACGTCCTGTTGAGCCGCTCCGGGAGTATGTGGCGTTGACGACCGCTGACACCGTCGTGGTTCCGAAGGGTGCCGACGCGGCGGTACGGCCCGCGGCGATCAACGTGATCCGCAAGCCCGCGCCGCCCTATGAAGGGAGATTCCTGCACCGGGACTTCCAGCCCGGCAACGTGCTGTTCGACGAGCGGCCCTCGCAGTCGGCCGGTGCCCGGATCACTGGTGTCGTCGACTGGGCAGCAGCCTCCTGGGGGCCGGCGGATCTCGATGTGGCGCACTGCTCGACCAATCTCGCGCTGCTGCACGGCCCGGCGTGGGGTCTGGCGGTTCGCCGAGGCGTACGAGGAGGCCGGCGGGGTGCTGGCCGCGGCCGCGAGCGAGCGGCTCTACTGGCAAGTGCGGGACGCGCTGGCGTGCTCAGAAGAAGTGCAGCAAGTGGCGCAGCCATGGCGGGAGGCAGGGAGGGCAGAGCTGACGACGCGTGTCGTGGAGGAACGGCTAGACGCCTATCTCACCGCCTTGATTGACGCGGCGAGCTGAGCCAAAGCAGCCCGGGGTCGTGTCTGGCAGCGGAGCCGATTCGCACTCTCTCACCGGGACGCCCCCGAACTGAGCACTTGCCCGACAACCCGCCAGGCGCTCGCCCACACGTGCGCGGCATCACCTTCCACATCCGGGCCATCACGCTGCCCGCCCTCCAGCGCGGAGAGCCGTGGCAGATGGGCGTCGATGACCCGTACGGTCGCTGGGAGCACTACCCGGAGCCGGTCAGCCGCTGCCCCCTCCCCCCGGACAAGCCGAACGGCAACCGGCTGAGGTACGGTCTGCTGGCGGTACGATGCCGCGATCGGCGTGGAATCGGATCGTCTTGACCGTCAGCCCGGCGTGTCGGGCCAGTTCACGGTTCGAGTAGAGCGTGTCGCCGTCCATGGCACCCTTTCCCTGTCTCCTCCTGCGGGAGACTTAAGACTTCGGGCGGCCGGGTGTCACGTGATCCGCCGCACGGAGGTGTCAGCCCGCCAGCGACCGACTCCAGGTCGACCGGCCGCTCGTAGTAGTCCTCCGCCCACTCCCGGAACGCCTCCGGGGTGCCCTCGACGAGGAGGTCGAGGAGCCACTCCGCGCCGTCCACGTCGTCCTCCTCCTCGTCGGGGAACGCGATGTCACCGGTGTGCCAGTGGGTGTCGCCAGTCTCGCGCCAGATGCAGGCCGTGACGCGCGGCAGGCCGTCGTCGGTGAACGCTGGCTCGTCGACGTACGCGCGGAAGACCTCGGGCACCGAGTCGAGGACGCCGGGCCATGCCTGCCCCTCGTCGTTCCCGTACGGGCTCATCGGCGACTCGTGGCTGAATGCCCGTATGTAGACACCGGCCGGGGCGAAGACGACCGTGCAGTCGTCCCCCGACCCGGTGTCCACGGACAGCGCCTCCTCGGACTCGCCCCAATTCGCTGCGTACACGTGATACGCGTACGCACCACTGGGGTTGACCATTGCCTCCGCCGCCGCGAGGGCACGGCACAGGGCGCGCAGGGTCGGGATGTCGGGCAGCCGGCGGGCGGCGTCTGGTGCAGTCATGGACCGATTGCACCAGACGCCACTGACAACGCCCGCCCGTACGCCAGTCAGCCCCTGCCGCGCAAGCCCAGCGCGAGGACTTGCGGACAGTGCTCGTCTTCTCCGGGCCCGGCACCGCGAACGGAGCGAACGTCTGGGCCGCGGCACCGTCCTCGGGCGGGCTGTCCTCCGGCTGCCCGATGCCCCTGAGCCTGGCCCGCCACGGGCCGTCCGCCATCTCCAGCTCGGGCAGTGGGTGGGTCTCCCGGCGGGCGCCGATCTCGTTGATGAAGTTCTCGCGGCGCGGGAGCGTCACGACGACGCGCTGCCGGCCGACGATCATCGTGTTGTCGTGGCACTGCCGCAGCAGTACGGCCATGGCCTCGCCCCAGTCGGCAGCACGACAGGCGCTACGGACGAGCCCAGTGTTGCGGGACAACTCTTTGGTCCTGTGTGACGTCGTGATCAATCTTGCCGATCCGCATCCGGCTGGAAGGCGGATCCGGTAGGAAGACGATCGTGACGCGCAGGCAACTCACCGACGAGCAGTGGAAGTTGATCGAGCCGTTCCTGCCGATAGACGAGTACGGCCCGTATCCCGAGCGGCTGGCCGTGACGGTTTGAGTCAGCCCCACTCGGTCTGAAGTGGCCTCACTCGGGAGCGCGTTGGGGGTGTTCAGGGGTTGTGACGGCTTGAAGTGGCCCCGGCCTGGGGCTTGCGGTGGGACGCTCTGCATGGCCCACGTTGGGGGGACTTCTGGTGTCCTTGACCAAGGAAGCTTCGTCCGCCAGTACGACGTGTACACCTCCGACGACGGCACGACCTGGGGCAAGCCGATCGCCACCGGCCCCGGCAGTACCGTGAGCCGGATACTGCTGCCCCTCACCACGGCCCGCTACATCCGGGTAGTCAACAAGTCCAGCTCCGGCAGCTGGTGGTCCATCCACGACCTGTCCGTCCTCGCCCCCGACGGCAGGGCCACCTCGAACGCGAGCGCGACCGCGGACGTCCAGCGCAAGAACGCGACACTGCCCGACGGCACCCAGCTGTCGGTCGCGTACAACTCCAGCCCCGGCAACACCACCTTCGACGTGCCGTGGGGCGGCACCACCTACACCTACCGCCTGCCTTCCGGCGCCGCCGTGATCCTGACTACACGGGCGGGCTGAAGTACGAAGCCAGACGAGTGCAGGCGCCTGCGTACGGGCCCAGTGCTTGGCCCGTACGCAGTGCCAACCTCACTTGAGGCTGGGCCTTCGGCGGGCTCCGGTTCCGGTTCGGTGAGCTTGAGCCGGCTGCCCATGTCGAGGCGGCCTTCGCCGTAGGCCTGGGGGTGCATCCGGAACAGCGGGTGAGGGCGCTTGTGCTCGTCGATGGGACGTCCGCCCAGCCGTGCTCGGCAGGTAGGTCCTGGATCACCAGCGTGTTGACGAAGACGAGTGCCCTCTGCAGCAGGTGGAGCGCCGGCCTTCGGCGGTGTTCACCAGCTGATTCCGGCCGCCACCGGCAGATGGTCACTGCCCGTGGCCGGCAGCGACCACGAACTCTCCGGCTTCATACCTCTGACCAGGATCTGGTCGATCCGCACCACCGGGAACTTGGCCGGCCAGCTGAAGCCGAAGCCGTCCCCGGCCGCTTCCTGGACCGAGCGCAGCTGCGAGGTGATGCCGGCGAACGCGCGGTCGTCCGTGGTGCCGTTCAGGTCGCCGAGCAGCACCACCCGCTCATTCTGCTCGGCGGCGATGGCCTTGCCGAGCGCCTGCGCGTTTCTGTCCCGCGTCTCTGTCCAAAAGCCCGCTCCGGGATTCACCCGTGCGGAACCCAGGTGGGCCACGTACACCGCCAGCGGACCCTGGTCCGTGGCCACCGTGGTGCGCAGCGCCCGGTTGTAGGTCATCTTGATGTCGGCCGGTTTGGTGTCCGCCAGCGGTCCGTAGTCCGTCTTGATGTCGACCGGCTGCGTGTCCGACAGCGGCAGCTTGCTCCACAGCCCGACCGTGCCCTGCACCGTGTGGTACGGGTACGCCTTCGCCAGTTCCTTCCCGTACAGCGGCTTCGCCTGCGGGGTGATCTCCTCCATGGCCAGCACGTCCGCGCCGGAGGCGGTCAGGGCGCGGGCGGTGCCGGCCGGGTCGGGGTTGTCGGCGCCGACGTTGTGGCTGACCACGGTGAGGTCGCCGCCCGGGTGGGACTTGTCACCGAGCAGCCCGCCGAAGAGGTTCAGCCACACCGAGACCGGCAGCAGCAGCGCGGCCACCGCGGAGGCGGAGCGGCGCCACAGCGCCCCGGCCAGCAGCACCGGGATGAACAGGCCGAACCACGGCAGGACAGTCTCCACCAGGCTGCCGAGGTTGCCGATCCGGTTCGGGATCTTCGCGTGCAGCTGCATGAGCAGGCCCAGCAGCAGCGCCAGCGCCGCGAGGACCAGGCCGCGCTTCCAGGGCCCCGGCCGGAAGCCGATGCGGATCACCCGGCGGATGCCCGCGCGCCAGGCACCGGAGCCGGTGTCCTGGAGGCCGGCGCCTTCCTGTCCGGTCTGGTCCGCCGTGTCGACCTGCACCATGCTCTGTCCTCGTTCACTGCCGGTCACTGCTGCATCCTCGGGTCCGGGGTGGAGTCGGCATACATACGCGGGCAGCCACGATCGATCGCATCGGTGCGCAGTTCGTCGTGCCAAGGTTCGTTCCGATAGATCTGGCACAGCCCGTACTCGGCACCGTGCTCGGACAGCCACGCCGTCGCGCTGGAGCGCCCGAGGTCGGCCGCGTCCCCGGACACGTGCGGAGACGTCTCCGCGGTGGCCACCCATCGGGCGGCCTCGTCTTCGGACCCGTACTTCAAGACCGCCTCGCGAAAGAGCTGATCCTGGTACTCCGGGGAACGCCAGCCGCTGTTGAGGTAGAACTCGACTCGGCCGTCCGCGGCAGCCGTTGCCGCCTGGCGGAGGGCCTTGAGCAGATCCGGATCGAGGTTGGCCACGGCCGGGATCGCGTCGTCGAAGACCGTCACGCCGTCGGGGACTACACCGTCCGCCTCGTCGGGAGTGCCCCGGTGCCCACCGCGAGACGCATGGGGTGCTGCGTCCGAGGACGGCTTCAAGGGCGGTTCGGCCGGGGAGGACGTCGAGGGTGGTGCGCCCGAGGAGGGCGAGGCGGCCGAGGTGGACGAGGACTTCAGCACCTGGTGGCCGAGGGCTGCGGTGATCACTGCTGTGACGACGAACAGGCCGACGACAAGGAAACGGCGCATCCGGCGGCTCGTTGCGCGTGCTGATGGTGGGGTTCGAGTCATACCGTCAGTCAAGGCAGCGCGGTGTTGCCGGCACGTATCCGGTTTTCGATATGCCGACGATATGCGCCGGCTCGTAGCCTCGGAGCATGCGTGTGCTGATCGTCGAGGACGAACCCCTTCTGGCAGAGGCCATCCGCGACGGTCTACGCCTGGAAGCGATCGCGGCCGATATCGCCGGTGACGGCGACACCGCTCTGGAACGGTTGAGCATCAACACCTACGACATCGCCGTCCTCGACCGCGACATCCCCGGGCCGTCCGGTGACGAGATCGCCCGACGCATCATCGCCTCCGGCACAGGCATGCCGATCCTCATGCTCACCGCGGCCGACCGGCTCGACGACAAGGCCTCCGGGTTCGAAATCGGCGCGGATGACTACCTCACGAAACCCTTCGAACTCCAGGAACTCGCACTCAGGCTCAGAGCACTTGACCGCAGGCGCGCCCACATCAGGCCTCCCGTGCGGGAGATCGCAGGGCTGCGCCTTGACCCGTTCCGCCGCGAGGTCTACCGGGACGGCCGTTACGTCGCGCTGACCAGGAAGCAGTTCGCGGTGCTCGACGTCCTCGTCACTGCGGAAGGCGGTGTCGTCAGCGCCGAAGAACTCCTGGAACGCGCGTGGGACGAGAACGCCGACCCGTTCACCAACGCCGTGCGCATCACCGTCTCGGCCCTGCGCAAGCGTCTCGGCGAACCCTGGATCATCGCCACCGTGCCGGGCGTCGGCTACCGCATCGGCACGCAGCCGGCGGCCACAGACGAGGGGGGCGACCGTGGATAGGGCGCCCGGGTTGAGTGTTCGCCTCAAGCTCACCCTCAGTTACGCCGGATTCCTCATGCTCGCCGGTGTCCTGATGGTCGCGGCGGTATGGGTTTTCCTGCTGAGGGACCTGCCCGAAGTGAAGGCCGGCATCGGCGGATTGCAGGTCCGCTCCGAGCTCGCACTCAACTTCGCGTGGGGGGCAGCTGTAGTCATGGCGTTCCTGCTGGTGTTCGGTCTCCTGGGAGGCTGGCTTCTCGCCGGCCGCATGCTCGCCCCCCTGACCCGCATCACGGACGCCACACGCATGGCCGCAACGGGGTCCCTCTCCCACCGGATCCGGCTACCAGGCCGCAAGGACGAGTTCCGCGAACTCGCCGACGCCTTCGACGCGATGCTCGCACAGCTCGACGTGCACGTAGCCGAACAGCGGAGATTCGCCGCCAACGCCTCTCACGAACTGCGCACCCCGCTGGCGATCTCGAAGGCACTTCTCGACGTGGCCCGCACCGATCCGCACCGTGACCTCGGCGAACTCATCGACCGCCTGCACGCCGTCAACACCCGAGCGATCGACCTCACCGAGGCACTGCTCCTGGTCAGCCGCGCCGAGCAGCGGTCCTTCACCAGGGAACGCGTCGACCTGTCCCTCGCGGCGGAAGAGGCCACCGAGACACTCCTGCCGCTCGCCGAAAAGCACGGCGTCACCATCGAGACCACCGGCGACATCACCCCCACGAGCGGATCGCCCGCGCTCCTGCTGCAGCTGACCACGAACCTCGTGCACAACGCGATCGTCCACAACCTGCCTGTACAGGGCACCGTGTGGGTGAATACCAGCGTCCGCCCCAAGACTGTGGTGCTCACTGTCGAAAACACCGGCGAGCAGCTCACCCCGCAGCGTGTCTCGACCCTCACGGAACCGTTCCAACGCGGCACCGCGCGCATACACACCGACCACGCCGGCGTCGGTCTCGGCCTGGCAATCGTCGAAACCATCACCCACGCACACGACGGAACACTCACTCTCACCCCGCGTTCCGCCGGCGGGATCCGCATCACTGTGGAACTACCCGCGACAGCCCCGCACGCCGACGGGTAATGCATCAGGGAATGGCTCCGCCCCCACCGTGAGCAGGCGGTCACTGACCGATTAGGGCCCGCTGGCGCTGAAAAGACCCGGGTCGACGCTGCACTTCGTGAGCCGCGACGTGCCCGCGCCCACGACCACGCGTTCCTCATTGCGCGCGCGGCGGAAAGGCGAACTGCCCGCCGCGGTCCTCCCCGCACCTCGGCATCGACATCACCGTCGCCCTCAACGGCCGACTCGTCTCCCCGCCCTGCTCGCCGCCGGTGGTCGGGCAGCGAGCCGATGCCGGAGACTGGGGCGCCTACGCAGCCGAGTCCGCCAGCGGTCGGTCAGGACAAGTCAGCGCCCAGCAGCGAATACATGAACATGTCCCGGCGCTCCTCACCCACCTGCTGCCAGGCTGCGGAGCAGGCCCTCAAAGGCCTCGCCCGCCTCCTGCGAGTACGTCGCGGGAACGGTCGTGATCAACGGGATGTAGTCATCGCTCGATGCCTCCCGCACGAGAGGCAGATCGCCGAGCTCCCAAGGACGGAGCAGGAACCTGTCACCCGCGACCAAGCGCGGAACCTCCAACGGCTGGACCATGAGCGCATCCTGCCGCGATCATCGTCGGGACGCACCCCAGTTCACAGCCGCGATCAGCGCATTCGGGCACTTCCCCGTACCCGACTCCACCATCAACCGTCTTCCAGGACAACCTGGTGCGGAGCTACCCGCGGCTTCCTGGACCGGCGCCGGGCCGACCGGCCGCAGGAGGAAAACCGCGAGCCCACCGAGCGGGAGTGGCGCCACTTCCGGCGGCACTACGAACTGTGCAAGGTCACTTTGGCACCTGCGGCCGACAGCAACCTGGTGGTGCCGGACTCCGAGAACCCCGGCCAGGTCGGGAAACGACCTCTGATGAGCGGGCCCCAGGTGCGTACGCTGCCGTGATGACGAGACATCCAGGTTTCGGCGTCCTTCTGCAGCGACTGGCGGATCACAGGAAGCTCGACTTCGGCCTGCTCGCCCGGCGGGCCGAGGTCGACGATTCCGAAGTCCGGGCCGTACTGAGGGGCACACCTGCGGAACCGGCACTGCTGCGGAGGCTTGCGTCCGTGCTCGGATTCCATGCCGCCGACCTTTTCGTCCTTGCCGGAGCACCGGTGCCGGAGGACCTCGCACCGCTGGACGCCAAAGCGGTGCCCCTGGTGCCCCAACTCGTGCGAAAAGCCGTGTCGTTACCGCCAGAGCGCAGGCGCGAGTTGATCCGCTTCGTGCGGTCGCTGCCGCAGGAAGACCGCGCTGTTCCAAGTCGGTCCCTACGGCCGTATGAGCAGTACCAGCCGAGCTTCGGCGCGGTACTTCTGCAGATGCTCGCCAACCGGAACTTGTACTGGACGGGTTCGGTCCGGGTCATGTACGAACTGTCGGGCCTGTACGTGAGCCCGTCCACAATCGGTGGAGTCGGGCGCGGCAGGGTCGAGCTGACGCGTGATCTGCTGGCCGACTTCGCTGTCGTCCTGGGCATCCCCGTAGGAGACCTCGTTGCGATGGCTGGCCCTGTCGCCGAGACCAACACTGAGCTGGGCGACCGTGTTCCGCGGCGGCATGGGGCCGGTCCCGATATGGCCGTCCTCATCGCGGAGCTTCGGCGGCTGAGCGCTGACCAGGTCCGCCAGGCCGGCGCGGAGGCGGGAGCCCGGTTGCGCTGATCACCACATCCCGCCGTCCGATCGGGCCATCGGGGCCCGGGTGGACGTAGTTCCATGGCAGCGGACGGGGCCTTCTCGGCTGCGGCCACGCTCGTCTCGATCACAGCGGCCACGCTCGTCTCGATGGCGGCGACCTCGCCGAGGCACCCCTGGTCTTCGCTTCCTTCGGGCGGTCGAGGAAGTCGTCGTGGATCTCCTCAAGCCGGGCATCTGGAGGGTACCGAACCGGAGTTGCGGGCAACTGGCACACGCGTGGTCATGGAGGTCGTACGCCTGCGGGCCAGGTCCTTGCCCTCCTCCGGCAGCGCGTCGCCGACCAGCAGCCGCGGCAGCAGCAGTCGTCGGGGGCGGCGGCCCTCAGGTACTGGATGCAGAGCGCGGGTCCGCCGCGGTCCCGCGCGAGGAGGGTCACCGCGGCAGGACCACCACGGCGGGGAGACCGCCTCCCGCGGTTTCTCCTTCGTGCCGCACGCCATGCACGAGGCGGAGGAGCAGAGCCTCGCGGGCTGGATCGTGCCGGTCGTCGTCGCGGCCGCGGCCATCGCCCTCGCTTCGGCGGGACACACCCTGCACAGACGGGTGAGCCGGGGCGGCTTCTGGGCGCCGGAACGGCCGTCCCCCTCGTGCTGCACCGGCTGGTCGAGGGCATGACGGTGGCTCTGCTGGCCTCGGTTCCCGTGGTGGCGGCGCTGAACGTGCACTCCGCCAGCGAGGGACTCGCCTTGACGGCGGTCCCCGACGCGCGCGGCCGAAGGCCCCTGACGCCGTGGCTGGTCACCGTCTGCGTGAGCCCGCTCGTGGGTGGCTAAATCACCTTGATGGCACCCGTGCCGGGAGTGGACGCACGTGCTGCTGCTCGCCGTCGTCGCGGGGCGTGCTGCCGCTCGCCGTCGTCGCGGGGCGTGCTGTTGCGGAACGCGGGCACCGCCCTGGTCCTGGCCCGGCGCCGGGACCTGGGCGAGGAGCTGGCGGCAGCGTCCGTGCTGCTCGCGCTCGGCTCGGCCGCCGCCGTCTCCACGGCGGCCGTGCTGGTCCTGCGCCGACCGCGACGGCCGAGGCCGTTGAGTTGCGTGTCCGTGCCCCGATGCGATGCTGGAGGTGGTTACCCCAATCGGGGTATGCGCGGCACGCCCCTCATCCGCTGCCGCGGACCTCCCACCCGCGCCTCGGTCAAGGCCGAGTGACGCGCGGCGGCAGCCACCCACCTCACCGGAAGGGCAGAACCATGGCCCAAGCGGCTCGCGTGCGTCGTGACACGACGAAGATGACGGATCCCTGGGACAGCCAGCTCCTCTGGTATGCCCGGGCAGTACAGAGGATGCAGAACAAGCCGGAGTCGGATCCGACCAGTTGGCTCTGGCAGGCCAACATCCACGGCGAGGACCGGGAAGATCCCGGACCCAACCCGGAATGGAACAACTGTCCGCACGGTGGCTGGTTCTTCCTGCCCTGGCACCGCGCCTACATCCTCTGCTTCGAGGAGATCGTGCGCGACGTCATCCAGAACGAGCTGGACGGACCCGACGACTGGTCGCTGCCGTACTGGAACTACACCCGGGTGACGAACGGCAACCCGGACAGCCCGGAATCCCTGGAATGCCGTCGCCTGCCGAGCGCGTTCCGCAGCCCGGACTGGCCCGACGGCACGGGCGACAACCCGCTGTTCCTGGCGGAGCCCGATCGCAGCCCGGGTGCCGCCCTCGGAGCTTCCATCGGGTGGACCGAGGTCAACCCGCACACGGCCATGCAGGCACCGCGCTTCACCGGCGTGAAGCAGTTCGGCAGCGAGCACACCGGCAGCCGTCTGGTCCACAGCAACGGGCAGTCCGGTCTGCTGGAAATGCAGCCGCACAACCTCATCCACGGCTACGTCGGGGGGGTGATGTCACAGTTCTTCTCGCCCCGGGACCCCATCTTCTGGCTGCACCACGCCAACATCGACCGTCTCTGGGCCGCCTGGATCGCGAGCAACTCCGGGCACAAGAACCCGACGACGTCGGACTGGCTCGAATTCACCCACACCTTCCGCAACGCGCAGGGCAACAAGGTGGGGTTCACCTCCGAGGAGCTGCAGTCCGAGGAGGTGCTCGGATACGTCTACGAGTCGCTGTCGGACGGAGTAGGGCTGAAGCCCCCCGAGCGTCTGGTCGCCATGCTGGCAGCCGGCGTCGATCCCGCGGCCGAACAGGTGGCGGCCACCACGGGTCCGACCGACCTGGGCCCGGACACCGTCGCCGTCCCGCTGGCCTCCGAACCCAGCGCCCCCGCCGAGGCCCTGCTGGAGGCCGCTTCACCGCAGACGCCGAACCGCGCCATCCTCACCATGGACGACGTACGCGCCGACGCGCCGCCCCAGACGAACTACCGCGTCTTCGTCGGCGCTCGCCCCGACCATGAGGAGGACCTCGACCCGGAAGGCCCCTACTTCATCGGCCACCTGCACTTCTTCGGCGCGGTCGGCGCCAACACCCACCATCACGGTGGTGCGGGGCTGAGCTTCAAGTTCGACATCACCGAGCACCTCACCGAGCTTCGCCAGCTGGGTGTGTGGGACGGCGAGGGCATTCCGCCCGTCGTGGTGACACCGGCTCCGCTCGGCCCGCCGCCGCCCGACGCCGGGGAGGAGGCACGCACCCTCGCGGCCGTGCCCACGCCACCGCCCGACTCGCGTCCCCGCATCGGCAGCATCTCCCTGAGCACCACCTGACCGAGGCACGGAGGCCGGAATGGACACAGCAGACCTGGCCGGAACCTACACCTACCGAAGCTTCTTCGACCGGCCCGAGCCGGTGGACGACTTCAACCGGCTGCGGTTCGCCCAGCTGGAGCTGAGGCTGTCGGTGGAGCCCGGCGGGGCGATCAGCGGAGACCTGGTCTTCTCCGACGCACCCGACGATTTCCTCGCGATGGACCTCACCGGGAAGGCCACGAACGGGTCCCTCGTGCACTTCACCTTGACCGGCAAGGGACAACCAGACACGCCCATCTCGGACTTCCACTACGAGTACGACGGCATCATCCTCCCGAGCTGGCCGACCGGGGTGAACCAGCGGCAGTCCCTGGCCGGGACCGTGTTGCGCGCGGCGGACCACGGCAGCGGTCCCGACCTGGCACCGGCCGGCCAGACAGCCAGCTTCCTCGCGGTCAAGTCGGGCGGTTGATCCCGCACACGCGGCGCCGGGGGCGGACGAAAGGGTCCGCCGCC
>NZ_JBHXSG010000123.1:0-12821 GCF_042714835.1 Streptomyces sp. NPDC058678 | reverse complement strand
GGCGGCACCCTGCACGCCGAGGACACACCGGGCGGCGGCCTCACCATGGTGCTGAGCCTGCCCACGGCGGCGAGCCACCCGCCACCGCCGGAACCCGACCTGTCCACTACGGCGATCGCGTAGGACGGTCGAGCGACAGGTGCTGACGCCTCCACGCCGTGACTCCATGGATCTTCCCCGGCTCACCCCGGGGCCAGGCGGGTACGGACAGAACGCCGCCGGGGCGGCGTACGCCGACGCGGTGTCGGAGTACGCCGACCTCGGGCGGGACGAGTTGCCGGAGGCAGTCGGCGCGGTCACTTCGGGTCGCGGTTGCACACCGCCTTCGACCAGCGGTAGCCGAGCGCCGCGAGGCCCAGGCACCAGACGATGGTGATCCACCAGTTGTTGCCGATCTCGGTGCCGAGCAGCAGCCCGCGCAGGGTCTCGATGGCGGGCGTGAAGGGCTGGTACTCGGCGATCGGCTGGAACCAGCCCGGCATCGCGTCGACCGGCACGAAGGCGCTGGAGATGAGCGGCAGAAGGACCAGCGGCAGCGCGTTGTTGCTGGCTGCCTCGGCGCTGGGGCTGACCCGAGCGGACGGTGTAGGACATCGTCCTGCTCGACCCCGGCTTGCCCGACGCCGACGGCCTCGATCTCGCCCGCCGGCTGCGCGCCCGCTTCCCCGAGCTGCTGATCGTCATCCTCACCGCGCGCGACGAGGAGATCGACGTGATCGCCGGTCTCGACGCGGGCTGCGACGACTACCTGGTCAAACCCTTCAGTCTCACCGTCCTGCTGGCCCGCCTGGGTGCCCATCTGCGCCGCCGCCCGCCCGCCTCGCCCCAGGAGGGACCCCTCCGGCTCGGCGACCTGACCGTAGACACCGCCGCCCGCCGCTGCCTGCTGCGCGACCGTGAGCACCGCTACGGCAGTCAGGATGTGTTCAGGTTCCCGGTGACACCGTCAGCTGCATGACATCCGAGTTCCCGCCGGTCCACGGCCCCGCCGCTGCCACACCCGGCCACCGCCGCCGTTCCCGCCCTGGCTGGAACAAGGTTCCCGAGATCACCGTGTACTTCTGGGTGATCAAGGTGCTGTGCACCACGGTGGGCGAGACCGCGGCCGACCTGCTCAACGAGAAGGCCGGCCTGGGCCTGACCGGTGTGTCGCTGCTGATGAGCGTGCTGTTGGCGGGGGTGCTGGTCGTGCAGTTCCGCACCAGCGCCTACCGGGCGGGCGTGTACTGGCTCGCCGTCGCCCTGATCAGCGTCGTCGGCACCCTCATCAGCGACAACCTCACCGACAACATGGGCGTACCGCTGGAGACCAGCACCACGGTATTCGCGATCGTCCTGGTGGTCGTGTTCGCCGCCTGGTACCGCAGCGAGCACACCCTGTCCATCCACAGCGTCGACACCACCCGCCGGGAGTCCTTCTACTGGCTCGCGGTCCTGTTCACCTTCGCTCTCGGCACCGCGGCCGGCGACCTGGTCTCCGAGCGCATGAACCTCGGATACTGGCTCGCCGCCGTCCTGTTCGCGCTGGCGATCGGAGCGGTCGCCGTCGCGCACTTCGCACTCGGCCTGGACGCGGTGTGGAGCTTCTGGATCGCCTACATCCTCACCCGCCCGCTGGGCGCCTCGGTCGGCGACTACCTCTCCCAGCCCACCGGCGACGGCGGCCTGGGCCTGGGTACTGTGGTCACCAGCGCACTGTTCCTCACGGTCATCCTCGGCCTGGTGGTGTACCTGGCGGTCACCCGCAGGGACGCCATCGAACCGGAGCCGCAGCACGCGCCGGCAGCATGACCGCACGCCCGCCTGCGGGCAGCACGGTAGCCCGCAAGCAGGCCGACCAGGAACCGTGCGCCGGGTGCATGTCCGGCGTGGTAAGACACCCCACTCCACGGCGGAGCGGGCCAGGCGCCGCGCCAGCGGCAGCCCAGGCCCGCTCCGCCGTGTCCGTCGTCCGTGACGGCACGGCGGCCGGGCGGGAAGAGCTGTCCGACAAACGCGAAATGACACACCTCCGGTCCGTCGTCCGTGACGTCGATGCGTACGCCATTGGCCGCCGGGCGAGCACGGACGGCGCCGTTCGGCCGGGCCTACCGCAGGGCACCGACGACCAGCGGGCTGACGATGCGTTCGAGGAGGGCTCTTGGCATTGCCTCCGGTGCCCGTCCGCGCCGTCGACGGCGGCCGTGACGGCCAAGGGGCCAGCGGCGTCCAGTCGTTAGGCTGACCAGCGGCCGCGGCTACGACGCCTCCGCTGCCGGCGGCACGGCCGAGATCCTTGTGTCCCAGGCGGTGCGCATGGGCTCGACGGCGTCGGGGGATGACCGCGCGAGCCACCCGGTCTCGGCAGCCGAGCACGGGCCGCCGCACCACCAGTCCAGCTCGGCGACGATCCGACTGAGGGGCGGAGCTCACAAGTCGGCTCCCGCCGCTCGTGCCACAGCACCGCGGATGCCCAGGAGCCCGTCCACCGAGGCGCTCAGGCCGGTTCGGAGTTGCGGTCGTACTGCGGATGCGTTCCTCAAAGGCGACGGCCTCCCCTGGTTGCCTGGCCGGTCAGTGGCTCTCCTCTCCCTGGGCAACTTCGACCTGGTGATGGAAGGCAAGCACGCCGGTTGCCCCGGCGCAGACCGACAGGAGCGCGCAGGCGGCGAGGAGAAGCGCAGTACAGCGCGTGGCGCGCGAGCGCCGCTCGGGGGGCGTGAGGAGGGCGGCGACGCGTTGGGGAACGGGACCGGTCGTTGCCGCGGGTGCGAAGTCGGGGCGGGTGGAGCGGGAGGCTTGGCCGGCGAGGGCGGCCCGGGCGATGGCTGTGGCAATCAGGCGCCGATCGCCGAGGGTGGTGGCGGCGGCCTCGTCGGCCGCCCGCTCGGCGGCGAGCCGGATGGTGGCCCGGATGGTGCGCAGGGCGGGGTGGCAGTGGGCGGCGAGTTCGGCGGCGGCCAGGAAGTAGTGGTGGCCGGCCTGGTTGTGGGCGCGTTCGTGGGCGAAGAGGGCTTCGCGTTCGGCGGGGCCGAGGCTGCGCAGCATTGCGCTGGTGACGACGATGCGGTGGGGCCGTCCGGGCAGGGCGTATGCGTCGGGGTGGGGTGAGTCGATGACGCAGAGGTCGCCGGCTGCGGGGCGGCGGTCGGCCTGCGTGCGTGCGCTGCGGAAAAGTCGGGCCTGGCGGAGGGCCGAGCGCGCGAGGCTCCAGGCACTGAGGGTGAGCACTCCGACGGCCGCCATGGCCGCGGGGACGACGAGGAAGTCCGACGGCGTGCGCAGGGGGTGGACGAGTTCGCCGAGGGCGGCGAAGGCGGGCAGTTTGAGCAGTCCGGTCAGGACCAGGGCGCCGAGAGCGGCCACACAGGCGCCGGCCAGGGCCAGAGCAGAGGCCGTGAGGACCCACAGTGCGGTGACGGGAGTCAGACGGTCGAGGGTGCGGCGGGCCAGCGCCGGCGCGAGGAAGGGGAGGAGCAGCGGTACCAGTAGCAGAGCGGTCACTGCTCGTCACCCTCCAGCAGCTGGCGCAGAAGCTGTTCGTCGTCGGGGCTGAGCTGGGCGACGAAGCGCGCCAGAACCGTCTCGCGGTCGGTGTCCCGGTCGAGTTCGGTGTGCATGCGCCGGGCGGTCAGGCCGGGGGCGTCCTGCACGGGGAAGTAGGCGTAGCCGCGCCCCTGGCGATCACGGCCGACGACGCCTTTCTCGTGCAGACGGGTCAGGATCGTCGTCACCGTCGTCCGGGCCAGTTGGGAGCCGAGTTCGGTCTGCACGCGGCCTGCGGTGAGCGGGGCCCCGGCGGCCCACAGGGCGGCCATGACTGCGGCTTCGAGCTCGCCCGCCGGCCGCCTCTCGTCCTTTGCATCGGTCATGGAACGTTCCTCACCCCACTATCGTCTACAGTCCAGTAGACCGTCTACAGCATTGTAGTCGTTGTCGGGTGCCGGTCCGCTGCATCCGATGGTCCGGACGAAGGGATTCTCGACGATGACCACACCCGTGCACCTATCGACGCAGCTCGCTGTCAACGTGCTGGATGCCCGGTCGCTGCTGTCCGCTTTCGGCACGCCGGGCGTGGGCGTGGTGTTGTTCGCCGAGACGGGCCTGCTGATCGGTTTCTTCCTCCCCGGCGACTCGCTGCTGTTCACGGCCGGCCTGCTGTGCACCGGCACCGCCGACCGCGGCCTGAAGCTGTCGCTCGCCCCACTGCCGGTCGCCGCCGCGGTGGGTGCTCTGGCGGGCTCGCAGTGCGGATATCACCTCGGCCGGAAGGCGGGCGGCGCCCTGCTCGCCCGCAGCCGATGGGCCCGCCTGCACGAGGGGGCGAGACGGGCGGAGGAGTTGCTGGAGCACTACGGGTATGCGAAGGCGATCGTGCTGGCCCGCTTCGTTCCGGTGGTGCGGACAGTGCTGAACCCAATGGCGGGCGCGCTGGGCGTACCGGTACGGACGTTCACCGTCTGGCAGGTGACGGGCGGACTGGCGTGGAGTCTGGGGCTCACCCTGGCCGGATACGCGCTGGGCTCCTCCGTACCAAATGTGGACCACTATCTGCTGCCGATGGTCGCCGTGATCGTGGCCCTGTCACTGATTCCGCTCGCCCGTGAGGTGTACCGCTCACGCCGGGACGCGAAGGCGAAGGAGGCACGCGGATGATCCTCGCCTTCAACGGCTCGTCGATCGACGGCCCTGCCTACACCGACGTGGTGGACCTCGCCCGGCACTCCCCTGCGTGGCTGGACGACGCGGTGTCGGCCTGGTCGACGTACGGACTCGGGCTGTTCGCCGTGCTCATAGTCATCGGCTGGTGGCATGCCCGGCGGGCGGGCGCCACGACGTCCTTGATCGCGCTCGCCGTGCCGTTCGTCGTGGTCGTGGCCTACGGGGTGAACACGGGGCTGAAGCTGCTGGTGCGCGAGGACCGGCCCTGCCAGAGCCTGCACGAGACCACGCTGGAGGCGTGTCCGGCGCCCGGCGACTGGTCCTTTCCCAGCAACCACGCGGCCATCGCCGCCGCGGCGGCCGTCGCCCTGCTGTTCGTCTCCCGCCGGCTCGGCGCGGCCGCCGTGGTGGCCGCCTGTGCGATGGCGGCCTCGCGCGTCTGGGTCGGCGCGCACTACCCCCACGACGTGGTGGCGGGGATCGCAGTGGGCGCCCTGGTCGCGCTGCTCGCGATGGCCGCCCTGCGGCGGACTCCGCAGGCCCTCGCCCGACGCATCATGGCCTCCCGGCTGCGTCCACTGCTGATGGCCGCATGAAGCGCGGCGATGTGGCCGAGTTGGCCGGCAGCACCGCACTCGGCGCCTGGACGGGGTTCGGCGTACTGACCATGGTCGTCATCGGTCGCGACGGCGTGCCGCAGTTCGGAGACAGTGACCTTCTGTCGTGGTCCGTTGGCCACCGGCCGGACGTGATGGTGGCGTTTGCCCGCGGGCTGACCGCCACCGGGACGGGTGTTGTCCCGTATCTGCTGGCCGTACTGGCCGGCATCATCGCGGGGCATACGCTGCGGCAGCGGATGATGGCCGTCGCGCTCTGTCTGGCCTGCCTCGGCACGGGCCAGGCACTGCGGTACGAGGTGATGACGCTCGTCGCCCGGCCCCGGCCGCCCCACGCGGACTGGGCAGCACACGCCTCCGGGTGGGCGTTCCCGTCCGGTCACACCACCACCGCGGCCCTCACCGCCGGACTGCTCGTCACCGCCGTCCGCGTGCGCGGCCCGCGCGGCACGACGCCGCTCACCCTGGCCTTCGGCGGTTGGGGCGCGCTGGTCGGACTGACCCGCGTCTACCTCGGGGTGCACTGGTTCACGGACGTGCTCGCCGGCTGGCTGTTCGCCCTCGGCTGGCTGGGCGTGTGCCTGTGCGCAGTGGCCTGGTGGCTGCCCGAGCGATTGATACCCGGCACGACGGACACGGCACCAGAACCGAGGGAGGACCATGCGCCACAAGATCCTGGTCGTCGAGGACGATCACGCCCTGCGTGACGTGCTGGTGCGCGGACTGCGCGACGAGGATTTCGACACGGTCCCCGCGCCCGACGGCGCCACCGCCCTGCGGCTGGCCGCCGACGACATCGCCGGCGCCGTACTCGACGTCGGACTGCCCGACGCCGACGGGCGGGACGTCTGCCAGGCCATGCGCGCCAACGGATTGCTCTCCCCCATCATCTTCCTGACGGCCCATCACCGACTTACCGACCGCTTGTCCGGGTTCTCCGCGGGGGGCGACGACTATCTGCCCAAGCCGTTCCACCTCACGGAACTCGCTGCCCGCCTGCGGGCAGCGGTCAAACGGACCGCACCACGACCCGCGACCACAGCGGGAGAGGTGGTACTGGACGCCGTCCGGCACGAGGTCAGTTTCCGTGGCACCCGGATCGCGCTGACACCGACCGAGTTCCGTCTCCTGGCCGCGCTCATGGCGGCGTCCGGCGGCATCGTGCGCCGCCGCGAGCTGGTCCGGGCGGGCTGGCCCGAGGGCGCCCAGGTCAGCGACAACACCCTCGACCAGTACCTGACCCGGCTGCGCCGCAAGCTGCGCGACGCGGGCAGCGACCGCACAATCGGCACGGCCCGCGGGATCGGCCACCACCTGTCATGACCCTTCTCCGTCACCGGCCACGGCCTGTCATGACCGCTCTCCTGTACCGGCTGACGCCCCGCACGCTGCGCGGCCGGCTGTCCTTGGTGGCCCTCACCACGGCCACGCTGCTGATGGTCATCCTCACCGTCACCTTCAACACCGTGGCCCAGCAACGCCTTCAACACCAGGCGGACGACCAGCTGCACAGCCGTGCCGCCGCCGTCGCGACCACCGTCGACACGAGCGGCACGGCGGTACGCGTCCTGGAGACCCCCCACGACAACCTCCTCGACGCGAACGTATGGATCTACGCCGGCGGACGCCTGCTGGAAGCACCGCCGGCAGCCGGCCCCGTGACCCGCGTCGCTGACAGACTCGCCCGGCGCGGTGGGCGGCGTTGCGTCACCGCCACCGCTCCCGGCCACCCCCTACGGCTGTGCTCCCAACCCGTGCCCGGCCTACCCGGAAACACCAGCGAAGCCACCGTGGTCACCGCGCTGGACCTCTCCCCCTACCGGAGTTCGGCCGACACCCTGCTCCTGGGATCGCTCGCCCTGGACGCCGTCATGCTCGCCTGCACCTACGCCCTGACCCGGCTGGCGGTGGGCCGCGCGCTGCGCCCCGTGCGCACGATGACCGACCAGGCCACCCAGTGGAGCGCCGTCGCCTCCGAAGAACGCTTCGGCGGCACGCGGCGCCCGGCCGAACTCGCCCGCCTCGGTACGTCCCTGGACGCGCTGCTGGACCGCATCCGCACGGTCCTGCGCCACGAGCGGCAGCTCACCGGAGAACTGTCGCACGAGCTCCGTACGCCCCTGAGCCGGATCATCGCCGAACTCGACTGGTGGCAGACCCGCCCCCGCTCGCCTGACCAGACCCGGGCCACCCACAGGGTCATCGCGGAAGCCGCCGAGTCCATGCGCAGCATCTGTGACACCCTCCTGAACGACGCCCGCGACGGCACACTCACCGCTCCGGGCACCGCCGAGGTCCTGCCCACACTGCGTCACCTGCTCCAACTCCTGGAGAAGCCAGGCCACTTGGCAATCAACGTCGACGGCCCTCACCTGGACGCCGGAGTCCCACCCGTCCTCCTCGAACGCATCGTCAGCCCGCTCCTCACCAACGCCTGCCGCTACGCCCACTCAAGCGTCACCGTCCGCGCGTATCGCGCACCCGACGGCGTACGCGTCGACGTCATCGACGACGGGCCCGGCGTACCGCCCCCGTTCGCCGGACAGCTCTTCGAGCCCGGTCAACGCGCGAACCCGGGCGACGGGCACAGCGGTGCCGGCCTGGGACTGCCCCTGGCACGACGCCTGGCCCGCTCCGCCGGCGGCGAGGTGACATACGACCCCGGACACGCACCGGGCGCACGGTTCATGGTCAGCCTCCCTGCCGGGTGACGGTGGCCGCCCGGTTCGAAAGCCATGCCCGGTCCGTGCGGCATCACGGCATGAGGCCGTGCTGGATGTCCTTGCGGGAGATGGCCAGATAGCCCACGAAACCGAGGATGGCCACCGTCCAGGACAACGTGACCGGCCCCAGACCCAGGTTCAGTCCCCCTCGGTGGTGGCTGACGGCCATCCAGTCGGCTACGGAGGCGCCGAGCGGCCGGGTGATGACGTAGGCCGCCCAGAACGCGGCCACCGCGTTCAAACTGCCCCAGCGGTGGGCAACGGCCGGAACGGCGATCGCCGCGGCGTACAGGGCCGCGGAGCCCAGGTAGCCGAGGCCGATCGTGGCGGTGAGGTCGCCCGCGGCGGTGCCCAGCGCGAACGTGGCCAGCACGGCGGCCCAGTAGAAGATCTCGCGGCGGCGGGTGTGGATGCTGTGGATGGACAAGGTGCGTTCGCTGCGGTACCAGAGGGCGAAGACAACGGCCAGCGCGGCCATGAACAACGGGGTCGAGATCGTGTACGGCACGCCGAGGCCGACGTGCAGGGTGTCGGCGGCCATCGTGCCGAACACGCTGACCATGACGATCGCCGTCCAGTAGATCCAGGCCACGTACCGCCGGACGGCGAACTGCACCGCCAGGGCAGCCACCAGGGCGATACCCCCGAGACCGACAGCGGGGATCGGGCCGAGCGCATGCGCCAGAAAGTCGGAGGCCGTCTCTCCCATCCCGGTCGTCAGCACCTTGATGATCCAGAAGTAGACGGTCACCTCCGGCACCTTGCTCGCCACGTGTCGTATGTGACCCGGGGGCCGTTGGTGAGTGAGGTGATCTGTCGTCATGGCAGGCACGATGACACGATGCCCGCTGGTTTCCTCAGACCCCTTTGCCGGAGTTTTGGCGCTTCTGGTGCTCGAGTTGCCCAAGGCTCGTCCGAACCTGAACACAACCTGAACACGGTGGCCGATGCGCTGGTAAGCGGTCTGCGGCGGGTGGTACCGCTGGTCTCCAGCGGGCCGTTCACCTGCGACCGCCATGGGGGACTGACGGTCGAACACTCCCGTAGGGCGGAGCCGTCTCCCGCACGGACGGCGGCGCGGCCTGTCGGCTGACCGTTCGGCCGACTAGGACAGGCAACGGAACCGAGCCATTACGCCTCTTATGACAAGGAACGCGTGCAACTGTCGCGCCGGGCCTCGGGGCCGTACTCCGGGGCTTCCGCGGCAACCACTGCACGGGCGGGGGCGCCAACAGTGCCGGAGGACCAACTCCGGCATGCGCATCTCACTGAAGGCAGCAAGGATGAGCGATTACCGTGGCCGACCTCCTGCGCGGGAGCCCTGGGGCCATTCCGAGCCCTCTCCAGGGCAGCAGGAGAGGGAGCCTGCGAGCGAGCAGCACCGGATGACCCGAGCAGAGATACGCAGGGCCGCCCAGACAGCGAACCGGCGATCGTCGCGCGGAAAGTCGGCAAGGCGCGGCCCGGGTGTGCGTCCGCCCGCCTCCTCCCGGCGCGGGGCGCCCGGGAAGCGGCGGCTGATCGACTTTCCGCGGGCGGGCAGGCGCGGTGTGCGGCGCTGGCTGCCGTCCTGGAAGCAACTGTTGACCGTCTTCGTGCTGTTCTTCGGCGGCACGGCCGCCGCGGTCGGCTTCGCCTACGCGTCAGTGTCGATCCCGAGCGTCAACCCGAGCGCCCAGCTGCAGAACAACGTGTACTACTGGTCGGACGGTTCGCAGATGGCCAGCGTGGGCCAGGTGAACCGGCAGAACGTGAACCTGTCGCAGATTCCGTCCGATGTGCAGTGGGACTTCCTCGCGGCGGAGAACGCGTCCTTCTACACCGACCCGGGCGTCGACCCGCAGGGCATTCTCCGGGCGCTTTACCACATGGCTGAAGGCGGCCAGGTGCAGTCCGGGTCGACCATCACGCAGCAGTTCGTGAAGAACGCCTACCTCAGCCAGGACCAGACCCTGACGCGCAAGTTCAAGGAGATCATGATCTCCTTGAAGATCGGCAACAGTCTGAGCAAGCAGCAAATCCTGCAGGGCTATCTGAACAGCAACTACTACGGCCGCGGCGCATACGGCATCGAGGCCGGCGCCCAGGCGTACTACCACCTCCCGGTGGAGAAGCTGAACGTCAGCCAGGGAGCGTTCCTGGCCGCCACCGTGAACGAGCCGAGCGTGATGATGAACGCCGACGACCCGCAGGCCCGCGCCCAAGCCACCGCCCGCTGGAAGTACGTACTGGCGCGGATGGTCAAAATCGGCAAGTTGAGCGCCACGCAGGAACAGGCCTATCTGCGCAAGGGCTTCCCGGTGCCGAAACCGATGACCGCCTCCGGCTCGACGAGCGGTCAGCTCGGCTACCTGGTCCAGACCGCCGAGCAGTACATCGAGCAGCACTCGTCCATCACCGAGCAGCAGCTCAATCAGGGCGGCTACCAGATCCACACCACGTTCGACAAGAACCAGGTCGCCGAACTGAGCTCCTCCGTGGCCAAGATGCGCAAGCAGCACCTGGACCCCAAGAACCGGCCGGCGGACCGCAACGTACAGGTCGGGGCCTCCTCCGTCGACCCGGCCACCGGGGCGATCGTCGCCCTGTACGGCGGTGACGGATGGAACAAGGGCCACTACACCGACAACGCCGACAGCGCGGGCGTGCCGGTCGGCTCCACCTTCAAGCCCTTCGACCTCGCCGCCGCCCTGGACCACGGCGCAGTCCTCTCCCCCGGGCAGCCGCCGTCGCCGATCACGCCGGAGACCATGTTCGACGGCGACGACGGCATCGAGATCAAGAACCAGCAGGGACAGTACCTCCCGGACGGCAGCGACCCCACCGGGCTGCTCCACCAGCAGAACGACGTCCCCACCAAGTGGGGTTACATCACCCTGCGCAAGGCCATGGAACAGTCGGTCAACACCCCTTACGTCCAGCTGGGCGAGTACGTCGGGTACGACCACGTGGAGAACGAGGCACTGGCGGCCGGCCTGCTGCGCAGCAGCCTCCAGTACGACACCGCCGGCTTCTACATCGGCACCTCCACCCCGTCGGCCATCCGCATGGCCGACGCCTACGGCACCTTCGCCGACAACGGGGTTCACCACGAGCCCTACTCGGTCACCAAGGTGCTCGACGGTGGCCGGCAGCTACCGGGGTTCACCCCGCCCGCCGGCACGCAGGCCATGCCCGCCTCGACCGCCGACACCATCACGAACGTGCTGCAGGACGTGGTCCAGCACGGCACCGGAACCAACGCCCTGGCCCTCGGACGCCCCGCCGCCGGCAAGACCGGCACCACGGACGACTACAAGTCCGCCTGGTTCATCGGCTACACCCCGCAGCTGTCCACGGCGGTCACCATGTTCAAGGAGGGCTCCGGCAACTCGGGCCTGAAGTCCATGTCGGGGGTCGGCGGGTACAGCAAGGTCTTCGGAGCGGACATGCCCACCCAGGTGTGGCTCGGCTACATGTCCGCCGCACTCCAGGGCCAGCCGGTGCAGCCCTTCCCGCCTGCACCTTCCCTCGGCAAGGGTGATGACGAGAACGGTGCGCCGTCCCCCACCCCCTCGGCAACTCCTACCGAGAATCCCTCAAGCACTCCATCACCCAGCACACCCGCACCGTCCCCGTCCATCACGCCGTGCAGCGACATCCCTGGGGGGTGCACCTCCCCCACCGCCGCCACACCTTCCCCCTCGGCGACCAGCCCCAGTCCGCCAGGCGGCCTCTTCGGCCCAGGAGGCGGCAAACAAGGCAGCGGTGGCGCCCCATCACCACACCCATGACCCTGGGGATCGACTGAAGCGGCTCACCGCAGCCCGCCAATGCCACGCTGGCCGCGCGGAGAAACTGCACAACCTAACGGGCAACGCGTACCGCTGAAGGTCCTGGCTCCGCCAACAGGCGCACCGCCACGGACCCTTCGCGAAGCTCGTCCAGTGCCCGGATCCCAGGGCACTGCGCCCGCCGGCCGGTGGCCGCCTGCGCGGCGGGGGGCGGCCGAGTCTCCTTCCGGATCAGCTGCGGGCACTCGTCGCGCGGTCGAGAGGATATCCGCGTCGCGGCCTCATGGACTGCTCTCCGGAGCGGCCCGCACCGCCATGCGCTTCCGCCTGCTCGCACCAGTTGCGACTGTTGCACAGCCTCGGCTTGGTGATCGGCGAACAACAGGAACGCTTGGACACATCTACGGGCTGTACGGCAACCACGTCGCCGAACAGGCGAGCCGGAACCGGCGGGGGCCGTCGCCGTCGTCGGCACCGCCATGGAGCAGGTCGGGCAGGCAGAACATCAGAAAGACCACGATCACGACCCCGGTGTCCAGCACCCATGGATGTGCCCGGTCGGCCTGCCGCAACCGCTGGCCGCCCCGGGACAGACGGGCGACCAGCGGTCCCATCCCGCTGATGTCATCGGTGGTCACGGACGTCACCTGTTCATGATGCGGGTGTCAGACGTCGGCGCGCGCCAGCCGGTACGCCGCGCCGCCCAGGGCCAGCGCCGCCCAGCAGAGGAAGACCAGCAGTCCGGCGCCCGGCGACAGGCTGGTGGAGTCGTGGGTCAGCGCGAACATCGACTCCCCCGCGTTGGAGGGCAGGTAGGGGCTGATGTCGTCCTGCCAGGAGCTCGGCAGCAGGGAGATCAGTCCCGGGATCAGCATCAGGGCGGCCAGGGACTGCTGCATGATCGGGTGACAGCGGGGTTTATGCAGCCAGAGCTGCGGGTGGGGTCATGATGGTCTCGTACTCGACGGGGGGCAATCGGCCCAGGCGTCGTTGCTGTCGGCGCCGGTGGTAGGTCCGCTCGATCCAGGTGACGATCGCGATCCGCAACTCCTGGCGGGTGGCCCAGA
>NZ_JBHXSG010000122.1:0-13079 GCF_042714835.1 Streptomyces sp. NPDC058678 | reverse complement strand
GTGGCCGTGGCTGCCCGGCAGCTTCGCCTGCCACCTGACGGTGCTGACGGTCGTGGGGGGGCGGGGCCGGCCCCGCACCGCCGGGGGGGGGGGGGGGGGGGCGAAAGCTGCCCCCCCCCCCCCCACCCGTCCCCTCCTCATCCGTGGATGGGCAAAGGGCCGGGGCCCGGGGGCCCAGCCCCCAGTAGCGCTCACAGCTACACCGGGGACCACAAAAGCGCACGCCAGCCGTAGGGTGGTCGCATGAACGATCGCATGGTGTGGATCGACTGCGAGATGACCGGCCTCTCGCTGTCCGACGACGCGCTCATCGAGGTAGCCGCCCTCGTCACCGACTCCGAGCTGAACATCCTCGGCGACGGTGTGGACATCGTCGTCCGCCCGCCGGACCAGGCACTGGAGACGATGCCGGAGGTGGTGCGTCAGATGCACACCGCGTCCGGACTCCTCACCGAGCTCTCCGGCGGCACGACGCTCGCGGACGCCGAGGCGCAGGTCCTGGCGTACGTACGCGAGCACGTGAAGGAACCGGGCAAGGCCCCCCTGTGCGGCAACTCCGTCGGCACGGACCGCGGATTCCTGCTCCGGGACATGCCGACCCTCGAGGACTACCTCCACTACCGGATCGTCGACGTGTCCAGCATCAAGGAGCTGGCCCGCCGCTGGTACCCGCGCGCCTACTTCAACAGCCCGGAGAAGAACGGCAACCACCGCGCCCTCGCCGACATCCGGGAGTCCATCGCGGAACTGCGCTACTACCGCGAGGCCGTCTTCGTACCGCAGCCGGGGCCCGACTCGGACACGGCGAAGAAGATCGCCGCGAAGTACGTCCTGCCTGCGCAGTAAGAAGTCGGACGCGAGCACCCCTTCGGACCCTGTACACTTTTTCTCGGCCGGTCGGAGAGATCCGAACAGCCGACATGGTGGGTGTAGCTCAGCTGGTAGAGCACCTGGTTGTGGTCCAGGATGCCGCGGGTTCAAGTCCCGTCACTCACCCTGATTCTTCAGCCGGTGCCTTGGAGACAAGGCACCGGCTGAAGTCGTTTCAGGGCGCCTACGCTGAGCCGGTGTCCGAGCCCCTCTCCACCTCCCGCCTCGACCTACTCCCCCTGCGCGTCGAACACGCCGCGGAGATGGCCGTCGTCCTGTCCGATCCGGCCCTGCACACCTTCATCGGCGGCATCCCCGACTCCCCCGACGCCCTGCGATCCCGCTACCACCGACTCGTCGCCGGCTCGCCGGACCCGGACGTCACCTGGCACAACTGGGTGCTGCGGCTGCGCACGGACGCCTGTCTCGTGGGCACCGTCCAGGCGACGGTCGCGCGGGAGCACACCGCCGAGATCGCGTGGGTGGTCGGCACGCCGTGGCAGGGCCGCGGCTTCGCCTCGGAGGCGGTGCGGGCACTGGTCGACGGGCTCGGGCGGCGGGGCGTACGGACGGTCGTCGCTCACATCCACCCCGAGCATCTCGCGTCGGAGGCGGTGGCCGCGGCGGCCGGACTGACACCGACCGACGAGGAGCACGACGGGGAACGGCGGTGGCGGCTCGCCCTGCGGAGCTGAAGCCCACCGCCCACCGCCCACCGCCATGCCTCGACACCTCCACGCCTCTACGCCTCCACGCCTCCGCGCCCGCTCAACCCGCCTACGCCACCGACCCGTTCACCGCGATCGCAGGAGGCACGGAAGGCGGGCAACACCTCAGCCGCAGTCCGCCGACCGGCTGCCGCCCGTCGAGCGGTGGGCGTATTGTCGGCTTATGAGCCGTTCGCGAGGTTGGGAGGCTCGTGATGCGGTCGCGCCGGAGTCATCGGGGGCGACTGCTGACCTGGGTCATCGTCGGGTTCAACCTGGCGATGCTGCTGTGGCTCGTGATCGCCCTCGACGCGGCGGGCGAGGCGAACGGGTCGTGCGTCGGGGAGCTGTGCCGGGAGGCCGACGATCCGGACAGCTCCGTGGGCGCCTGGCTGGTGATCTTCTTCTGGTTGACGGGTGCCGTGCTGCTGGGCGTGGTCTGGCTGATCGCGCACCGCACCGAGGATCCGGGGCGGCGGCCCCGCCGGTGGCGGCACCGCTAGCGTCGCCTGTCCACCGGTCGGGGGCCGGGCCTCGTCAGGACGACCTCCGTGCCACCAGCTCCGTCGCCAGGACCACCTGCCGGCGCTCCAGCTCCCGGGTGATCGCGGGGCGGCGGTCCGCGATCTCCGTCAGCAGCAGGTCGATCATCCTGCGGCCCATCTCCTCGATGGGCTGGCGGACGCTCGTCAGCGGCGGGTCCATGTGGCGGGCGATGGCCGAGTCGTCGTAGCCGACGAGCGCCACCTCGTCGGGGATGCTGCGGCCCTTTTCGCGCAGGACCTGACGGGCGCCGGCCGCCATCACGTCCGATCCCGCGAAGACGGCGTCCAGGTCGGGGCGGCGGGCGAGCAGCTCGGTCATCGCGCGCCGGCCGCCCTCCTCGGTGAAGTCGCCCGGCTGGATCAACTGCTCGTCCACCTCGTGGCCCGCGTCGAGCAGGGCGGCGCGGTAGCCGTCGACGCGGCGCTGGGCGCCGTACACGTCGAGGCGGCCGGTGATGTGGGCGACCGCCCGGCAGCCGCGGGCCAGCAGGTGCTCGACTGCCGAGCGGGCGCCGCCGAAGTTGTCGGAGTCGACCGAGGGGAGTGTCTCCCCGGCGGACCTCGGGCCGCTGATCACAGCCGGTATTTCCAGCTGGGAGAGGAGGTCGGGCAGCGGGTCGTCGGCGTGCACGGAGACCAGGAGGACGCCGTCGACGCGGTGGGCGGCGAGGTACTGGGCGAGGCGGGCCCGTTCCCGGTCGTTGCCCGCGAAGATCAGCAGCAGCTGCATCTGCGTGTCGGCCAGCTCGGCGCCGACGCCCTTGAGCATGTCGGAGAAGTACGGCTCGGCGAAGAAGCGGGTCTCCGGCTCGGGGACGACGAGGGCGATCGCGTCGGTGCGGTTGGCGGCGAGGGCGCGGGCGGCCGTGTTGGGGACGTAGCCGAGTTCGGCCACGGCCGCCTCCACCGCGGCGCGGGTGGCGTCGCTGACCCGCGGCGAGCCGTTGATCACCCGGGAGACCGTGCCGCGGCCGACGCCGGCACGGGCTGCCACCTCTTCGAGGGTGGGCCGGCCACCACTCCGGCTCCGCGCTCCGTGGCTTGCCATGGGCTTAGCCCTCCCGTCGACCCTTGCGTTTGGCCTGGAATCTAACAGTCCTGCCGGAGGGGAGCCCGCTCGTGGTCGGCTCCCGGGTTTCCGCAGGGTGACGTGCGTGGGTGGCTGAAACGCGATCCCTTGGTTCCAGTTAACAGCCCGATAACTGAACGCATCTCTCCGGTCCTAGTCCCTTGACACCCCCGCTCGGACCGACGACGCTTCAACACATCACCGGTGGGAGCGCTCCCACGGTACCTGACACATACACATCCCGCACGTTCCCCGCCCGAGCCGCAGCTAGAACTAACGGGCCCAACAATGCAGTTGGCCGGGGGGTCGGCACGTCAGGGCAACAGGAGGACGCAATGCGAGCACGTACCCGAATCGCCCGCAAGACGATGGTCCTCGCGGCCGTCGCCGCGCTGGGCTCCGGGCTGCTGGCCGGCTGTGCCGACGACGGAGACGACGGCGGCGACGGCTCGTCTTCGGGCGAAGGCGGCGGCAAGACCACGATCACGCTGGGCCTCTTCGGCACCCAGGGCTTCAAGGAAGCCGGCCTCTACGCCGAGTACGAGAAGCTGAACCCGGACATCAAGATCGCCGAGAACGTCGTCGAGCGGAACGAGAACTACTATCCCTCTCTCGTCAACCACCTGACCACCAACAGCGGCCTGCAGGACATCCAGGCCGTCGAGGTCGGCAACATCGCCGAGGTCGTGAACACCCAGGCCGCGAAGCTGATGGACCTGTCCAAGGTGTCGGGCGTCCAGTCGAGCAACTGGCTCGACTGGAAGTGGAAGCAGGCCACCACCAAGGACGGCCAGACCATCGGTCTGGGCACCGACGTCGGCCCGATGGCCATCTGCTACCGCAAGGACCTGTTCGAGCAGGCCGGACTGCCGTCCGAGCGCGAAGAGGTCAGCAAGCTGTGGGCGGGCAGCTGGGAGGAGTTCGTCAAGGTCGGCAAGGACTACCAGGGGAAGGCGCCCAAGGGCACCACCTTCCTGGACTCCCCCGGCGGTCTGCTGAACGCGATCGTCAGCGGTGAGAGCGAGAAGTTCTACGACGCCTCCGGCGAGGTCATCTACAAGACGAACCCCGCCATCAAGAAGGCCTTCAACCTGACGGCGCAGGCCGCCGAGGACGGGCTGATCGGCAACCAGACGCAGTTCCAGCCCGCCTGGGACACGACGATCGCCAACAGCAAGTTCGCCGCGATGTCCTGCCCGCCGTGGATGCTCGGCTACATCAAGGGCAAGTCGAAGCCCGAGGCGGCCGGCAAGTGGGACGTGGCCACCTCGCCCAAGCCCGGCAACTGGGGCGGCACCTTCCTCGCCGTGCCGAAGTCCGGCAAGAACGCCGACGAGGCCGCGAAGCTCGCCGCGTGGCTGACCGCGCCCGAGCAGCAGGCCAAGCTCTTCGCCAAGCAGGGCAGCTTCCCGAGCGCCCCGGCCGCCTACACCATGCCTCAGGTCACCGGCGCGAAGAACGACATGACCGGTGACTCCCCGATCGGCACGATCTTCGCCGACGCCGCCAAGCAGATCCCCGCCCAGGTGATCGGCCCGAAGGACCAGATCATCCAGCAGGGTCTGACCGACAACGGCGTCATCCTGGTCACCCAGGGCAAGTCGGCCGAGGAAGCCTGGAACACGGCCACCAAGACCATCGACAACAACCTGGAGAAGTGACCGGTATGGCCACCCGGCACGACACCGCCGCGCTCCCCCTCAAGGAGGGGGGCGCGGCCCCGGGCCGCCCGCCCGCCGACGCCGTGCCCGAGGCGGACAAGCGCCGCCGGGCCCGGCTGTCCCGCCGCTGGCAGCGGGACATGCGCTGGAGCCCGTACGCGTTCGTCTCGCCGTTCTTCCTGCTCTTCCTCGCGTTCGGCCTGTTCCCGCTGATCTACACCGGCTGGGCCTCGCTGCACACGGTGGAGATGACCGCGCCCACCGACATGGAGTGGGCGGGCCTGCGCAACTACACCCGGATCTTCGACGACGACTTCTTCTGGAACGCCGCGAAGAACACCCTGACCATCGGCATCATCTCCACGGTTCCGCAGCTGATGATGGCGATGGGCATCGCCCACATCCTCAACTACAAGCTGCGCGGCTCGACCTTCTACCGGGTCATGATGCTCGCGCCCTACGCGACGTCGATCGCCGCCGCGTCCCTGGTCTTCGTGCTGCTCTTCGGCCGCGACTACGGCATGATCAACTGGGCGCTGAACGCCGTCGGCTTCGACAACATCGACTGGCAGAACGACAAGTGGGCCTCCCAGATCGCCGTCTCGTCGATCGTGATCTGGCGCTGGACCGGCTACAACGCGCTGATCTACCTGGCCGCGATGCAGGCGATCCCGCAGGACCTGTACGAGTCGGCGGCCCTGGACGGGGCCAACCGGTGGCGGCAGTTCATCCACGTCACCCTGCCGTCGCTGCGCCCGACCATCCTGTTCACCGTGGTCGTGTCGACCATCGGTGCTTCCCAGCTGTTCGGCGAGCCCCTGCTGTTCGACGCGAACAAGGGCACCTCCGGCGGCTCCCAGCACCAGTTCCAGACACTCGGCCTGTACCTGTACGAGCAGGGCTGGGTCAACCAGCACCTGGGCCGCGCCTCGGCGATCGCCTGGACGATGTTCCTGATCCTCATCGTGATCGGGATCGTCAACTACGTCATCTCGCGCCGGCTGCGCGCCAGTAGTTAGGAGAACCGGCCGTGACGACGACACTGACCCCGGTGGATACGACCGACCAGAAGCCCAAGCGGATACGGCGGCCCAAGTCGGCGCGCGCGGGCGGGCAGATGCACGCCGGTCCCGTCGCGTACATCATCCTCGCCCTGTTCACCATCGGCTCGCTGTTCCCGCTGGTGTGGACGGCGATCGCCGCCTCGCGCGACACCCAGCGCCTGGCGCAGACGCCGCCGCCGTTCTGGTTCGGCTCGAACCTCTTCGACAACCTCGAGATCGCCTGGAACGACGCCAACCTCGGCGAGGCGTTCATCAACACCACGTTCGTGGCGGGGGTGTCGGCGGTGACCGTCGTGTTCCTGTCGACGATCGCCGGGTTCGCCTTCGCCAAACTGCGCTTCAAGGGCCGGGGCGCGATGATGCTGATCGTGATCGGCACCATGATGGTGCCGCCGCAGCTCAGCGTGATCCCGCTGTACATGATGGTCGCCGAGCTCGGCTGGACCGACCAGCTGAAGGCCGTCATCTTCCCCTCGCTGGTGAGCGCCTTCGGCGTGTTCTTCATGCGGCAGTACCTGATCCAGGCGCTGCCGGACGAGATCATCGAGGCGGCCCGGGTGGACGGCGCGAGCAGCTGGCGGGTGGTGTGGCACGTGGTGTTCCCGGCCGCGCGGCCCGCGATGGCCGTCCTGGGGATGCTGATGTTCGTCCAGACGTGGAACGACTTCCTGTGGCCGTTCCTGGTGCTGACCCAGACCGGCAGCCCGACCGTGCAGGTCGCTGTCGCGGGACTCGGCCGGGGCTTCACGCCCGACCAGTCCCTGATCATGGCCGGTGCGCTGCTGGGCACGCTGCCGCTGCTGATCGTCTTCGCCATCTTCGGCAAGCAGATCGTGGGCGGCATCATGCAGGGCGCCGTCAAGGGCTGAGTCCTGCCCTGTTCACCCCTGCTTCCGGGGGCCGAGCCATCGCCGCCTCGGCCCCTTCTCTCCCCCTCCTCTCCCCTCTCCCCTCCCCCCTCCACCTGTCGGTCTCCACGACCTCCTATGGGAGCGCTTCCATGCCTGATTCCGAAACGCCGGCGACCCCGGTGACCTTTCCCCCCGCCTTCCTCTGGGGCGCCGCGACCTCCGCCTACCAGATCGAGGGGGCGGTGCGGGAAGGCGGTCGTACGCCCTCCATCTGGGACACCTTCAGCCACACGCCGGGCAAGACGTCCGGCGGCGAGACCGGTGACATCGCTGTCGACCACTACCACCGCTACCGCGACGACGTGGCGTTGATGGCGGAGCTCGGCCTGACCTCGTACCGCTTCTCGATCTCCTGGCCGCGGGTGCAACCGACGGGGCGGGGTCCGGCGGTCCAGGTCGGCCTGGACTTCTACCGCCGCCTGGTGGACGAGCTGCTCGCGCACGGCATCAAGCCGGCGGTCACCCTCTACCACTGGGATCTGCCGCAGGAGTTGGAGGACGCGGGCGGCTGGCCCGAGCGCGACACGGCGTACCGCTTCGCCGAGTACGCGCAGATCGTCGGCGAGGCGCTCGGCGACCGGGTGGAGCAGTGGATCACGCTCAACGAGCCGTGGTGCAGCGCCTTCCTGGGCTACGCCTCCGGGGTGCACGCCCCCGGTCGTACGGACCCGGCGGCCTCCCTCAAGGCCGCGCACCACCTGAACCTGGCGCACGGCCTGGGCACCACGGCCCTGCGTGCCGCGATGCCGGCCCGCAACTCGGTGGCGGTGAGCCTCAACTCCTCTGTGGTCAGGCCGCTTTCGTCGGACCCGGCGGACCTGGCGGCGGTCCGGAGGATCGACGACCTGGCCAACGGTGTCTTCCACGGGCCGATGCTGCACGGCGCGTACCCGGAGACGCTGTTCGCGGCGACGGAGCTGATCACGGACTGGTCGTACGTCCTGGACGGCGACCTGGCGGCCATCAACCAGCCGCTGGACGCGCTGGGCCTCAACTACTACACGCCGGCGCTGGTCTCGGCGACCGACCCGCACGCGAACGGCCCGCGCGCCGACGGCCACGGCTCCAGCTCGTACTCGCCCTGGCCGGGGGCGGACGACGTCGCCTTCCACCAGACTCCGGGTGAGCGTACGGAGATGGGCTGGACGATCGACCCGACGGGCCTGCAGGACCTGATCATGCGCTACTCGCGCGAGGCTCCCGGTCTGCCGCTGTACATCACCGAGAACGGCGCGGCCTACGACGACAAGCCGGACCCCGACGGCCGCGTGCACGACCCCGAGCGGATCGCGTATCTCCACGGCCATCTGCGCGCGGTCCGCCGCGCCATCTCGGACGGCGCGGACGTCCGGGGCTACTACCTGTGGTCCCTGATGGACAACTTCGAGTGGGCGTACGGCTACGGCAAGCGCTTCGGCGCGGTGTACGTCGACTACGCGACGCTGGCCCGCACCCCGAAGTCGAGCGCCCACTGGTACGCCCAGGCGGCCCGCACGGGAGCGCTTCCGCCGGTGACGTCGCAGGACCTGCCGCCGCTGGCGGCAACGGACTAACACCCAGGGGGAAGCGGGGGACGGGGCGCGGTATCCGACGGGGGTGCCGCGCCCCGAGGTGCCTCACCCCAGCACCGCCACCACCAGCGCCACCACGAGGGCCACGACGACCGCCGCGGCCGCGGTGATCGCGGCGAAGTGGCGGACGCGTTCCCTCGTGGGACGGGAGGCGACCTCGATGCCGGTGCGGGAGGGAAAGACGTAGTAGTCGCGGTGCGGGTCGGCGTGGACCCTGACGACGGCCAGGGGGAGGTGGCGGAGGGTCACGCGGCGGGCCACTTCCCCTTTGCGCACGGCCAGTCGGGGCGTGACCAGCTCCCGGTGGGCGTCTTCGAGGTCGTCCGGAAGCTTGTCGGTGGCCTTTGTCAGGACGGTCTCGCGCCAGTCGCCCGCGTTGCCGGTCGAGCGCCGCAGGTCCAGCCTGCCGAGCTGTCGCTCCTTGTCGTGGTGAGGGGTGTGGTCCACGAATCCCTCCGTCCAGACGGTGAAGCGGCCGGTGCCCTGGCACTCCTGGTGGGTGACCCGTTTCGTGCCCTCGCAGGCCTCGCACTCCACGAAACCGGCCTTCTTGCAGGCAGGGCAGTCCAGTTGGCGTCGGCCACGGCACTTCGGGCAGGCCACGTCCGGAACCCGGCAGCGTGTGCAGGTGGCCCGAGCGGCCCGTTCCCCGGCGGTGGCGTGGGGGTGCCGGGACGCCGTGGACCGGCGGGTGCGCGGGCGGCCGGTGCCCTCGCACTCCCAGCAGGCGTCGGGGCCTCCCTGGCAGGCGGCGCAGTCGACGAACCGGGGGCAGTCGCTGCGGCCGCGCCCGCCGCACGCCGCGCACTCGTTGGTACCGCCGTGGCAGTCGCCGCACAGGACCTCGTCGAGCGTGCCCCGGCGCACCAGCAGCAGGCCGTTGTGGCGCTCCGGGTCGGTCGGCGGGTCGACGCGGTACGCGCGGATGTCGGTGTACGTCGGGCGGCCGGCGATCTCGCCCCGGCTGCCCGGCTCCCGCATCGGCCGCTCGTCGCGGGTCTCGATGGACCGGACGACGCGGAAGTCGAGCAGGGACTGCCAGGTGAGGTCCGCCGTGCCGGGCGAGGTCAGCCGGGTGGTGAGGCCGCGCCGGGCGACGTGCGCCTCGACCGCCTGGAGCATCTCTTCGCCGGACGGTTCTCTGACCACAGCCGCTCCCCCTGGTCGACGCCCCGACGATCAGGGTAGGGACGACCCGGTTGGCCAGCAAGAAGGCCAACGGGGTCGTCCCTGGCCGCTCATGGCGTGGTCGAGCGCGGTTCCCGTACGACCATGACGTCTCCCGGCGCCACCGTCACCCGGCCGCCGTCGACCCGCTTGGCCGCCAGCAGCTCCGTCGCGTCCGGCGCCACGTCGACCTCCGCGCCCCGGTCACCATGGTTGATCAGGAAGAGGTAGTCGGCCTCCGGCCCGCGCCGCAGCACCGCCTCCACCCCCTCGGGCGTCACCCGGACCGGCGCCACGCCCGCCTCCGCGCGGACGCGGTCCAGGAGCGCGGCCAGCGTCGACGGGTCCGGCAGGGTCGCCACGTACCACGCGGTACCCGTGCCGAAGTCGTGACGCGTCACCGCCGGGATGCCGGTGAGCGTGCCTTCGGTGTACGAGGTGATCGCCTCGGCGCCGGCCAGGCGCACGCGCTCCGACCACAGCGACGCCGTGCCACCCCCGCTCAGGCTCACCGACTCGCCCGGCAGCAGCGGGAACAGCTCGTCCGTGTACACACCGAGCACGTCCCGGAACGCGCCCGGGTAACCGCCGAGCCGTACATGGCAGTTCTCGTCGACGGCCCCGCTGTGGAAGCCGACCGCCAGCGTGCCGCCGCCCTCCGCGAAGCGCGTCAGGTTCGCCGCGCCCTCGTCGTCGACCAGGTAGAGGTTCGGGGCCAGCACCAGTCGGTACGACGACAGGTCGGCGTCCGGGCGTACGAAGTCCACGGCGACGCCCGACCGCCACAGGGGCTCGTACCAGGCACGGACCAGGTCCAGGTAGCGGACCTGTTCGCTCGGCTGGGACGGGAGTTCCAGGGCCCAGCGGGCGTTCCAGTCCCAGACGACGGCCACGGACGCCGTGCCCGTGCTGCCGCGCACCTCGGCCAGTGCCTTCAGGTCGGCGCCGAGTGCGACCACGTCCCGCCAGATCTGGCTGTCCGTGCCCGCGTGCGGCAGCATCGCCGAGTGCCACTGCTCGGCGCCCGCCTTGGCGGCCCGCCACTGGAAGTAGGCGATGCCGTCGGCGCCGTGTGCCACATGGGCGAGGGCGTTGCGCCGCAACTCCCCCGCCGTCTTGGCCCGGTTGACCGGCTGCCAGTTGACCGCGCCCGTCGAGTGCTCCATCAGCAGCCAGGGCCGGCCGCCCGCCAGCGAGCGGACCAGGTCGCCGCTCAGCGCGATGTCGATCTCCGACTCCGGGTCGGTGGAGCGGAGGTAGTGGTCGTTGGAGACGACGTCCAGTTCGGGGGCCCAGCGCCAGTAGTCCAGCGCGTCGAAGGCGTACATCACCATGAAGTTGGTGGTGGCCGGTGTGCCGGGGGCCGCTTCTCGCAGGACGGCCCGCTCCGCCTTGTACAGCGACAGCAGCTCGTCGCTGCAGAAGCGGCGCCAGTCCAGCTGATGGGTCGGGTTGGGGACGGCACCGGTGGCGCGGGGCGGGATGATCTCGTCCCAGTCGTAGTACCGCTGGCTCCAGAAGGTGGTGCCCCAGGCGTCGTTCAGCGCATCGAGACTCCGGTACTTCGCCCGCAGCCAGACCCGGAACGCCGCCGCGCTCGTGTCGCAGTGGCACTCCGCGTTGTGGCAGCCGTACTCGTTGTGGACGTGCCACATCACGACGGCCGGGTGAGCGGCGTACCGCGCGGCGAGTTCCCCCGCGATCCGCAGGGCGGCCTCGCGGTAGGCGGGGCTGCTCGGGCAGAACGTCTGACGGCTGCCGTACGACAGTCCGCGGCCGTCCCGGTCCACCGGGAGCGCCTCAGGATGCGCGCGGAAGAACCACGCCGGTGGGGCCGCCGTCGGCGTCGCCAGGTCGGCGGCGATGCCGTTCTCGTGGAGCAGGTCCAGGATCCGGTCCAGGAGTGTGAAGTCGTACACACCCTCGGACGGCTCGAGCAGCGCCCAGGAGAAGATGCCGACGCTGACCATGGTGACGCCGGCCTCACGCATGAGGCGTACGTCCTCGGCCCAGACCTCCTCGGGCCACTGCTCGGGGTTGTAGTCGCCGCCGTAGGCGATGCCCGGAACGTTCAAGGTGCTCACCGGGCAGCTCCCGTGAGGAGCCGACGGGTTGTCTCCACGCCCCACTGGTCCAGCGACAACAGCCGGTCGCTGGACGCCATCAGGCCGCCCGTCGCCGCCACATGTGCCGCCCACCGCTCCCGGGTCTCCACCGCGGGGCGGGCCATCAGGCAGTCGGGGTCGTTGATCCAGAGGCGGCCGTGCTGCCACTGGCGGCCGACGCCGGTGAACTCCGCCGGGTCCTGGCCGGGTTGGGAGTAGTCGTCGGCCTCGGGGCGGCGGTGCGGGGCGGTGTCGGGGCTGACCCGCATCGCGTCGAACAGGCCGATGGAGGGGAGCAGGGGCGCGCCGCAGCCCAGCAGGTACGCGTCCGGGCCGATCGCCTCGCGGATCAGCTCGATACCGGAGCGGTACGCCTGGAGGGCGTCGTCCGAGCCGTGCCGTACGCCGTCCATGGCGCCCGCGTACAGGAAGTCGACCTTGAAGTAGTCGTACCCCTCTGAGCGCAGGGTCGTGAAGACCGAGGCCAGGTACTCCGCCGCGGCCGGGTGGGTGGTGTCGAGGATGCTCAGGTCGTGGCCCCAGTTGCGGCCCGCGTGCGCGAAGCCGCCGTCGGCTCCCCGGACCAGCCAGTCGGGGTGCTCGGCGGCCAGGTCGCTCGCCGGGTCGACGAGGAAGGGTGCCGTCCAGATGCCGGCCCGGCGGCCCCGGGCGCGGATCGCCTCGGCGATGCCGGCGCGGGAGCGGAAGCGGCCGGAGAGGGTGAGCCAGTCGCCGAGGGCCTTCTGATAGCCGTCGTCGATCTGCACGACGTCGATGGGCAGGTCGAGGGTGTCCATCGCGCGCAGGTTCTCGTGGATGTCGTCCTCGGTGACGGCCGTGAAGTACTCGTACCAGGAGCACCAGACCGTGGGGGCCGGTCCCGGGGCCGCGACCCCGAGACCGGCGGCCCAGTCCGCCAGCGTCGACTGGATGCCCGTGCCCGTGAACTCCTTCACCGGGCCGTCGGCGCTGATCTCCGCCGTGTCGCCCTCGACGAGCAGGCGGATCGAGGGGACCTCCGTCAGCGGCTCCGCCGCCGCCCACAGCCGGACCGGCGATCCGTCACCCGGGTCGAGCGCCAGCAGGCCCTCGCCCTGGAAGGTGCCCTCGGGGACGGTGACGCCCGGTCGGTAGCAGACCGTCGCCCAGTTGTCGTTCGTCGGGCGGTACGGCGTCTCGTCGAGGGCGTAGGCGCCGCTGGGGCTCCAGGACTGCCAGCCCTCCTCGTGGACGCGGGCGGTGCGCGGGTCCACGGACACGGAGGCGACCGGGGTGAAGGGGTTGTGCACGGACATCTCTTTCAAGCTGGGGGCGGTCAGCCCTTGTTGGCGCCCAGGGTCAGTCCGCTGACGAACTGGCGCTGGAGCACGAAGTACACGATCAGGGTGGGGATCGCGGTGAGCAGGGCG
>NZ_JBHXSG010000121.1:0-13223 GCF_042714835.1 Streptomyces sp. NPDC058678 | reverse complement strand
AACGCCACCACCAGATCCACCGACCGCTCCAACGCCACCGCCACCAACCGCTCAGGACCCGCGCCCCGCTCGATCAGCAACCGCGCCAGCCCATTGGCCCGCGCGTCCAACTCCCGATACGACAGCGCCACCCCGTCACAGCAGACGGCCACCGCACCCGGCGACGCCAGCACCTGCCGCGCGAACCACCCCGCCAACGTCAGACCACCCACAGGCCCGGCAGACACATCCGTCCACGCCGCAACCAGACCGGCCCGCTCCTCGGACGACAACACCTCCACCCGCCCCACCGGCCGAGACGGATCCCCCACCACCGCCTCCAACACCCGCACAAACCGCTCGATCAGCGCCTCGGCCTGCGTCCTGTCGAACACGTCCGGCCGGTGGTCGAGGCGGAAGCGCAGCGTGGTGCCCGGCAGGGCGACCAAGGTCAGGGGGTAGTGGGAGCGGTCGCTGGTGCTCTGGCCGACGACGTGGACCGGGTCGGAAGGGACGTTCGCGTCCTGGGGTTCGGTGGTGGACGCGGACAGCCGTCCGGCGTCGTGGGGGTAGTTCTCGAAGACCACCATGGTGTCGAAGAGCTGGGAGAGCCCCGTCGCCTGCTGGATGTCGGTGAGGCCGAGATGCTGGTGGGGGAGCAGGGCCAGCTGGGCTTGGTGGAGGCGCCCAAGCAACTGTCCGACCGGCTCGGCGGAGCGCAGGCGTACGCGGACCGGAACCGTGTTGATGAACAGCCCGACCATGCTCTCGATGCCGGGGAGCTCCGGCGGCCGGCCAGAGACGGTGACGCCGAAGGTGACGTCGTCCCGGCCGAGGATCTTGGACAGCAGCAGGGACCACGCACCCTGGACGAGGGTGCTGACGGTGAGTCCGAGGGCGCGTGCCCGGCCGGTGAGCTGCTCGGTCTGCTCCTGGGTGAGGGAGAAGGTGACGCGCTCGGGAACGGCTGTGCCGGAGCCGGACCGGCCGGACGCCACCAGCGTCGGTTCCGCCAGGCCGGACAGGGCGTCGGCCCAGGCCGCGCGGGCGCCGTCCCGGTCCTGGCGGGCGAGCCAGCCCAGGAAGGTGCGGTACGGCGTGACGGGCGGCAGGGCGCGGGCGTCGCCGCCGTCGCCGTAGAGGGCGAAGAGCTCGTGCAGCACCACGGACAGCGACCAGCCGTCCAGCAGGAGGTGATGGAACGTCAGGGAGAAGCGGTACCGCCGGTCGGCGAGCCGCAGCAGGGTGAACCGGACGAGCGGGGGAGCGGACAGGTCGAAGCGGGTCTCGCGGTCGGCGCGCAGCAGCTCCTCGGCGCGGGCGTTTCGTGCCGCGTCGTCCGGCCCGCTGGTGAGGTCCTCCTCGTGCCAGGGAGTGCGCACGGACCGGGGCACGATCTGCACGGGCGTTCTGAGTCCCTCGTGCCGGAATCCCACGCGCAGGCTGGCGTGGCGGGCCAGCAGCGCGTCGGCGGCCGAACGCAGGGCCGTGGTGTCGAGCGGTCCGGAAATGTCGAGGATGTGCTGGGAGACGTAGACGTCTTCGACGTCCGGATCGTAAAGGCCATGAAAGAGCAGGCCTTCCTGCAGCGGAGTCAGCGGCAGAATATCCTCGAGTCCGGTCTGCTTCACTCCCGCACCTCTCGTTGTTTATGCAATGCCCTCGACGGCTGGGCACGAGTATTGAACACGAGTGCACCGACCCTGTCACCGGATTAAGGGGAGGCTGAATAAGCGCAGGTATCTGGTGTGGCGCGGCCGACGACGTGGGCTTCCGCAACCGCCTATTACGGCGAGAACAGCGCCACTTTGTCGACCCGTTGTGACGTGGTCACTACTCTCGGTGTCATTCCGGGTGCCGGGCCGGCGTTCATGGTCTGTTGACTGGCCTCGGGCGCAGTGGTTATGTTCCCCCGCCAGATGGAATTCTGTCGTGAGCCGCGCGTTGTGTGCCGCGTTTTTGGGGGAATGGCCCATGCCGATTGCTGTCGTAGATCTTCCCAGCGTCACCGATGCGTTTCGCAGAAATGCACTGTCCCAGCCCGAAGCGCCCGCGGTGACTTTCGTGCGCGACCTCTCCGCTGAAAAGGTCGACGAAACGCTGACCTTTGCGGAACTCGACACGGCGGCTCGGGAAATCGCCGTGCGGCTGGGCGCGCGGCTGGTGCCCGGCGACCGCGCCCTCCTGCTGTACCCGGAGGGCATCCACTTCGCGGCCGCGTTCCTGGGCTGCCTGTACGCCGGTGTGGTCGCCGTGCCGGCGCCGCTGCCCGGGCAGTACCGTCACCAGCGCGAACGGGTCACGGCCATCGCCGAGAACGCCGGGGTCGGCATCGTCCTGACGAACTCCGGCGTCCACGCCGACGTCCGCGAGTGGGCCGTCGGCCAGGAGGCGGTCGGGGCGGACGACATCCTGGTGACGGACGAGGCGGAGCGGGCGGATCCGGACGGGTGGGTGGCGCCGCCGCTCGGTCACGACACGCTCGCGCTGCTCCAGTACACCTCCGGCTCCACCGGCGAGCCGAAGGGCGTGATGGTCACCCACGGCAATCTGCTGCACAACGTGGACAGCCTGCGCCGTGCCTTCGGGATGGACGGGTCGACCCGCTTCGGTTCCTGGATTCCGCACTACCACGACATGGGACTGATGGCGGTCCTGCTGCCCCCGCTCGTGCTGGGCGGCTCCTGCGTACTCATGTCCCCCACCACGTTCCTGAAGCGGCCGCACTGGTGGCTGCGGATGGTCGACGTGTACGGCCTCCACTGGTCGCCCGCACCCAACTTCGCCTACGAGCTGTGCGCCCGTCAGGTCACCGACGAGCTGATCGCCGGACTGGACCTCTCCCGCTGGACGTACGCACCCAACGGATCGGAACCCGTGCAGGCGGCCACGCTGACCGCCTTCGCCGAGCGGTTCGCGGCGGCCGGCTTCCGCGCCGGCTCGCCGACCCCCTGCTACGGCATGGCGGAGGCCACCGTGTTCATCTCGGGCGCGGGCTCCCGGGAGCCGGTCGTCCGGCATGTCGACGCGGAGGCGCTGGCGCGGCACGAGTTCGTGCCGGCCCAGGCGTCCCCGCGCACCAGGGCCCTGGTGGCCTGCGGCACCGCGCACGACTACACCGTGCGCGTCGTGGATCCGCACACCCGTGAGGTCCTGCCGCAGGGCAGGGTCGGTGAGCTCTGGCTGAAGGGTGACAGCGTCGCCCAGGGCTACTGGGAGCGGCCGGAGGTCACCCGGGAGACCTTCCGGGCCGAGACCGCCGACGGACAGGGCGGGTTCCTGCGGACCGGGGACCTGGGACTGGTGCACGAGGGCGAGATCCTTGTGACCGGCCGGATCAAGGAGACGCTGATCGTCCGCGGCCGCAACCTCTACCCGCAGGACATCGAGCACGAACTGCGCGCCCAGCACGACGACCTGAAGGGCCTGTTCGGGGCCGTGTTCACGGTCCCGGTGCCCGGCCCGGACCGTGACGAGGAGCGCATCGTCGTCACGCACGAGGTCCGGGGCCGGCTCGGCGCGGACGTCCTCGCGAAGCTCGCCGCCGGCATGCGGCAGACGGTGGCCCGCGAGTTCGGCACCGGCGTGCACGCGGTGGTCCTGCTGCGGCGCGGCGGGGTGAGCCGCACCACCAGCGGCAAGATCCAGCGGGCCGCGATGCGCGAGCTGTTCCTGGCCGGCGACCTCAGAACGCTCCACCTGGACACCGGCCTGAAGGACTCCCGTCGCACCCCTGCGAGGCAGGCGTGAACGCGCGCCCCGCCACCGCCCGCACCGCGCCGTACGGCCGCACGGACCAGGAACACGAGGAACCCGCGGAGCGGGACGCGGAGGACAGCCGCACGGTGCACCGGTCCGCCGTCGAAGCCCTGGACTCGGCGCTGGGAGCCTCGGGCGACGAACACGCGTCGTTCCGGCCCGGGGCGCTGGCCGAACTCGACCGGCGGGAGGCGTTCCCGTCCGCCGCGTGCCGGGTTCTCGACGACTTCGGTCTCCACGCGCACTACGTACCCGTCACGGCGGGTGGCAGGCTGGACGACCACACCGAACTCATGCTGCTGCTGCGCACCGTCGCCCGCCGCGACCTGACCGTCGCGGTGGCGCACGGCAAGACGTTCCTCGGCGCGGCGTCGGTATGGGTGGCCGGGACCGCCGAACAGGCCGACCGGACGGGGCAGCTGGTCCTCTCCGGGGCGATCGCGTCCTGGGGCCTCACCGAGCGGCAGCACGGCAGCGATCTGCTCGCCGGACAGGTCACGGCGACCCGGACCGCCGGCGGCTGGCTCCTCGACGGTGAGAAGTGGCTGATCAACAACGCCACCCGGGGTCACCTCGTCTGCGTCCTCGCCCGCACCGAACCGGACGGCGGCCCCCGGGGCTTCAGCCTGTTCCTGGTGGACAAGCGGCGCCTCGCGGACGGGTCGTTCACCTGTCTGCCCAAAGTCCCCACCCACGGCGTCCGCGGCGCGGACATCAGCGGCATCGCCTTCCACCAGGCCGAAGTACCCGCCGCGGCGCTCGTCGGCGAGACCGGGGCCGGCGTGGAGATCGTCCTCAAGGCCCTCCAGCTCACCCGGACCATCTGCGTGGCGCTGTCCCTCGGGGCCGGCGACACCGCCCTCAGGATCGCCTCCGACTACGCACGCGGCCGCCGCCTGTACGGCCGTACCCTGAGCGAACTGCCACGGATCCGCCGCATCCTGGGCGAGATCACCGCCGCACAGCTGCTGGCGGAAGCCACCGGCATCGTGGCGAGCCGCAGCATCCACGCGCTCACCGGGGAGATGAGCGTGACCTCCGCGGTCGCCAAGGCCCTCGTACCCGACCTGGTGCAGGGCATCCTCGACCGCAGCGCGGAACTCCTGGGCGTCAGAAGCTTCCTCACCGAGGAGTACGCCGACGGGGCGTTCGCCAAGCTGGAGCGCGACCACCGGGTCATCGCCATCTTCGACGGCAACACGGCCGTCAACCGCAACGCCCTGATCGACCAGTTCCCCCTCCTCGCCACCGGCTACCGGCGCGGCCGGACCGACCCGGCGGGCGTCGCCGCCGCGACCCGGCTCGCCGTATCCGTACCGGAGTTCGACCGCGAGCGGCTCGCGCTGATCTCCCAGGGCGGCTGCAGCGTGGTGCAGAGCCTGCCGGACGCCGTCGCACGCGTCCGCGCCCAGGCCGAGGCCGGGCTGCTCCCCGCCGAGGTGGCCGGCCTCGCCGAACGGATCAAGGACGAGACGGACGCCCTGCACCGGGAGCTCGGCACGCAGCGACGGACCGCACGGGACGTACCCGCGGCCGCCTTCGCGCAGGCCGAGCGCTACGAACTGTGCTTCGCGGCGGCGGCCTGTCTGCACCTGTGGCTGAACAACGCCCCCGAGGCACCGGACCCCGGCGGCCCGCCGACCGTGTGGCACGACGCACTGTGGCTGCGGGCCTGCCTGAGCACCGTCCTCACCCGCCTCGGCCACAGCCCCGGTGCAGCGGGCCCCGAGGCCTACGACCGACTCGCCGAGCACGCGCTCGGCACGGCGACACCGACCCTCACCGCCGCACTCGGGCGCCGGGCGAAAGTCAGGAGTGCCTTATGACCAGCACGGCCACCGCGACCGCCGGCCTGGCGTTCCCGCACCGGGCCGACGCACTGGAACAGCACCTGGGCGATCCCCGGCATCCGGCCAACCCGCTGGGCTTCCGGCAGATCCTCGCCGCCGACGAGCGGGCCGAGATGTTCGCCGCCGGGGAGCAGGCGCTCGACGCGTACGGGCTCAACGCCGAGTTCGTGCCGCCCGAGTACGGCGGGCGCCTGACCCGACTGGACGACCTCATCGAGATCATGCGGTCGGTCTACCGGCGCGATCCCTGCCTGGGCCTGGGCTACGGCGTCAGCTCCTTCATCGCGGCCGTCAACATCTGGACCGCGGGCAGCGAGGAGCAGCGCCGGCACGTCGCCGGACTGCTCCTGCGCAACCGGAAGGTCTCCGTCGCCTACCACGAACTGGCCCACGGCAACGACATGGCCGGAATGGAGTTCGAGGCCCTGCCCGGACCCGACGGACGCCTCCTCCTCAACGGGCGCAAGGAGGTGGTCACCAACCTCCGACGCTCCGACGCCGTCGTCATGTTCGCGCGCACCGACCGCCGCCCGGGCAGCCGCAGCCACTCCCAGATCCTCGTCGACAAGTCCTCCGTCCCCGCGGGCCGGATGCTCGATCTGCCCCGCTTCCCCAGCGTCGGCATGCGCGGAGTCCATCTCGGCGGCATCGAGTTCGACGACTGCCCGCTACCCGCCGACAGCATCGTGGGACGGCAGGGCCAGGGCCTGGAGACGGCACTGAAGTCCTTCCAGATCACCCGCACCACGCTGGTCGCGATGTTCAACGGCATGCTCGACACCGGGCTGCGCACCACCCTGCGGCACCTGACCTCGCGGAAGCTGTACGGACGCCGGGCCGTCGACCTTCCCGAGGTGCGGTCCGTGCTGGCCGCCGCCCACGCCGACCTGCTGCTGTGCGACGCGTTCGCCACCGTCGGAGCCCGCGCCATCCACCTCGTCCCGGCCGAGACCGGGATCTACGCGCAGGCCGTCAAGTTCTTCATCTCCCGGATCCTGATGGACGCCATGCACCGGCTGTCCACCCTCCTCGGCGCCCACTTCTACATCCGCGAGGGCGAGCACGCCATCTTCCAGAAGTTGCTGCGCGACGTCCAGCCGGCCGGCTTCGGGCACGCCGCCCGCGCCGCCTGTCAGATGTCGCTCCTGCCGCAGCTTCCGCTGCTGGCCCGCCGATCGTGGCCGGCCGGTCAGGCCGCGCCCGAGGAGCTCTTCCGCCTCGACGCCGAACTGCCGCCCATCCCCTTCGACCGGCTGACCGTCACCGCCGCCGGACGCGAGCGCCTCAGTTCCTCGCTGGCCGCGGGCCTGGACGCGGAGCCGGCCCTGCTGCTCGCCCACCCCGTGATCCGCCGGGTCGGCGGCCACCTCACCGGAGAACTCCGCAGCCTCACCGCGGAATGCGCGGACCTGCCCCCCGTCGAACGGTCCGTCGCGGCGAGCTCGGCGTCGTACGACCTCACCCACCGCTACGTGAACGTTCTGGCGGCCGCCGCGTGCGTCGAGCTGTGGCGCGTCAACCAGAGCCACCCGGACCCGTTCCTCACCGACCCCGCCTGGCTCGCCGCGGTGCTGGCCAGGATCCCGCTGTCGCCCGGCAGCCCGCCCGAACGGCTGCCCCCCGACCTCGAACAGCGACTCTTCGACGAGCTGATCGAGCGCCACGAGTCCGCCACGAGTCTCGGCCTGGTCAGGCGACGACTCGCCGACCACAACCCCCAGGAGAACTGATCATGTCGAGTTTCGCCACCGGCAACTCCGGCTCCAGCCTGTCGTCCGAGGAGCTCACGACCTGGCTCAAGGAGCGCATCGCCGCACACCTGGACATGTCCGCCGACGACATACAGACCGACGAACCCCTCGGGAGCTACGGCCTCGACTCCATCTACGCCCTCACGGTCGTCGCGGAGATAGAGGACCACATCGGCGTGAGCCTCGAACCCACCGTCATGTGGGACGAGCCGACCGTCGACAGGCTCGTCGCCGTCATCTCCGCCGAACTGCCCCTCGCGGCCTGACCGTTCGGCGGCACCACGGGCACGGGCAGCCCGCGGTCCCCGGTCCACCTGTGCAGAAGAGCCCGTCCGGAGAGCGAAGAGAACGTGGGTAGGTGTGCAGTGTCTGAGCATGGGGTTCGTCGGGCTGTTTCGGCCGCGCAGACGGGAATCTGGGTGGGTCAGCAACTGGCCCCCGACAGCCCGCTGTACAACTGCGCGACCTACTTCGAGATCGCGGGACGGGTCGACCCCGCTCTGCTGACCGAGGCGGTCCGCCGTACGGTCGCGGAGACCGAGGCGCTGCGCGTCCACTTCGACGAGGACGGCGACGAGCTGTGGCAGATCGTACGGCCGGCCGGCGGCGACATCCCCCTGCACGTTCTGGATGTCGCCGCCGAGCCCGACCCCACGGCCGCCGCCCGCGCGTGGATGGACGCCGACCTGCTCACCCCGTCGGACCTGCGGACGGGCCCGCTGTACACGCACGCCCTCTTCCACACCGGTGAGAGCCGGTCACTGCTCTACTTCCGCCACCACCACATCGTCCTGGACGGCTACGGGCAGTCCGTGTACTGCCGCCGACTCGCCCGGACGTACACCGAGCTGGCCGCGGGCCAGGAACCTCCCGTCGCCCGGTTCCGCCCGCTGGCCGACCTCGTCGGCCAGGACCACGACTACCGCTCCTCCCCACGCCACGACGAGGACCGCGCGTACTGGCAGGCCGCCTTCGCGGACCTGCCCGAGCCTGCTCCGCTGACGGGCAGGGTCGCCGAACCCTCGCCGGTCGCCCTGCGGCGCACCGTCGAACTGCCCGCCGACCGCACGGCACGGCTCGCCGGAGCGGGCCGCTGGTCGGCCGTGCTGCTCGCCGCGGTCGCCGCCTACACTCACCGCCTCACCGGCGCCGACGACGTGGTCGTCGGTCTGCCCACCACGGCTCGCCCCACCCCCGGTGCGCTCGCCACACCCGCGATGTTCGCCAACGAGGTGCCGCTGCGCCTCGCCGTGACGCCGGACGCCACCCTGGCAGGCCTCGTCCAGCAGGTCGCCACGCGGCTCGGCGGCGCGTTCAGGCACCAGCGCTACCGCAGCGAGGACCTGCACCGCGACCTCAGCCTCTCCGGCAGCAGCGGCGCACTGCACTCCGTCACCGTCAACGCCATGTCCTTCGGGCAGGAGATCCGCTTCGGCGGCCACGACACCGTCATGCATCCGCTGTGGACCGGCCCGGTCAAGGACCTGTCCGTGGTGTCCTTCGGCGACCCGGCGACCTCCGAGCGCGGCGTACTGCTCGAGTTCGACGCCAACCCCGCGCTCTACACCGAAGCCGAACTCGTCGCGCACCAGGAGCGTTTCGTCGCCTTCCTGACCGCGCTCGCGGCCGACCCGGACCAGCCGGTGGGCGACGTCGACCTGCTCGACGGGGACGAGCGCGTACGGATCCTCACGGACTGGAACGACACCGCGCACCCGCTCCCCGGCCGCTCGCTGCCCGAACTCTTCGAGACCCGCGCCCAGCACACCCCCGAGGCAGTGGCCCTCGTCCACGGCACCACCAGGACCACCTACGGCGAGCTGAACGCCCGCGCCAACCAGCTGGCACGGCTCCTCGTGCAGCGCGGCATCGGACCCGAACAGTACGTCGCAGTGGCCCTGCCGCGCTCCACCGAACTCGTCGTGGCTCTCCTCGCCGTCCTCAAGACGGGCGCGGCCTACCTGCCCGTCGACCCCGAGTACCCGGCCGACCGGATCGCCTACGTCCTGGACGACGCGCGCCCCTCCCTCGTGCTGACCACCGGCGGACTCGACGACCGCATCCCCGGCTCGGACGTGCCGCGCCTCCTGCTCGACCAGGCCCGCACCAGCGCCCTGCCCGTCGCCAACCTGCACCAGCGGGAGCGCACGGCCGCCCCCCGCGAAGACCACCCCGCCTACGTGATCTACACGTCCGGCTCCACCGGCCGGCCCAAGGGGGTAGTGATCCCCCGCAGGGCCCTCGACAACTTCCTCGCTGCCATGGCCCACCGGCTGGATCTGACGGCGGACGACCGGCTGCTCGCCGTGACCACGGTCGGCTTCGACATCGCCGGACTCGAGCTGTACCTGCCGCTGCTGTCCGGCGCCTCCATCGTGCTCGCCGACCGCGACGAGGTCCGCGACCCGGACGCGCTGCGCACGCTCATCGCCCGCGAGGCCGTCACCGTCATGCAGGCCACCCCCAGCCTGTGGCACGCGCTGGCCGCCGAGCCCGACGACGCCCTGAAGGACGTACGCGCCCTCGTGGGCGGCGAGGCACTCCCCACCGCGCTCGCGCAGACCCTCAGCGCCGTCACCGCGTCCGTCACCAACCTCTACGGACCGACCGAGACGACCATCTGGTCCACGGCCTCCGACGTCACGGCGGACACCTCCGTCTCCATCGGCCGGCCCATCCTCAACACCCGCGTGTACGTCCTGGACCGGGCGCTGCGCCCCGTGCCCGCCGGCGTCTCCGGCGAGTTGTACATCGCGGGTGCCGGACTCGCCCGCGGCTACCACGGCCGCCCGGCGCTGACCGGCGAACGCTTCGTCGCCGACCCGTTCGGCGCACCCGGAACCCGCATGTACCGGACCGGCGACGTGGTCCGCTGGACGCCGGACGGGCGGCTGGAATACCAGCGGCGCGCCGACGACCAGGTCAAACTCCGCGGGTTCCGCATCGAACTCGGTGAGATCGAGTCCGTCCTGCTGCGCCACCCCTCGGTGGCCCGCGCCGCCGTCGTCGTACGCGAGGACCGGCCCGGCGACCGGCGCCTGGTCGCATACGTGGTGCCAGGCACCGCCGCCGACCCCGGCACGACGGCCCTGCGGACACACCTCGCCGCGTCACTGCCCGACTACATGATCCCCGCCGCGTTCGTCGCGCTGCCCTCGCTGCCGCTGACCCCGAACGGCAAACTGGACCGCAAGGCCCTTCCCGTCCCGGACTACGGCAACGACGACACGGAGCGACGCGCGCCCCGCACCGCGCGGGAGACCGCCCTCTGCGCGCTCTTCGCCGACGTACTCGGCCTGCCCGAAGTCGGCATCGACGACGACTTCTTCGCCTCCGGCGGCGACAGCATCATGGCCACGCGCCTGGTCGGCCGCGCCCGCCGGTCCGGACTGCGGCTCACGGCCCGGGACGTCTTCCGCCACCGGACCGTGGCGGAGCTCGCCTCGGTCACACCGGAGGACGACGGCGCGGCCGGGGCCGAGCCCGCCACGCAGATCGAACTGTCGCACCAGGAAATCGCCCAGGTGAAGGCAGCGGCCCCCGGCACCGTGGACGTACTGCCGCTCTCGCCCCTCCAGGAAGGCCTGTTCTTCCACAACCAGTTCGACACCGCGGCCCTCGACCACTACAACGCGCAGCTGGTCCTCACCCTCGACGGCACCCTCGACACCGCGGCCCTGCGCGCCGCGGCCGACACGGTTCTCGCCCGCCACGCCGTACTGCGCTGCGGCTTCCGGCAGGTCGACAGCGGCCGCGCCCTCGCCGCCGTCGCCGGCACCGCCACCGCGCCGTGGCGCGAGGCCGAGCTGAGCCACCTCGACGAGACCGCGCGCGAGACGGCCTGGCAGAGCCTCCTCGACGAAGAGCGGTGGACCCGCTTCGACCTGGCCGAACCGCCGCTGATCAGGTTCACCCTGGCCCGGTTCGCCACCGACCGGTGGCGGCTCGTCCTGACCAACCATCACATCGTGCTCGACGGCTGGTCCCTGCCCCTGGTCGTACGCGACCTGCTCGCCGCGTACGCCGAGACAACCGCCGGCGTCGGCACGGCAGCACAGCCGCCTCGCGTACGCCCCTATCGCGACTACCTCGGCTGGCTGGCGGGACGCGACCGCGACGCGGCACTCGGGGCGTGGGGCGCCGCACTGGCCGGAATCGACGAACCGACGAGAGTCGGCACCGACCGCCCGGGAACCGAACCCGCGGCCCAGCAGCGCATCCGCTTCGCCCTGTCCGACGACACCGCCCGCGCCCTCACCCGGGCCGCCCGCCGCCACGGCGTCACGCCCAACACCATGGTGCAGGCGGCCTGGGCCCTGCTGCTCGGGCGCCTCACCGGCCGCGACGACGTCGTGTTCGGCGTGACGGCAGCCGGGCGGCCGGCCGAACTCACCGGCGCCGACGAGATGGTGGGCCTCTTCGTCAACACCCTCCCGCTGCGCGCAAGCCTGCGCCCGGCGGAGACGATCGCCCAGTTCCTCCGGCGCCTCCAAGACGAGCAGGCCGACCTCGTCGACCACCAGCACATCGGCCTCGCCGAACTGCAGCGCGCCGTCGGCGCGGGCGAACTCTTCGACACCCTCACGGTGTTCGAGAACTTCCCACTCGACCACGAGGCCATCGCCGCCTCCGCCGCACGCGCCGGCCTCTCCCTCGACGACGCGGAGATCCGCGGCGGCACGCACTACGCCCTGGGCCTGGCCGCGATCCCCGGCACCAGCGGCGACAGCATGAACTTCCGGCTCGACTTCCGCCCCGACCTGGTCGGCCGCGACCTGGCGGAGGGCGTGGCGGAGCAGCTCGTGCGGGTGCTGGAGACGGTGGTGGCGGCGCCGGAGACCCGGGTGGGCCGGGTGCGGGTGTTGGAGGAGTGTGAGCGGCGGCGGGTGCTGGAGGAGTGGAACGGCACCCGGACCGCGGTTGTGGCTGCGGATGTGGTGGCCGGGTTCCGGGCGCAGGCGGGCAGGGTGCCGGAGGCTGCGGCGGTGGTGTTCGACGGGCTGCCCGTGTCGTATGCGGAGCTGGATGCGCGCAGTGAGCGCCTGGCGCGGCTGCTGGCCGAGGCGGGGGTGGGACCGGAACGGTATGCGGCGGTGATGCTGCCCCGCTCGGCGGATCTGGTGGTGGCGTTGCTGGCGGTGTTGAAGGCCGGGGGTGCGTATCTGCCGCTGGATGGCGACTTCCCCGCCGAACGCCTCGCCTTCATGCAGGACGAGACCCGGCCGGTGCTGGTGGTGGACGAGGCGTGGATGGCCGACGCGGCAGACCGCGAACCCGAGCCCGTCACCACCCTGCCGCACACCACGGATGCCGGGCAGGCCGCCTACGTCCTTTACACGTCCGGCTCCACCGGCCGGCCGAAGGGGGTTGTGGTCTCCCGGGGCGCGCTGGCCAACCTGCTGGCCGATATGCGGGAGCGGGTTCCGCTGGCGGACGGGGACCGGTTGCTGGCGGTGACCACGATCGGCTTCGACATCGCCGGGCTGGAGTTGTTCACCCCCCTCACCGCCGGCGCCACCGTCGTCATCGCCCCCACCGGGCTGGTCCACGACCCCGAACGGCTGCGCACCCTCCTCACCGAGGAAAAAATCACGGTGATGCAGGCGACGCCGAGTCTGTGGCGGTCCGTGACCGCCGATCCGGGCGCGGCGGCCGCGCTGGCCGGGGTGCGGGTCCTGGTCGGCGGTGAGGCCGTGCCCGCCGACCTCGCCGAGCAGCTCACCCACGCAGCCGCCCAGGTCACCAACGTCTACGGACCAACCGAGACCACCATCTGGTCCACCGCCACGGTGCTGCACGCAGGCGAGGCCGTATCGATCGGGCGTCCGCTGGCCAACACCCAGGTCTACGTCCTGGACCCCCACCTCCAGCCCGTCCCCGCGGG
>NZ_JBHXSG010000120.1:0-13460 GCF_042714835.1 Streptomyces sp. NPDC058678 | reverse complement strand
CTCACCGACAAGCCCCTGACCGGCACGTACCGGACCGCGTGGAACCGCAACATCCGGGGCGGGTTCTCCGTGCCACGCGCCGACGTCGCCCACCAGATGCTCGCCATGGTGAACCAGCCGGAGACCATAGCAGGTCGTCGTCGGCCGCGACTTCGATCATCTAGGCGCCCAGCGCCGTGCGCCCGGCCCCGCGTGCCTCCGACGGGCTCATGCCGTAGGCGCTCCTGAAGGCGTGGCTGAAGTGGGCGGGGTCGGGAAAGCCCCAGCGGCTGCCGACGGTGGCGACGGGCATATGGGCGAGCGCGGGGTCCGCGAGGTCGCGCAGGCACTCGGCCAGGCGGCGCTCCCGGAGCCAGCCAGAGACCGTGTATCCCCGCTCGGCCAGCAGCTTGTAGAGGAAGCGCCGCGAGATGTGGTGGGCGGCCGCGATCCGGTCGGGGCCGAGCCCCGGGTCGGAGAGCCGCTGCTCCATGTACGTGAGGATCCGCTGGGCCAGCAGCTCCCGCCCGTCGTCCTGCTGCGTCACGTGCACGGCGCACCGGTCCGAGAGCATCGCGCCGACCAGGTCGACCACGCTGTCCGCGAGCCGCTGGGTGCCGAGAGCGTCCAGTTGCCGCACCTGCCCGGCCAGTCCGCACAGGAACGGGTGCACCACGGGCCCCAGTCCGTCGCTGCACGACACGGTGGTGGCGATCATGCGGGTCAGGTCGCGTTCGGGCAGCCGGAGCATGACCCGCGGGAACATCAGCACGAGTGTGCTGTACGGCTGGTCGAAGTCGAGTGTGTACGGGTGCCGGGTGTCGTAGATGGCCAACTCGCCCGGTTTGAGCAGGGCCTGGCGGTCCGCCTGGGTCAGCATGCACTGCCCGGCCAGCTGAAGACTCACCTTGACGAAATCGGCCGGGTCGGAGGCGATGTGCCTACGGGTGTGGGCGACGCCGTGCGGATCCGCGGCGACCACAGACACCTGCACCGCGCCGAGCTGGGCGGTGTGCAGGGAGGCGTGGAAGTCGGGAACCTCGCGCGGCAGCGCTTCCAGCGGCACGAAACTCTGGCCGACCACGTCCCGCCAGAACTCGAAGCGTCCTGCGGAGGTGTCGTCCGACGGAGTCGTCATCGAGGGCATGGGTCTCCTCTGCGGGCCCTTCGGCAAGCCGGCAGGTAGGCGTGCCGCCGGATACTAACCGTCGTATCCGGTTATTACAAAGTGCGATGAATGGGGTGTATGAGAAGATCCCGTGTCTGTCGAGCGCGTGGTGAGGGGGCTCGGAAGGGCGCCAAGCACCTCCGGGTCCCCCCACCGCCCGTGGCATCAGCCGAGGCCGTCCGCACCCACCTGAACCGCGGACTCGTCGAGGACGGTGTCGGTCACGGGCTGCGGGCGTCCGTCCAGGTCGAGGACGGGGGCGGCCTCCTTGTACCAGGACTCGATGACGGCGTTGCCCCAGAAGTCGCGGCGGCGGTCGTCGCGCACGTTCCAGCGGTACGTCTCGTGGTCCGGGTCACCGGTGTAGTAGTCCGAGGTGTAGATCTCCACGCGGTGGCCGTCGGGGTCCCTCAGGTAGAGGTAGAAGGCGTTGGAGACGCCGTGCCTGCCGGGGCCTCGTTCGATGTGGTGCTCTTTGTGCAGCGAGCCGAAGATGTCGGCCGCGCGCAGTACCTGGTGGGACTCGTGGGTGGCCACCCCGACGTGGTGCAGGCGCGGCCCGGCACCCCCCGTGAAGGCGACGTCGTGGACGGTCTGCTTGCGGTACATCCAGGCCGCGTACAGCTCGTGCTCGTCACCCTCGATCGTTTCCGAGCAGCCGAAGCCGAGGGACTGGTAGTGGGCGTAGGCGGCCGGGATGTCGGGGGTGCAGATGTTGAAGTGGTCCAGGCGGGCGATCTCGGCGCCGTGGCGGATGTCGTAGCGCTGGATGAGGCGCTCGGCGCGGGCGATCTCGTGGAAGAACTCCACGGGGAAGCCGAGCGGGTCGATGACGCGTACCGCGTCGCCGATACCGTGCGTTCCCTCGCCCTTCTTCAACCGCTTGACCGGGCAGCCGAGTCCGGCGAAGAACTTCTCCGCCTTGTCGACGTCCTCCGGGGTGCGAACGCGATAGGAGATGTGGTCGAGGGCCGCCAGGTCGCCCTTGCGCAGCACCAACGAGTGGTGGGTGAGTTCGTCCGTGCCACGCAGATACAGCGACTCGGCGTCCTCGTACTGGACGTGGAAGCCGAGCATGTCGACCCAGAACCAGCGGGCCGCGCCGAGGTCGGTGACGGCGAGCTGGGCGTAGGCGGAACGGACGACGTCGGGGGCGTTCGAGACGGTCATGAGGCGGCTCCGAAGCGGGGGGTGTGCACCTCGGCGAGGGCGACGTGGACGATCTTCGATTCGGTGTAGAAGTCGATGGAGTGCGCGCCGCCCTCGCGGCCGACGCCGGAGGCCTTGACCCCGCCGAAGGGAGTGCGCAGGTCACGGACGTTGTGGGAGTTGATCCAGACCATGCCGGACTCGACCGCGTGCGCGATGCGGTGGCCGCGCTTGATGTCCGAGGTCCAGACGTAGGCGGCCAGACCGAACTGCGTGGCGTTCGCGAGTTCCACGGCCTCGGTCTCGTCGTCGAAGGGGGCGACGGCCACGACCGGGCCGAAGATCTCCTCCTGGAAGATACGGGCGTCGCGTTCGACGTCGGCGAAGACGGTGGGCTGGAGGTAGTTGCCGTCCGCGAGGTGCTCGGGGCGGGTTCCGCCGGCGACCAGCCGGGCCTCCTTCCGGCCGATCTCCACGTAGTTCAGGACGCGCTCGTAGTGTTCGGGGTGTACCAGTGCGCCGACCTCGGTTGCCGGGTCGGAAGGGAGCCCGACGCGTACGTTGGCGGCCCGTTCCGCCAGGCGCCGGGTGAACTCCTCGTACAGCGGGCGCTCGACGAGTACGCGTGAACCTGCCGTACAGCGCTCCCCGTTGAGGGAGAACACGCCGAACACGACCGAGTCCAGCGCGGCCTCGAGGTCGGCGTCGGCGAAGACGACGACCGGGGACTTGCCGCCCAGCTCCATCGACACCGTCTTCAGGTGCTCGGCGGAGGACCGGATGATGTGCCGGCCCGTGTCGGAGGAGCCGGTGAAGGAGATCAGCGGCACGTCCGGGTGGTCGACGAGGGCCTGGCCGGCCTCCTCGCCGATGCCGTGGACGATGTTCACCACTCCGGCCGGGACACCCGCCTCTTCGAAGATCTCCGGCCACAGCGACGCGGACAGCGGGGTCCACTCGGCCGGCTTGAGGACCAGCGTGCAGCCGGACGCCAGCGCGGGTGCCAGCTTCCAGCTCTCCAGCATGAACGGGGTGTTCCAGGGAGTGATCAGCCCGGCGACTCCCACCGGTGTGCGCACCACATAGCTGAACTGGTCGTCGCCCTGCCGGAACGCCTCCTCGCCGAGGGCCACGATGACATCCGCGAAGTAGCGGAAGTTCTCGGCGGCGCGCCGCGCCTGGCCGCGGGCCTGCGTGATCGGCAGCCCGGAGTCGTACGACTCGAAGGCGGCGAGCCGGTCATGACGGGCCTCGACGGCGTCGGCGATCCGGTACAGGACACCCGCGCGTGCCCGGTTGGACAGCCCGGCCCACTCCGGGAACGCGACCCGGGCAGCCGTCACCGCCCGGTCCACGTCGGCCGCGGAGCCACGCGCTGCCTGTGCGTAGGGAGCGTTGGAGACCGGGTCGGCGACATCGAAGGTGCGTCCGTCCGCGGCGTCGACGAGGGCACCGCCGATCCAGTGCGGGACCAGGGAGGGAAGGTGCTCAGGGGTGGTGCTCACTGCGCGGCTCCGATCTGCTGGGTGAGGTCTCCGCCCTCGCGGAGCAGCGCGCGGATCTTCGACAGGCTCGCGTCGGTGGGAGAGGTGAGCGGCGGGCGGACATGGGGCGACGCGATACGTCCCTGCTGGTGCAGCACCCACTTCGCGGGCGCCGGGTTCGTCTCGACGAACAAGAGGTCGACGAGCGGGTGCAGGCGGTAGTGGAGATCGCGGGCACCGTCGAAATCGCCCGCTTCCCACAGCTCGTACATCCGAGCCACCGCGCCGGGCGCGAGATTGGCGACGGCTGAAACGAACCCAGCACCGCCGAGCGCGAGCAGCGGCAGGCACAGCAGCTCGATGCCGGACCACACCAGCAGTGAGCGCCCGCAGGCGTGCAGCACGCGCGAGAAGTGCTCGAAGTCCTTGGTGGTCTCCTTGACGCCCACGAAGTTCTCGAAGTCGGTGAACAGCCGCTTCACCGTCTCGGGCGAGATGTCGACGGCCGTGCGCGAGGGCACGTTGTAGGCGACGATCGGCAGGTCCGGGAACTCCCGTGCGACGATCGCGTACCACTGGTACAGCGCCTCCTGCGTGGGGCGCGCGTAGTACGGCGTGATGACGAGCGCGGCGTCGGCGCCCAACTCCGCCGCGGCGGCGGTGAGTTCGAGGGTCTCGTCGAGCTTGTGGGATCCGGTCCCGGGCAGGAACGGGACGCGGTCGCCGATCTCCTCGACCGCCGTCCGCATCCCCGCGATCCGCTCGCTGACGCTCTGCGCGCTGGGCTCGCCGGTGGAGCCGCCCAGCGAGATGCCGTGCGAACCGGACTCCAGCTGGAAGCGGATCAGCGCGCGCAGGCTGGCGTGGTCGACGGCTCCGTCCGCGGTGAAGGGGGTGATGGCGGGAGCGATGGATCCGCGGATGGCGGACGGGTCGCTGCGGAATTTCATGCGTGCTCTCCTTGCGTGCTGTGCTGCTTGCGCCACCGCTCGTACATCTCGTGCCAGTCGGGGCCGAGGGGATACAGGCCGTCGATGCCGTGCCCGGCGCGCACCTGATCGGTGATGAAACGCTCCCGCTCTTCCTGCTCCCGGCAGTCGGTGATCAGGTCCTCGGCCAGGTCGGGCGGCACGACGACCACGCCGTCCGCGTCTCCCACCAGCAGGTCGCCGGGCTGCACGAGGGCTCCGCCGCAGGCGACCGGCACTCCCGTGTCCCATGGCACATGGCGGCGGCCGAGGACGGAGGGGTGGGCTCCGCCGTGGTAGACGGGCAGCCCCAGTTCGGTGACGGCGGCGCTGTCGCGCAGGCCTCCGTCGGTGACCACCCCGGCCGCGCCACGCTGCTGGGCGCGCAGGGCGAGGATGTCGCCGAGCGTGCCGGCGGAGGTGTCCCGGCGGGCGTCCATGACCAGCACATGGCCGGGTCGCAGCTGCTCGACGGCCCGCTTCTGGGCGTTCATGCCGCTGCCGTACCGCTTGAACAGGTCCTCGCGCAGCGGCAGGTAGCGCAGCGTGTGGGCGACGCCGACCATCTTCGTGTCCGGCCGGGTGGGACGTACCCCGTCGATGGACATGTGTGGCAGTCCGCGCCCCCGCAACTGTGCGCTGAGTGTGGCGACCGCGACCGAACGCAGTCCGTCCTCGATGCGTTCGTCGAGCAGTGGCTCGGGTGTGTACGCGGCTCCGTGGGCGGCCTCACGTTCGGCCGCGTCCGTCCTCGGCATCGCTCCGTACGTGTCCAGGGCGGGCCCGGAGGCGATGGGGTTGCGCAGCCGCCCGGTGGACTGTCCGCTGCCGGTGACCTCGACCTCCACCGTGTCGCCGGGGGAGACCACTGACGCGCCGGCCGGAGTGCCCGTCAGGATCACGTCCCCGGGCTCCAGGGTGACCAGTCTCGACAGATCGGCGACGAGCTGTCCGAAAGGGAAGAGGAGCGTGTCGGTGGTGTCGTCCTGCACGAGTTCGCCGTTGATCCAGGTTTGCAACCGGAGTGCGGCCGGGTCGAGTTGGCGGGCATCGAGCAGCCGCGGCCCGATCGGCGTGAAGCCGTCCGCGCCCTTGGAGCGGAGGTTCGAGCCGCGGTCGGCATACCGCAGGTCGTACACCCCGGCGTCGTTCGCGGCGGTCACCCACCGCACGTGGGACCAGCCGTCCTCCGGCCGCACCCGCTGGGCCCGGCTGCCGACGACCAGGGCGATCTCGCCTTCGAACCCGAGAAGTTCACACCCCTCCGGGCGGACGATGGCCTCCTTGGTGCCTGCCAGCGACGAGGGGGGCTTGAGGAAGTAGGAGGGCTGGGCCGGGATCCGGCCGCGCTCCTTGGCCCGGCTGGGGTAGTTGAGATGGACAGCGATGATCTTCGACGGGGGGTTCCCCAGGGGGTGCGTCATCAGGAGCGCCCCAGGCTGCGCTGATCCAAGAAGTCCTGGACCTTCGCCTTGTACGGCTCGCGGTCGTACGACTTCACGTACGCGCCGGCCATGCGGACGGGGTCGCCGAAGAAGTAGTACTCGTACAGGGCCTGGCGGCTGGAGAAGGCGGAGATGCAGGTGTCCCAGACGAGACGGAAAAGCTTCACGCGCTCGGGGCCGGTGAGGGTGGCCGACTGGAGGTAGGCCTCGATGTCGGCGGCCGCCGGGCCGGTGATGTCGAGCTCGGTCGGGGTGGCCATCAGGCCGGAGGCGCCGAGCTTGCGCAGGATCTGCGGGAAGCGCTGGTAGAGCTTGGGATAGAGGTTGCGGGCGGCGTTGAGGGGGGCCCAGGCCGGGGTCAGCACCCCGTACTCGTTGACCTCGGCGTCCGCTTCCGCCGCGCGCAGGAAGGCGCGCAGCGTCTCCAGAGTGGTGATGATCTCGGCGATGTCCTCCTGGACGTGCTGGAACTGCTCGATGCCGATGGCCTCCGTCAGCAGTGTCACCAGTCCGAGGATGTACTCGGTCTTGGCGGTGGTGCGGGTGACGACCTGGTGGGTCATGTGCACCACGGAGGACGTCTGGGAGTAGAAGCCGTTGCACAGCTCGGCGTCACCGAGCGCGAAGCAGCGCTCGAAGGGCACGTGCACGTCGTCGAAGACGACCACACAGTCCGACTCCTCGAAGCGGGAGGCGAGGGGGTGGTCGTGGCGCGGGCGGTCGTAGTCGAGGGGCTCGCGGGCGATGTAGCGCAGGCCGGGAGTGTCGTTGGGGATGGCGAAGGCGTACGAGTACGGCTTGTCCTCGGGCGTGCCGCGGAGCACGGTCGAGGGGAAGACGAGCATCTCGTCGGCGAAGGGGGCGATGGTGGCGAGCATGCGCGCCCCGCGGATCACCACGCCGTTGTCGTCCTCCTTCACGATGCGTGCCGCGAGCTTGCCCCCCGCCTGCTGGGTACCGGCCACCGCCCGGTTGACCTGCGGCGGGATGAGCGTGTGCGTGCACAGCAGATCCTCTTCGCGGGCCTTCTCGTAGTAGCGGCGGATGTTCTCGCCGAAGGCGGGGTCGGCCTGGGCGAACCAGTCGGCGGCCGAGGCGAGCGCCATCAGGGAGCTGTTCATGTAGTCGCCGGTGCGGCCCAGCATGCCGTTGCTGTGGTCGGCCCACACCTTGAACGCCTTACGGCGCTTGACGAGATCGTCGGGTGTGCGCGGAGTGAGGAAGGACGTGCCGACCGGCTCACCGGAGGTGGGGGAGGCATACGTGAGGACGTCCTTGTGTGCGTCGCTGTGCTGGAGGTCGTACAGCTCGGCGTAGGTCTGCACCACGTTGCGGAAAGCGGGGTGTTCCTGGATTCCTCCGGTGAGCGTCTCGCCCTGGATGTGCACGGTGGGGCGGGACTGGGAGAGGCGATCGAGGAATTCCTTGCCGTTGCGTGCGGCCATGGCGGTTCTCCTGGGGAGTGCGGTGGGGCCTGAGAGGGGGTGGTGGGACGGGCGGAAGAGCCTCAGAAGAGGTGCTCGATGCCGTCGGTCGACTCGGTCGTGGACGCGAAACGGCTCCAGGCGTAGGTCAGGGCGTCGCCGTCGCGGTGACCGAGGTCGGTGACGCGGCCGAGGACCAGGGTGTGGTCGCCGCCGTCGTACGCGCGCCAGGGCTCGCACTCCACCCAGGCGAGCGGGTCGGCCAGCCGGGGGACGCGCGCGCCCTCCGCCCAGCGGGGCTCCGCGGTGCTCGGGGCCCCCGCGAACAGCCGGGCCAACTGCTCCTGTTCGGCACCGAGGATGTTCACGCAGAAGGGCCCCTCGGCCAGCTGGTCGTGGCAGCGGGCCCGGCGGGCGACGCTGACCAGGACCAGCGGCGGTTCCGCGGACACGGACGTGAAGGAGTTCATGGTGGCGCCCCGCGGACCACTGTCGGTCGCGTACGACACCACCGTGACGCCGGTGGCGAAACGGGACATGCAGGCACGCAGCGCGCCGGGACTGGGGGGAGCGAATGCTTCGGGCATACGAGGTTCCTTGGGATCGATCGCCCGCCACACCGTCCCCCTTGACGGAGGAGGAGGAACGGCCGGGGCTACCCGGCCGCACATCGGGACGCACGGCCGGGAGGAGACCTGCCCCCTGACAGACCCAGGGGACAAAACGGGACGACTAATGCTCAGAGCGTGTAATCAATGCTTTGATTAATTGGGGACCGTACCCCCGTCGGCATCTCTGGGGAAGCCCTCGGGTGAAGGTTTTTCACGGTTCGGACACCTGGACGGGGTGCCGACGTGTGCCCGCTTCCCGAACGCGGTCCGTGATGCGGTCCGTGATGCCGCCCGACCTAGACTCCGACTGTGACCCAGGAACCGGAACCGCTGGATGCCGACCACCTGCACTTCTGGTCGTTCATCGACCACGCCATCGACCGGGCCTCGCGGGAACTCCCCGGCATCGACCCGCTCGCCATGCGGCTGGTGCTCACCCTCCACCGCGCGGCCAACATGCTCGTCTACGACCTCGAATCCGCCGTACACCGGCCTCGCGGCTGGTCATGGCCCGGCTTCCGAGTGCTGTTCGCCATCTGGCTGTCGGGCCCGGTCGAGGCGAAGAAGGTCGCGGAGCTGTCCGGCATGAGCCGAGCCGCCGTGTCGGCGCTGGTGAACACGCTGGAACGGGACGGCCTGGTGAGCAAGGAGCGCGCCTCCTACGACGGGCGCGCGGTCCAGCTCGGCCTCACCGAGGCCGGTCTGCATGCGATCACCACTGCCTTCCAGGCACACAACGCACGTGAACAGGAGTGGGCGGGCGCCCTCGATGAGGACGAGCAGCAGACCCTCATCGAGTTGCTCGGCAAGCTGACCGCGCACTCCGCGCACTTCGACGTCCGGCATCGGACCTGAGGGGGCATCCTGCCTGGCGCGGGGCACTGAGCCGGGTGGGGGCCGGGCGTTGGCTCAGGTGGGGAGCGGGCGCGCCTCGACGATCTGCCTCATGACGATGGTGGAGGTCGGCTGCCGTACAACTAGCGCTCGGTTGCCGAAGGGGCCGATGCTGCCCGGATGCCGTCAGCTGCCAAGGCGGCACTGAACTGCAAGACGTCTGAAGGACTTGCGAGAGAGAGTCCCGTCAGCTTCTCGATGCGCCGAAGCCGCTGGGAGATCGTGTTCTTGTGAACGAAGAGCTCTTGAGCGGACACATCGGCGCGGCAATCATGGGCCAAGTAGGTTCGCAGGGTGAGGATCAGGTCTGTCGAGCGCTCGAGATCGCTCTGGCGCAGTGCACCCAGCACGCGATCACTGAAGCTCGCGACGGCCCTTTGGTCCTCCAGCTGGAGCAACAAGCCCACCACCCCCAGGTCCTCGATCGTGCGAACCGGCGGAGCCTGGGAGCCGCCGAGTTCAAGCGCGCCTCGTGCCATCCGGAACGCCAGTTCTTCTGAACCGCCGGCCGGGGCCACCACTGCGTGCACCTGAGAGCCGATCGCGCCGTGCGTGAGGGTGGCAGCGATGTCCTCTGCCGCCTTCACTGTGTCGTCAGCCAGGTGCCCTTCATCTCTGGTTACGACCAGTTCGTCCTGGGCAACGGCGAAGGCGCGCTCGCCGCGATCAACGACAACATGGACAAGGACAGGCAAGGAATGCTCAAGAGTGAGGAGCCTGGCCGTATCCAGCTGGTACGGATGCCGACCGATCCGGCTGACCAAACTGTCCTCTTCGAGGACCAGGCGGACTACGAGTACCTCGTGGGTGGCCCCCAGGGCCCCGCCCCCGGATGGATCAACAGCGTGACCATCCGATCGACTGGACGGGCGCTGGCATATGACGTGCGTCCGTTCATGCGCCGGATCAGCCCGACGCCTCTGCTGATGGTCGTCGCCGGCGACGACCAGACCACTCCGCCCTCGCTCGCCCTGGAAGCCTATGACGCGGCGCTTGAGCCCAAGGAGCTCGTGATGATCTCCGGGGGACACTACGGGGTGTACTGGCCTCACCTTTCCCGGGATCTTGTCACCGACGCCGCAGCCCGTTGGTTCGAGACCCACCTGGGCAAGGGCACGCATTGAGTGATGGTGGGTCGGAGACCGGCCGGCGAAGTCGCCCGGAGGTTCGCCGCCGGCCTCGCCGGCGGCCTCGCGGTCTGAAGACGACGCCAGAGTTCGGCGCGTGACTCGGCAGCTCACGAGCTCGTCGCCGAGCGCACCGGCACCGGCACCGACGCCGAACGCGACACGACTCCGCGTCTGATGGCCGACGTGGAGTCCGCCGCGCTGCGGGCGTCCGTCGCGATGTGGGCAGCGGGTGATACCGACGTCTCGCTGCCCGATCCGGTCCGCGAGAGTCCCACCCTGCTGCGCGCCGGCCTTACCCCATCGGCTCCGTCGCACCGGCTTCACAACCGTCCCCACTCTCGACGCCGGCCACGCACCCGGGTGGCCAGACGATTCCGTACCGTACGCGGCCGCAGCCCGGCGCGAGGATCTCACCGGTCTTCCTCCGGCCTGGATCGGAGTCGGCACCCTCGATCTCTTCCACGAACGAAGACGTCGAGTACGCGCGTCGGCTGAGTGACAGCGGCGTCTCCTGCGACCTCGATGTCGTCCCCGGCGCTTTCCACGGCTTCGACTTGGTGCTTCCCAAGGCCGACATCTCGCGGGAGTTCTGGCGCCGGCGGGCACGGGTGCTGGCCGGCGCGCTGTGAGGCCGACCGAAAGTGAAGGCAGATCGACATCTGACCCAACGACCGCCCGGCGGTCGAGAAGTTGCTCGGCGCGGTCGCCACGGCACACGGGCAGGTCGACGGTGTGCTGATGACTCGAGGGCACCATCGCGAGGCCGTCGGTACTGGGCCACGCCGATCAACCGTGGTGCCACTTCCGGCCTGATGTAGGCCCAGAAGGTATCTGGCGGTGGTGCCCAAGGAGGTGCGGCCGCCACCGGCCGGTGCATCACCGCATTGTGGGGCACCTCGGGGTGTGAATGACGACGAGCGCTACACAGCACTGGGCGCCAGCGGGCCGCCCGGTCCATCCCCGAAGGCGCCCGGCCAGCCGATCAGATGCAGCCCGGCCGGCAACCCGAGTTCAACGACACCAGCCATACCTTGACGGACACGGTGACGGACACGGTGACGGATCCGTTTTCCTCGCTTCCTTCGTAGCGTTGGGCGTGATCAGTGCACTCGCGCCCCACCGCAGGGGGAAGACATGGCGACGGCGATCCGGGGTCGGGAGCGTCCGCAGGACAGTGGCTCAGCTCGTGGTGACGGACACCGCGATCGCCGCGGCGGCCACCGACCCGAAACCGAGGCTGCGCTACACCGCCGTCCCGACCGCCGGCGGCGTCAGCACGTACGCCGCGTCGCCCCGCCCAGCCCTCGGCAAGCAGCGCTGCGCACCCGGCCGGTCGGCCGACCCGCTCGTCCGTGAAGCCGACGGGGCCTCGAAGCAACGGCAAGGAGAAGCACGACATGACCACGGGTCTGCCAGACCTGGTTCTGGGCGTCGCCTCTGCCAGTGCAGGGCGCCCCGACGAACACGCCTCCCTGACAAACCGTCAGTATCACCCTAGGAGCGAAAGATGACGCAACCCAGCACGATCAGCGTGGAGCGGCTGACATCAGGAATCCGCAAGATCACATTCTCGAATCCACCGGTGAATCTCATCGTCGGGGAGACCGTGTCCCGACTGGTCGAGGTCGTCACGGAACTGAGCGAGGACCCGCAGGTTCACGTTGCCGTCTTCACCAGCAGTACACCTGGCTACTTCTTCAACCACTTCGATCTCGGCCGGGCTGCCGACTTCATACCGTCCGATCCGGAGGCGACGCCGGCGTGGATCGATCTCGTGGTGAGGCTGTCCACCGCTCCGTTCATCAGCATCGCGTCCATCCGCGGACGGACCAGGGGCGGCGGGGACGAACTGGCCCTGGCCTGCGATCTGCGCTACGCCAGCCGCGAGCACGCGGTGTTCGGCCAGCCCGAGGTCGGCGGCGGGATTCTTCCCGGCGGCGGGGGCACAGAACGCCTGCCCCGACTCATCGGACGGGATCGGGCACTCGAAGTCATCCTCAGCAGCGATGACTACGACGCCGACACGGCAGAGCGCTACGGATGGGTGACCCGCACCGTCGCCGACGCCGAACTGGACGGCTTCGTGGACGGTGTGGCAACCCGGCTGGCGTCATTCGACAAGACGGCGCTGGCAGCCGCCAAGGCTCAGGTCGACCGGGCGACGCTCCCGCCCGATGCCGACCTGCGAGCGGCCTACACGCAATTCGTGAGCTCCATGACCTGGCCAGGGGTACAGGCATTCCTGCCCCGGTTCGAGAAGCTCGCTGCCGAAAAGGGGCCCGAAGAGCTGGAACTCCGCTTGGGCCACTACCTCGGCATCGCACGTCAGGAGAGCCGGTGAACACCGACTACGAAGCCCCGTTCGTGACCAGCGGATGACGCCTCCGGGATCACCTCCAGCGCCCCGATCACAACGGCCTCCAGCTGTTCGACACCGACGACCGGCGACCGACGACCGGCGGGCGGCTGGGCCGAGGCTCGCCGACCGGACCGTCCAGCCGCTGAGCAAGACCTGCAGCCATGTACGGACCGTGTCCGCCGAAATGCGCAGGTGCCTGGTGACCTCAACGGTGGATGGAACATCAAGGCGCAGGCCCGCACACGTCGGCACACCGCGCACCCACACCGCCGGCGCCTGGGCGGGTTCACCGGCCGAGACCAGCGCTCCGGCACAACACGCCCGCCCTCACCCACCGCCCGTCACCAGCGGTTCCACCTTCGGACCGCGACACCCGCACGAGCACCCGGGTCATCACTGCCCGTCGAGGTCCTCACCGAGTTCGACCGAAGTGGTGCGTGAGGACGGCACCGAGGCCGCCGTCGACGAGTGCGGTGGGTGATGCGAGGACCGGGCCGTCTCGGTCCACTGCTCGTCGTCCGCTCGTGGTCTTTCCCGTACCGCACCCCACGTTTCCCGGATCCCTCTCGGATCGCCGGACGTGACCACTTGCCATCGACCGACGACCACCCTATGGTCGTACGAACGTAAGACATACGGACGTAAGGCATACGGACGTATTCCAAAACCAAGGGAGCTCGTGATGGCGGCAACTCGGCCGGTGGCACTCGTGACAGGTGCCTCATCAGGGATCGGCAAGGAGACGGCCAGCGCGTTCGCCGCGGCGGGCTTCGAGGTGATCGGAACCGCTCGCAACACCGCGCGAGCCACCGCACCCGCCGGGGTCACCTACCTCGACCTCGACGTGAC
>NZ_JBHXSG010000119.1:0-13481 GCF_042714835.1 Streptomyces sp. NPDC058678 | reverse complement strand
ATGTCGGCCTGGTCGGCGATCTGCTGGGTCGTGACCTCATCGACGCCGTGTTCGGCGAACAGTTCACTGGCGGCAGCGACGATGCGGTCGAGTTTCTCCTGCTTGTTCCGCTCGCGCCGTCCGACCGACTGGGGGGCGACAGACATGGGCGGTGTCCTCCAGGGATCGATTCTGACTGCACTCGGTTATGATTGCAGTCACTATCGCGTGGGCTCGAATGTGGCTCCGCTCATTCTCCCACGGCGGGGCGAGGAGTCATTGCTCCATCCGTGCACCGCCACGCACTTCACATCCCCTTGGAAAGAAGGAACCAATGCCCTCTCTCGATGGAGCAGTCGTCCTCGTCACCGGCGCCAATGGCGGTATCGGCACCCACTTCGTCCACGACGCCCTGGCACGCGGCGCCGCCAAGGTCTACGCCACCGCCCGTTCCTCCCGCGCCTGGGACGATGCACGCATCGTCCCCCTGACCCTTGACGTCACCGACCGCGCGTCGATCGCCGCGGCCGTCGCCGCCGCGGCGGATGTCACCGTGCTCGTCAACAACGCGGGCGCCATCCCGCCGAGCGCGAGCCTGCTGGACGTCACCGAGGCGGACATCCGGGCGAACATGGAGACGAACTTCTTCGGACCAGTCTTCCTCGCCCGCGCCTTCGCACCGATCCTCGCCGCCAAGAAGGGGTCAATCCTCATCGACGTGCACTCCGTTGCCAGCTGGTATGCCTTCGGCGGCGCCTACAGCGCGTCCAAGGCCGCACTGTGGTCGGCCACCAACTCGCTGCGCATCGAGTTCGCACCCATGGGCGTCCACGTGACGGGTGTGCACATGGGCTACGTCGACACCGGTATGGCCGCGCACGCTGACGGACCCAAGATGCTGCCGACGCAGCTGGTGACGACGGTCTACGACGCCGTCGAGGCCGGAGAATACGAGGTCCTGGCCGACGAGTTGACCAAGGGGGTCAAGGCGGCTCTGAGCGGCCCGGTCGAGGCGCTTTACCCGGACCTGCACAGCACGGACGCCTGAGCTTGTTCTTCGGTCCCGACGTGATCTCTTCATGTCGGGCCCCCGCGATCCATGGCGTTCGAACAGTTGGTCGGCCGGTGTCGAGAAGGGGTGCACCGTCGCGGCCGTCGAGCCGTGGATGACATCGGCGATCGATCCGGCAGCAGCCCGATCAGCAGCGGGGCACCACCGGGGTGACAGACCATCGCGGCTGTCGGGCCACGAGCTCAGGCGGTGCCAGGCACCGCGAGTTCGGCCCGGTCGGTGTCGGTGAAGCCTTGGTCAGGCCATGCTCGGCACGCACTCGTCCGCGCATCATCCGGTGTAGTTCGTCCAGCGACCGCCGGGGCACTTCCCCCGCCACCACTCGCAGCGGTGTCGGCGGGTACAGGCTGCGCCACTTGGAGGTGAGTCCTGGCCAATCGGCCTGTGCCGCGACACGGGCGCCGACGCGTCGAATTCGCCCGCGATGCTGGTGCGCCGGTCGACCACGGTGCCGAAGACATCGGAAATCAGGTGGGCCCCGCGGCAAAAGAGGACGGACGCGGCATCCGCTGCGTCCGTGCTCGCTTCCTGGTGGGTGTCAGCGTTGCTGGTTGGCGATGCCGATGTAGTGCCCGAGCCGGTACTCGAAGTCGATGCCGGCCTGTTCGACGACGGCCTGCGTGCCTGCGGCCCGGGTGAGGAAACCGGGGAGGGTGAGGGATCGGGTGAACTCGCCGTACGCGGCGACCAGGTCCGCGTCCGGGGGCAGGGATGCCCTGTTGATCTGGGCTTTGGCCGAGGCGAGTGAGGTGCGGTCGAAGGAGGCGAGCCGGGCGGCGACGGTGTCGACGAAGGCGTCGAGTTCGCTGTCGGGAAGGGCGCGGGTGACCCAGCCCCAGCGTTCGGCGGTGTCGGCGTCGTAGTCGTCGCTGGTGAGGATGGCTTCCAGGGCGCGGTCGCGTCCGATGGCCCGGGGGAGGCGTTCGGTGCCGCCACCGCCGGGGAGCAGTCCGCTGCCGACCTCGGGCTGTCCGAAGATCGCTTTCTCCCGGCTGGCGTAGCGCAGATCGAGGGCGAGGGCGAGTTCGTTCCCGCCGCCGCGAGTGCGTCCGCGGATGGCAGCGATCGTGATGTACGGCGCTTTGGAGAGTTCCAGGACCAGATTCGTCCAGGCCGGCACCGCGTCCGGGTCCTCGGGGGCGGGGAAGTCGGCGGCGGCGGCCAGGTCGAAGTGGTTGTAGAAGAAGTCGGGGGTGGCGCTGTCGAACAGCACGACCTGGATGTCCGGGTCGGTGGCCAGTTCGGTGACGATCTCGATGAGGCGCAGGACTGTCTCGCCAGCGATGAGGTTGACGGGCGGGTTGGCGAAGGTGATCTTCGCGATCTGCGGTGAGGTGCGCTCGTAGTGGATGGTGCTCTGCTGCTCGCTCATGGCTGGCTCCGGATGCGTGGTGGGTATCAGATGGCGACGGGGGCGCGAGGAGGGCAAGGAAGCCGGGGCGGATGGATTGCTGAGCAGATCCGGTGGTCCCGCTTCCCACCTGCGCTGCTCACTCCTGGTAGCGCGGGAGGATGTCGCCGTTCTTGACGTAGGTGAGGGTGGCGGTGACGTCGTAGGCGTGGATCGCGGAGACTTGCGGTGCCAGCCGGTCGGACAGGTCCTCGATCGCGTGGCCGGTGAAGAAGGCGTCCCGTGCCGCGGTGTCGGTGAACCCGAGGCTGACCGAGGCGTGGAAGTGCTGGTCGTGGGGATTGTCGTGGGCGACGTCCGGGGTGTCCCAGAGCTTTTCGACCCAGGGCAGGAACGTCTGCGTGCGCAGCTCCTTCAGCACTCCGGTGCCGGCGAGCGCGGGTGCGAGCTGCTCGTTGACGAACTTCCGGAAGGCGCCGGCGCCGACCCCGTCTCTGCGGCGAAGGTAGATCAGCGCGCGGGCACCGACCGTCTGTCCGGGGCCTGCGACGTCGTACCACCGAGAGGAGTTCGGCGGGCCGGCGTAGAGCAGGGTGCGGCGGAACACGTTGATCTCGTCGGCGTAGGCCAGCTTCGTCTGCTCGCGCCCTTTCAGGGGTGCAAGCACCGATTGGAAGGTGACTTCCGCGACGCCGTCGATCTTCCGGTCGGCGGGGATCGCGGTCTGGACCCCGTCGATGGCCGGCCACAGGCCCGTGTTGTGCTCGGCGAGGTGGATCTGCCGGTACTCCTCCAGGCCCGGGGTGGCGGAGATGATCCCTGAGTGCGGGCCCTTCCAGTGGTCCATGCCGGTCTGGCGGGGCTGGTCGATGCGCACCCACAGCAGGATCGAGGAGGTGAGGCGCTTCTTCACTTCCAGGGGCGCGGCGGCCGGTGACGTGCTCATGATGTTGCCCTTTTTTCCTGGTCAGGTGGTGGTCATCGGGCCAGGAAATCGACCGCTACGGGGGCGAATTCCTGGTGGTACTGGAAGATGCCGCCGTGCCCGGAGTCGGGGTAGATGATCACCTTGCTGTCCTTGATGCGCCGGTGCAGGTCCTCCGACAGGACCGACGGCACCATGCGGTCGTTGTCGCCGTTGGCGATCAGGGTGGGCTGCGTGATCGACGACAGGTCGTCGGGGGCGGAGCGCCCCCACTTCTTGATCGCCTTCAGCTGCGTCTGGAACGCCTTGGTCTTGATCTCCGCGTCGCGGTCGACGGTGCGCTCCTTGAGCCGGTTGACGAACGCGCGCCCGGCGGCCTTGCCGGTGGCGTTGCGGTTGAAGAACAGGAACTCCTTGGGGTCCGAGCGGGTCAAGGTGGCGCGCAGGATGTCCCAGTAGGTGGTTCGGGCGACCTTGTCCATGTCCTTGCCGCCCTTGGGCCCGGTGCCGGTGAGGACCAGCTTGCGGATGAGCTCGGGGTGCTTCACCACCAGGGCCTGGGCGACCATGCCGCCGAGGGAGAACGAGAAGACGTCGATCTTGTCGTACCCGAGCGCCTTGATGAAGGTGTAGGCGTCGTCGGCCATCGCCTCGACACTGTTCGGCACCTGGCCGGTGGACGCCCCGACACCGCGGTTGTCGAAGGCGATGACGTGACGGCCCTTCGCGACGGGGTCGACGATGCGGGGGTCCCAGTTGTCCAGGGTCGCGGCGAGGTGGACGAAGAAGACGACGGGGATACCGCCCTTCGGGCCCAGCTCGCGGTAGGCGTAGGTGACGCCACCGGCACTGACGGTGCGGGCCGGGGCCTTCGCATAGGACGTGATGACGGCTTCGTTCGGGATGTCGGTGCTGCTCATGACGGATTCTCCTCGTGCGTTTTGTGTCGCTGTGTGTTCTGTGTCGCCCGTCGCGGTTGCGGCGGGTCAGCTGTGGCCGATGACGGCCTTGCCGCGGATGCCGCCCTGGGACAGGGACTGCAGCGCCTGCGGGGTCTGGTCGAAGCCGACCACCTTTCCCACGACCGGGCGCACCACGCCCTGGTCGATGAGGGTGGTGATCTGGCGGAGCTGGTCGCCGCTGGCGCGCATGAGCAGGAACTCGTACGTCACGCCGAGCTTCTTGGCCTGCCTGCGGATCTTGCTGCTCAGGCCTGCGACCGCCAGGCGCAGCAGCGGGTTGAGGCCGGCCTCGCGGGCGAACGCGGGGTCCGGGGGACCGGCGATCTCGATGGCTTTGCCGCCGGGCTTGAGCACCCGCAGGGACTTCTCGAGAGTCTCCCCACCGAGGCTGTCCAGCACCAGGTCGTAGCCGGTCAGGAGCTGCTCGAAGTCCTGGGTGCGGTAATCGATCACCGTGTCCGCGCCGAGCGCGCGCACGAAGTCCGCGTTGGACCCGCTGGCGGTCGTGGCGACGCTCGCACCGAGGTGTGCGGCGAGCTGGATCGCGATCGAACCGACCCCGCCGGCGCCGGCGTGGATGAGAACCTTCTGCCCGGGCCGCACCTTCCCGCGCTCCACCAGCGCCTGCCACGCCGTGAGCGCCGCCAGCGGCAGCGAGCCCGCCTCTTCCATGCTGATCGAGGCGGGCTTGAGCGCCAGGTCGCCCTCCGCGACGGCGATGCGCTCGGCGAACGTGCCGATGCGGTCCTGGTCGGGCCGGGCGTAGACCTCGTCTCCGGGCTTGAAGCCGCGAACCGCTGTCCCGACGCCGATGACGGTGCCCGCGACGTCGTTGCCCAGGATCAGTGGCAGCTTGTAGGGCAGGATCTGCTTGAACTCACCGGCGCGGATCTTCTCATCCAGCGGGTTCAGCCCGGCGGCCTCCACCCGCACCAGCACGTCGTGCTCCCCCACGGTGGGCTCGGGGACCTCCGCCTCCTGCAGCGGCTCCTTGTACTTGGTGACGACGAACGCTCGCATGGGACGTCTCTCCTTGCCTTCATCCTGTTTATCCAAGTTTGAGACCAGATCAGCCAATTCAGCGCGACTTCCGGGGTCTCGCCTCACCCGGTCAACCCGAGTACACTCAACTATGAGCCTACTCAGAATTATTGTCAAGGGAGGTCCCATGGGACGCGGCCACATGCCGATCGGGCGCCGCGAGCGGGCCAAACAGGCCAAGCGCAAGCGCATCATGACCGCAGCCCGCGAGCTGTTCGCCGAACACGGCGTCAGCGGGGTCACGACACAGCAGATCGCCCACCGGGCCGGCGTCGCGATCGGCACTCTTTACCTGTACGCGTCCACGAAGGCCGAGTTGCTGATCATGGTGCAGAACGAGAAGTTCGCCGCCGCCATCGATTCCGGCCTCGCCGCCGCGAACGCCGCCGTCGGGCAGGGCGTACTGGAGCCGGTCATCGCTCTCATCCGTCCCGTGGTGGAGTGCGTGAGGGAGCACATCGAGAACGGCCGCACATACCTGCACGAACTCGTCTTCGGCGACCCGGCCGAGCCCTACCGGCAAGCGGGTCTAGCCCTTGCCGGCCGCCTCGAGGTCGGCATCACCGGCCTGCTCACCCGCGACGAGCACATCGATGCCGCCGACGCGGCAACGCTGGCGCGGGTGATCACCGCGATCATCCACATCAGCACCACCGCCACCGTGTACCTGCACCGCAGTGACGAAGCCGTCGTCGCCGACATCCGCGACCAGATCCACGCCACTCTGGCGCCCCACCACCGCGCGGCATGACCACTCGCTCCACGAGCCAACCATCGAACACCCTGGAAAGGGGGCACGTCATGAGCGCGCACTACGACGTCATCGTCCTCGGTGCCGGCTCGAGCGGGTACGTCGCCGCGATCCGCGCCGCGCAACTCGGCAAGAACATCCAGTCCGGGTCTGTCAAACGAGCGGCTCTGGCCCGTAGTCGGTGGTGACGCCGAGTTTTTGTCATGGCAGGAGGATGCGGTGGCGGAGGAGGCCGAAGCTGGCGCGGCCGTGCATCTGCCTCATGATCCGTTTGGTGCGGGTGTTGACGCCTTCGGTGCGGCCGTTGTGGTAGGGCAACGTGAGGCCGGCGTCCACGGCGGCCCGGTCGATTTCGAGACCGTTGGTGAGACTGCGCAGGTGAGGCAGGTCGACTGCGCGGGCCGCCGCGATCCACTCGGTGAGTTTCGCGTCGTTGCCGGCGACCGGTTTCAGCAGGGCGGCGAAGCTGCGCACCAGATCAGCCAGTGCAGTCATCTCAGGACATGCTGCGGCGATCTCTTCCAACAGGGCCGTTTCCTTCGGGCGTAGGTCGTCGGGGTTGGTGAGCAGGAGACGGCTGGCGTGACGCGAGGTGGTGACAGGACGGTCGCCTTCGGCGCGGCCTTGGTTGAGGTAGCGGACCAGCAGGTTGGCGCTGCCGGAGTAGCCCAACTCCCGGATCTCCCGCAGCAGGTGGGTGACAGGGGCGGCCGGATCGGCCGCCCGTCGGGCGCGCAGATGGTCACGGTAGGGGTCGACGAGGGTGGAGCGGTAAGTAGGGACGATGCGCAGGGCCTGCGGTTCGGGCATGCGGGCGTAGCGTTTGACGGTGTTCAGGGCCAGGCCCAGGCGGCGGGAGCAGGCGAGCAGGCCGACGCCCTGCTTGAGGAGGCCGTGGACCTTGTTCCAGCGTTCACGGGTGTTCTGCTCGTGTACTCCGCCAGGGCGGGGCGGGTTGATGGTGGCCCAGCAGCCGGCGTGGGCGCGGCCCTCGAGCAGGACTTTGTCGCAGAGATTGCGCCAGAGGTGCCATCGGTCGCTGACCTGCACCGCGTCGGGCAGGGCCCGGCGGACGGCCTCGGCGTAGGTGGCCGAGCCGTCCCGGCACACGACCTCGACACCAGGATGCTCGCGCAGCCAGGACTCCAGCGTCGCGGCCTCGCGGTCGGGCAGGACCGCGACCCGTCGGCCGGTCTCGGCATCCGTGATGATAGTGGCGTAGCGGTGACGGCGGCGCAGGGCGAAATCGTCCACACCGATCACCCGCGGGACCGCATGCGGCGGCAGCGGCAGACGCCGTAGATGACGCAATGCGGTGCTGCGGGACACGGGCACGGCCAGCAGGCCGGCAAGCCGGGCGGCCGCCCGGCCACACAACTCCCGTGCCACCTGCGATATCTGCCAGGCAAGCCGCACCGTGCGGCGCTGATGGCGCTCCAGCAGCCCGGCGATCTGCTCGCGGAAGGTCTGCCGCCGGCAGGCCAGCACCGGGCAGACCAACCGCCGTACGCGCAGTCGAACCACAACCGGGCGGCCATCGACCGGCACATCTGCCACCGTACGGCGGTGATACCCGTGCACCTTCGCCGACGACGTGCCGCACACCGGACACGGCACCGCGTCCTCCCGAGTGCGGGCCGTGACCACCACTGCCTCACCGCCGTCCGTCACGTCCTCGACGACCAGCGCCGACAGCCCGGAAAACACCGTCATTACAAGGGAGTTGACGTCCATCACCAAATCATGATCACGGACGGCTACTCGGCGTCACCACCGACTACGGGCCAGAGCCAAACGAGCGGTGTAACTGGGGTAGTTGGGGTTAGTGACGGGCCGCCGATAGGCGGCCGTCGAAGGTGATGTCGAAGGCGTTCAGCGCGGTCTTCCAGCGCATGGTGCAGCGGGCCTGACCCTTGCCGGTGGGGTCAAGCGACATGATCGCCATGTAGACGCACTTCAACGCTGCTTGCTCGTTGGGAAAGTGTCCGCGGGCCTTGACCGCTCGCCGGATGCGGGCGTTGACCGACTCGATCGCATTCGTCGTGCAGACGATGCGGCGGATCTCGGTGTCGAACCGCAGGAACGGGGTGAACTCCTCCCACGCGTTCTCCCACAGCTTCACGATCGCCGGATACTTCCTGCCCCAGGCGTCGGCGAACTCGGCGAACCGGTCCAGGGCGGCCTCTTCGGTGGGGGCGGTGTAGACGGGCTTGAGGAGCTTGGCAATCTTGTCCCAGTCCTGGCGGGCGGCATAGCGGAAGGAGTTCCGCAGCAGGTGCACTACGCAGGTCTGCACGATCGTCTGCGGCCAGACGGTCTCCACCGCCTCGGGCAGGCCCTTGAGTCCGTCACAGACCAGCATCAGCACGTCGCTAACGCCACGGTTCTTGATCTCGGTGAGGATGTGCAGCCAGTGCTTGGCGCCCTCGCCGCCGTCGCCTGCCCACAGCCCCAGGATCTCCCGCCGGCCCTCCGCCGTGACCGCCAGAGCCACGTAGATGGGCCGGTTGGCCACCGCGCCGTCACGGATCTTGGTTCTGTCGACGATCTTGTGATCCGGACGCTGAGCAGGTTGCTCCGCCTGTTCGCGATCATGCATCGCGTGCTCTCGTGATGTTCTCCTGGAGCTGTTTCCGTACCTGTCCGCGTTGCTGATCGAGGAGGTCGAGCGGCGACCGGACCAGGTAGTGCTGAGAACGCGAGTGCGGGCGACGACTGGCTCCTGTCGGTGCGGCCACAGCTCGGCCCGGGTGCACGGTCGGTACGTACGCAGGTTGCGTGATGTCGCTGTGGGCGGGCTCGGTGTCGTGATCGAGTTATGTGTGCGCCGTTTCCGCTGCGAGAATCCTGCCTGCACGGCGGTGACGTTCGCCGAACAGGTCTCGGGGCTGACCACCCCGCACCGTCGGCATACCCCGCTGCTGCGCGGGGTGTTGACGCAGATCGGGCTGGCCCTGGCGGGCCGGGCAGGAGCCCGACTGGCGTCCGCGGTCGGCCTGACCGTAGGTAAGGACACGCTGTTGCTGCTGGTCAGGTCTCTGCCCGAGCCGGAGATCGGCAAGGTGGAGATCCTCGGCGTCGACGACTTCGCCTTCCGCAAGGGCCGCCACTACGGCACGGTCCTGATCGACATGGCCACCCACCGGCCACTGCACCTCTACGACGGCCGCGAAGGTGAGGACCTGGCCGGCTGGCTCCGCGATCACCCCGAGGTGAGGATCATTTGCCGGGACCGTTCCAGCGGCTACTCGGAGGGCGCTCGGGTCGGGGCGCCGCAGGCCGAACAGGTCGCGGATCGCTATCACCTGTGGGCCAACCTCGGCCAGGCGGTCGAGAAAACGGTCCACGCCCATCGCTCCCGCCTGGCAGAAACTCCTCCCGGCTCGGCCTCCAGCCCCGACCACGTGGAGGTGGAGCCCGAGGTGGTCCGGCCGCCGAAAGAGCTGAAGATCGTAATCCGGCTGCGCGAGCAACATGCTGCCGCCCACGAGCTGTGGCAGCAGGGGATGTCGAAGGCGGCGATCGGCCGGAGGCTCGGGCTGCACCAGGCCACCGTCCGCAAACTGGTCAACGCCCGCTCCGCCGACGATGTCGTGGCCAAGAACCTCCAACGAGCGCATGTCGTCGACCCGTACGTCGGCTACTTGCACCGGCGCTGGAATGAGGGCGTCAGGAACGCCGCCCAGCTCCACCGGGAGATCAAACAACTCGGCTATTCAGGCGGCGAGTTGGCTGTTCAGCGGCATCTGCGACGCTACCGGACCGGGCGCGGACACGCACCCGACCCGGGACCGAAGCCCCCATCGGTCCGCGAGGTCGCCTCCTGGATCATGACCCACCCCGAGCACCTGCGGGACGAGCACGCCGAAAAGCTACACCGGCTGCGTGAGCGCGATCCCGAACTCGACCGGCTCACTCTTCACATCAGGAAGTTCGCCGCGATGATGACCGGACGCCATGGCGACCGCCTCGAAGACTGGATCACCGACGTCGAACGCGACAGTCTGGCTCCGCTCGCGGGCTTTGCCCGCAACCTCCGCCGCGACTTCGACGCGGTCCGCAACGGGCTGTCTCTGCCGCACAGTTCCGGCGCCGTCGAGGGCAACATCAACCGTCTGAAGATGCTGAAACGCCAGATGTTCGGCAGGGCCGGTCTCGATCTCCTTCGCAAACGCGTCCTGCTCACACGGTGAGCCTCGACCGCCCGGATCACAAGATCGTCGACAGAACCCGGATCTTTACGTGGATGGCGTCAATGAAGACCACCGGATGCACGGCGTCGAGGGGCCGGCTCTGCCATTCGGCCATCCCCTCCAGGACTTTGTCGGTGATGGTGGAGATGGTCTGGCGGGAGACCTCGGCGCCATAGACCTCTGCCAGGTGAGCCTGCACTTCGCCGGTGGTCAGGCCCTTCGCGGCCGGCGAGATGACCATCTCGTCGACGCCGGTCAGGCGCTTCTGCCGCTTCTTGACGATCTTCGGTTCGAAAGAGCCGTCGCGATCGCGGGGCACGGTTATCTCCACCGGCCCGACATCGGTCAGGACGGTCTTGGAGCGTTTGCCGTTGCGGGAGTTGCCGCCGTCCCTGCCGGCCGGATCGTGCTTGTCATAGCCGAGATGGTCGGTGATCTCGCCCTCCAGAGCGGACTCCAGCAGCCGCTTGGTCAGCTGCTGCAGCAGCCCGCCCTCCCCGGTCAGCTGCAGGCCCTCGGTCTGGGCCCGGCCCACCAGCTCGTCAATCAACTGGTCGTCCACGGCCTTCGCCGACAGAGCCTTCGTAGGCTCGACAGCCTCGGACTCGGACACGTACTCACTGGTCATCGATGCATCTTCCATGATCGGGAGTTACACCGAACGTCTTACAGTCCCGACTTCGGTGGTGCGCAATGACCGGACCGCTGCTCAGCTTTCCGCCGAATGGTTCGCGTAACGCTGTGACCTGCCGTGGTCGGGTCTGTGGTCGGGGCTGGAGCGCGCATGGTTGGGGCAGTGAGTTGTCGCCAACTTGAAGTCCCGGGTCAAAGGGCTGGTGTGATCGGTCCTCGGGGTATTCGTGCTGGTCGTGGGCGGGAGTCCGCGGAGGAGATCATCCGTCAGCGGTTGACTTCGAGGTTCGTCAGGACGAGCAGAGCACGCAGGAGTCGGGTGGCCCAGGCCGGATCGGTACGGAGCTTGGTGAGGATCCGCCAGTTCTTGAGGTGGGCGAAGCCGTGCTCGACCGGTGCACGTCCGAAGGCGAGGACGCGGTTGGCGTCCTTCTGGCCTGGGGTGAGCTTGTGGGTGCGGGCTGGCGGGTATAGCCGGTGACGATCACGGCGTCGCGGATGTCGTTGTCCAGGCCGCGGAAGCCGAGGTCGGCCAAGGCCCCGAGGCCAGCCGCGCGCAGGTGGGCCAGGATGTGGTCGTGGCGGGCGGCGGTGTTGTCGTGGGTGCGGCCAGGCCGGGCCGCAGATATCCAGACCAGTCGGCCTCTCTCGTCGGTCAGGGCGAGGAAGTGCAGGCCATGGCTGCGGTGCTTGCCGGAAAAGTTCCGCCGGTCGGCCGTCCCGGTGCGGCGCTGGGTGCGGATGAGGGTGCCGTCGATCAGGACCACCTCCCCGCCCTGCTTGGCGACCTTCATCAGGGCGCGATCCAGGCGGGGCGCCCGGGCGGCGAGCAGTCCGATCAGCTCGTCCCGGCCAACGGCGGACCGTGGACTCGGACACGTCGTTTCCGCCGACCATGTCGGCCAGGCGCTGGTCGTGACGCAGCACGGCCAGGACGATCACCGCGATCTTCCCCGGCGGCAGGATCCGCCACCTGGACCGTATGGCCTTCAGATGGCGCCGCAGCAGATCGGCGAGGTGATTGACGGTGCGCGTGGACAGCGACAGACGGCACTGGTAGACAAGCGAGCAGATGTCCTCGGCGCGCTCTTCGGTAATCGTCACACAATTCCAACGGCCGCCGGGGGCACCCTGGTTACGCCTGTTCCGAGCCGCTCCGAGTGGCGGCGTTCCTGGTCACAGGCGGGTGGTGAACCGGCCGTCGGGCAGTTTCCGCAGCCAGCCGCGATCGAGGAGTCTGACCAGCTTGCTGCGCAGTGGTTCCAGCTTGGCCCGCACGCTGACGTCCACCCCGACCGCTTCGCCGACCTCGCGGGCCATGACCGGTCCGGCGGCCTGCCGCACGGCGGCGAGGATGCGCTGGTAGTCCGGCGGGAGCATGCTTTCGTCCGCGCCCGGCTCACGGTGCGGGATCAGCATCACCGCCCGGCCGCCCACCTGCCCGGGCATCGGCGCAGCTTGGGCGCGTTCGTCGGCGAGCTGCTCGCTCACTTGCTCAAGGACACGTTCGGCGACAGCAAGTTCGTCCTGCTCGGCCCGCACCTCTGCCAGCTGCTTGGCCAGCTGTTCTTCGAGTTCGTCCAGTTCCGCACGGTGCGCGGTGATCCGTTCCAGTAGTTCGGGATCCAGCATGCACAGAATCGTAGGAGTCGGCCGAACCGCAGCGAGCAAGAACCGGACGGTCAACTCCCCGCTTCTGCTGTCGGCTTCTTGCGCAGGAACTGCTTCGCCGCCTCGATTGCTTCTTCGTTGAGCTCCTCGACGGAGACTCCCCAGTTCTCCTCCCATTCGTCCAGGTTGAAATGGCACGAGACGAGGGACTGCAGCTCTTCGGGGTAGCCGAGGTCGTAGGCGATGTCTGACCAGATGAGGTGGGTACCAGTGGCGGGATCCAGGGTCCCGTCGGCTATCTGACCGGCGATCCAGTGGGCCATCGCCCACTTTGCGGCGCCAGGGTCGGCAGGCGGATGGAAGAGCAGTCCCAGCTCCTCCAGTACCTGGTCGAAGAGCGCTGGCGCTTCGGGTTCCTCGCTCCGGAGGAGGCCGGCCAACATGGCGAGGGAGGGACTCTCGACCTCGGCAATGAGTGCGTCAAGCCCTGCCTGGATGAGCCGGTCCGACCCGACGTGCCTACCGAATGCCCGCTCGCGCGCGATGTGGCTGAGCTGCTTGAGGGCGTCATCGCGGGTCATCAGAGTCTTCTCGGTCGGCGTCTGGGAAAGAAGGCTCGCACATTCGCCGACGCTGCTGCATCGCGTTTCTCTTCGGCCCAACCGTGCTGACGGATGATCTTCTCCGCGGACTCCCGCCCACGACCAGCACGAGTACACCGAACAGCGCCTGTCCCCAAAAGCACCCGGACCGGTCTCACCCTCTACCAAGTCCTCGACGCCCTCCAGGACATCCTGGGGTGTGGACCGGCATCTGTACCACCTGTCATCAGCCCCTGCCCAACAGGGCACACACAGCACCAAGATTAAGAAGTCATCTCATTTGGTGAGTCGGCGGTAGCAGATGAGGGTGCAGGCGATGCTGGTGAAGGCGAGGAAGTGCTCGGCTTTGCGCTCGTAGCGT
>NZ_JBHXSG010000118.1:0-14477 GCF_042714835.1 Streptomyces sp. NPDC058678 | reverse complement strand
CCGTCGCTTGTGGGCCCCCCCCCCCCCGCCCAAGGGGGGGCCCGCCCGGGCCGCACCCCCCCCCCCCCCCGTGTGGCGCGCGGTTGCCGCTCCCCCGGGGCGACCCTCGTCCGTCGTTGCGTCGGGCATCACCCACCATGGCTCCAGGACACCGACCGGAGAACCCGATGAGCTCCCCCTTGCAGCGCTACGCCGACGACCATGTCCGCACGGTCGACACGATGTCGGCCGCGCTGCTGTTCGCGGCCTTCCTGTTCGGCACCGAGATCAGCGTGCCCGGCAGCGGACGGCCGGACGCCGTGGGGCCCACGATCGCCCTCGCGGCCGTGTCCGCGGCCGCACTGTTGCGGCAGCGCGGCCGACCTCGTGCCACCGTCGCCGTGACCGCGCTGTGCGCGGCCGGTGCCGCCGCGCTCGGCCATCTGCTCACGCCGCTGCTGCTGGGACCGCTCATGCTGGCGCTCTACCGGCTGGCCGTCGCCCGCGACCGCAGGACGGCCCGCGCCTTCTTCTGCGCCGCCCTCACCCTGCTGGTGACGTCAGCCCTGTTCCTGGATCCGCTCGACCACCCCTGGCAGCTCGACACGCTCAGCCCCGCCGCCTGCCTGCTGCTCCCGGTCGCCGCCGGCAACGCGACCCGGCTGCGGGGTGCCTACCTGGAGGCCGTGCAGGCGCGCGCCGAGTACGCCGAGCGCAGCCGGGAGGAGGAGGCGCGGCACCGGGTCGCCGAGGAACGCATGCGGATCGCCCGTGAGCTGCACGACGTGGTGGCCCACCATCTGGCGCTGGCCAACGCCCAGGCGGGCACGGCAGCACATCTCTCCCGTACGCATCCCGCACAGTCCCGGCGGATCCTCACCGATCTCGCCGGTACGACGTCCTCGGCACTGCGCGAGATGAAGGCCACCGGGGGCCTGCTGCGCCAGGCGGACGACCCCGCCGCTCCGACCGCCCCCAGCCCCGGTCTCGGCCGGCTCTCCGAGCTGACGGCCGCGTTCGGCTCCGCCGGTCTCGTCGTCCACGTCAGCACCGAGGGCGCCCCCAGGCCGCTGTCGCCCGGCGTGGACCTGACGGCCTACCGGATCGTGCAGGAGGCTCTGACCAACGTCGCCAAGCACGCCTCGGCCGAGGCGGCCCGCGTACGGCTGCGCTACGGCCAGAACCAACTGACGATCACCGTCACCGACAACGGCACCGGCGGTGCCTTCGGAGGCACCGCCACCACCCCCACGTCTTCCGGCCACGGCCTCGGCCTGATCGGTATGCGCGAACGTGCCCGGTCCGTCGGCGGCGCCCTCCAGGCCGGTCACCGGCTGGAGGGCGGTTTCGAGGTCACCACCCGCCTCCCCCTGCACCCCACCACTGTGGAACACGAAGAACGGACCCCATGACCATCCGCGTGCTGCTCGCCGACGACCAGGCCCTGCTGCGGGCCACCTTCCGCATCCTGATCGACTCCTGCGACGACATGGAGGTGGTCGCCGAGGCCACCGACGGCGCCGAGGCCGTCGACCTCGCCCGGCTCCACCACCCCGACGTCGTCCTGATGGACATCCGCATGCCCGGCACCGACGGACTGACCGCCACCTCCGTCATCTGTTCGGACCCGGGTCTGTCCGACACCCGGGTGCTGATCCTCACCACGTTCGAGATCGACGAGTACGTGGCCCAGGCACTGCGGGCCGGGGCGAGCGGTTTCCTCGGCAAGGACGTCACAGCGGAGGCGCTGCTCACCGGCGTCCGGACCGTGGGGGCCGGCGACTCCCTCCTCTCCCCCGCCGCCACCCGCACCCTGATCAGCCGTTTCCTGGCCGCTCCGGGGCTCGGGACCCGGCTGGCGGCGTCCCAGGACCTCGCCGTCCTGACCACTCGTGAACGCGAGGTGATGGCCTGGGCGGCGGAGGGGCACTCCAACGACGAGATCGCCGAGAAGCTCTTCGTCAGCCCGCTGACCGTACGCACCCATGTGCACCGTGCGATGACCAAGCTGGGTGCCCGCGACCGTGCCCAACTCGTCGTCATGGCCTACCAGTCGGGGCTGGTGCAGGCCCTTCCGCCGGCCACGGACCGCTGACCCGCGGTCGGCGGCCGTTCAGGGGAAACCTTCCGGGAGGGCGCGTGGCGGTCGCCGGGCCGGTCGACAACTGACCCGTGAGCCTCCCGCTGATCCCTCCCATGCTCGCCACGCCCGGCACCCTGCCGCCCGCCGCGCAGGACGCGCGGTGGGCGTACGAGACGAAGCAGGACGGCCAGCGCGTGGTGGTCTATCTCCCCGGCGACGGCAGTGTGGTGCTGCGCGCCCGGTCCGGGGAGGTCGTCACCGTCGCCTACCCCGAGCTGCTGGCGCTGGGCCACGCGCTCGGCGCCACACCTGCCGTGCTGGACGGGGAGGTCCTGGCGCTGGACGAACAGGGCCGCGGCGACTTCCAGTTGCTCCAGTCCAGGATGGGGCTGGTGCAGGCGCCCGGCAGGGCGGCGCGCCGGGCTGCGGAGGTACCCGTCCACCTCGTGCTGTTCGACGTGCTGCACCTCGGACAGCGCTCCCTGCTGGGCCTGCCCTACCTGCGGCGGCGGGCGCGGCTGGAGGAACTCGGGCTGGCCGGGCCCTACTGGTCGACTCCGGCCGCGCTCGTCGGCCGCGGCGAACAGGCCCTGCGGGCCACCCGCGAGCACGGTCTGGAGGGCCTGGTCTGCAAGCGGCTGGACTCGGTGTACGAGCCCGGTGTCCGCTCCCGCGCCTGGATCAAGATCCGGAACATGCGCAGCGAGGACGTCGTCGTGGGCGGCTGGCTGCCCGGCAAGGGACGGCTCACGGGCCTGCCCGGTGCCGTCCTGGTCGGCCAGCGCGCCGCCGGGCGCCTGCGGTACGTCGGCGGCGTGGGCACCGGCTGGAGCGAGACGGAACGGGAGCAACTCGCCGCGCTGCTCAGCACCGCCGCGACGGACGTGTGCCCCTTCGACCCCGTGCCGCGGGTGCCCGGTGCGCGCTGGGTGCTGCCCCGGCTGGTCGGCGAGGTCCGCTACAGCACCCGTACCCGGGCCGGGATGCTGCGCCAGCCGTCCTGGCTGCGGCTGCGGCCGGACCTCGCTCCCGAGGAGTCGGCGGCCAACCTGCCGGACGACCTCGCCTGACACCTCGTCACGTTCCAACTGTTGGGGCTGCCGTCACCAGAGAGTAGCCTGCGACCTCTTGGCGCGGACATGAAAACCCGGGAAGCTGAACCCCCCTTCCCCCCACAGCCGTTGGGCTGCGCCCGCACCAAGAGGAGGACGCAGTGTCGTCACCTTCGTTCAAGGCACACCGCAGGAGATGGATCACCGGCCTGGCCGGCGCCGCCGCGCTCGTCGTCGCCTTCCCCACCGCCGCCTTCGCGGCCCCGCCGAGGGCGTTGCCCGCCAACGCCGAAGCCGCCGAGAACACGTACCAGCCGGCCTTCGACTACGACACGGACGGCTGCTACCCCACTCCCGCGATCGGCCCCGACGGCACCGTCAACGGCGGCCTCAACCCGACCGGCGCCCTCAACGGCGACTGCCGCGACGCCTCGGACCTCGACAACACCAACAGCTACTCGCGCTCCAAGTGCAACAACGGCTGGTGCGCCTACATGTACGGCCTGTACTTCGAGAAGGACCAGGCCGTCGCCGGCAGCAGCATCGGCGGCCACCGCCACGACTGGGAGCACGTCGTGGTGTGGGTGCAGAACAACCAGGTGCAGTACGTCTCGACGTCCAACCACGGCTCGTTCACCGTGACCGCGGCGTCCGGGGTCCGCTTCGACGGCACCCACGCGAAGATCGTCTACCACAAGGACGGCGTCAGCACGCACTGCTTCCGGCTGGCGAACTCGGGCGACGAGCCGCCGGAGAACCACAAGGGAACCTGGCAGTACCCGCCGCTGGTCGGCTGGAACGGCTACCCGTCGGGGCTGCGCGACAAGTTGAGCGCGTACGACTTCGGCAGCGCCAACTTCGGCCTCAAGGACGGCAACTTCGCCGCCCACCTGTCCTCGGCCAAGCCGTCCGGGATCACCTTCGACCCGAACGCCTGACCGCCTGACCGTCCGGAACGCCCACCGGCCCGGCGCTGCCCGCAACACGGCACGCCGGGTCGGCCCGTCTGCCGGGCGGGTGGCGTCGGGCGGTACGGCACGGAGGCACCGCCGTGAGGGTCTATCGTGGCCGTATGTCCATGCCCGAACTGATCCGTGTCGTCTCCCGCGACTCGCCCATGGCGCTCGCCCAAGTGGAGCGTGTCCGGGCCGAGTTGGCGGCCCTGTACCCCTCAGTGCGCACCGAGGTCGTGCCGGTGAAGACGACCGGCGACAAGTGGATGGGCGATCTGTCCCAGGTCGAGGGCAAGGGGGCGTTCACCAAGGAGGTGGACGCCGCGTTGCTGGCCGGTGAGGCGGATCTCGCGGTGCACTGCGTCAAGGACGTGCCCGCCGACCGGCCGCTCCCGGCGGGCACGACGTTCGCCGCGTTCCTGAAGCGGGACGACATCCGGGACGCCCTCATCCACCCCGGCGGCCTCACCCTCGACGAACTCCCGTCCGGAACCCGGATCGGCACCTCTTCGGTGCGCCGGGTCGCGCAACTGGCCGCCTCCCACCCGCAGCTGGAGTGCGTGCCGTTCCGCGGCAACGCCAACCGGCGGCTGGAGAAGCTGGCGGCCGGCGAGGCGGACGCGCTCCTGCTCGCGGTGTCCGGTTTGGAGCGCATCGACCGCCGGGACGTGATCAGCGAAATCCTCTCCCCCGAGACGATGATGCCGCCGATCGGCGCGGGCATCCTCGCCCTGCAGTGCCGGGAGGGCGACACCGAGATCATCGACGCGGTCAGCGCGCTCGGCGATCCGGACACGCATCGCGAGGCGACCGCGGAGCGCATGTTCCTGCACGTCCTGCAGGGACACTGCAACAGCCCGATCGCCGGGTACGCACGCGTGGACCGCGGTGGCGAGCTCTCCCTTCGCGCCTGCGTCTTCACCCCGGACGGCAAGACCCGGCTGAACGCCCACGAATGGGCGGGCCGCCTCGACCCGGCGACGCTCGGCACCTCGGTCGCCGTGGCGCTGCTGCGTCAGGGCGCCCGCGAGATCATCGACGGCATTCCGCACTGAGCGGCGGGCCCGCGCGTCAGGCGGTGCCCTCCTCGGCCTGGTCCCGCAGGAAGTTGCTCACCTGGCAGGCGAGGCCGTCGCGCACCGCACCGGTGCCGACGGCCTGCTCGTCCAGTCCGATGCCGCCCGCCCACAGCCGGCGGTCCGCCCACTCGTCGTCGACGCGCAGCTGGACCTGGACGTCCACCTGGCTCAGCGACGCCTCCGGGCCGGCCGCGTACAGCACGGCGGTCGCCCTGCGCAGCGGATAGACGTCGAAGCCCTCGATGAACTGCGAATTGCGCCAGTCGATGAACGCGCTCTCCCCGTCGGTGCCGATGCGCACGTCGATCTGGCCGTCCTCCAGATGGATGGTCGAGTGCAGGCTGCCGCGGTTCTCGACGGTGACGCGGACCCGGAAGTACGTCAGCCCCTCGGCGGCGTCGTCCCGTCCACGCGGCGGCTCGGCCGCCTCCAGACGGTGTACGCGGACACGCAGACCGGCATGCTCGTCGTACTCCTGCCAGTCCCCGACCACGTTCGGCTCGTACACAATCCACCTCTCGACCTCAGAGAGCTGCTTCCTATCTTTGCGCTCTGCACGCTGTCAAATGAGCAGAATGCGCTGTGGCCAGCGAATTCGTCCCCTTGATCAGTGATCAAGCCGTGCGCAGGAAGAATCCGCCGACCGGTCGGACGGCCGGATTCCCGCGCGTGCCGCACATCACTTTCCGGACGCCTGGTCAACGTGCCAGTCGGCCCAGGAGCGACGAGGCCGCGGCGATGCCGAGCCCGGCGGCCACAATCAGCACCGCGAAGTCGACCGCCAGGTGGGCGGGCGTACCGATGAGGAGGCCGCGCAGGGCGTCCACCTGGTGGCTCAGGGGGTTGACCGTGCTGATCGCCTGGAGCCAGCCGGGCATGAGGGACACGGGGTAGAGGGCGTTGGAGCCGAAGAACAGCGGCATGGTGATCGCCTGGCCGATTCCCATCAGCCGGTCACGGCTGAGCACGATGCCGGCGATGGTCATCGACAGGCAGGAGAAGAAGACGGATCCGAGGATCACCACCGCCGCGACGCCCAGCAGCTTGAGCGGGTTCCAGGTGAGCGCCACGCCCAGCAGCGCGGCGATGACGATGACCACGACCGCCTGGATCAGCGACTTCACGCCGGCCGCGAACGCCTTGCCGGTGATCAGCGCCGAGCGTGGGGTCGGCGTGACGAGGAGCTTGTTCAGGACGCCGGCGTCACGCTCCCAGATGATCTGGATGCCGTAGAAGATGGCGATGAACATCGCGGACTGGGCGATGATGCCGGGCGCGAGGTAGTCGATGTAGGGGATGCCGTCGGTGGGGATCGCCTTGATGCGGGTGAAGGTCTGGCCGAAGATCAGCAGCCACAGGGCCGGCTGGACCGCCCGGGTGTACAGCTCGGTGCGGTCGTGGCGCAGCTTCTGCAGTTCGACGGCACACATCGCCACGACCCGGGTGGGCAGCAGCCGCCAGCCCGCGCGGGGCTCGGGCGGACTCAGCAGCAGGCCGATGCCGGCCTCGCGGGCGCGGTCAGCCGACGCGGCCTGCGGTGCGGCGGGTGCTTCGGACATCGCGGAACTCTCCTGACTGGTCGTCGAGACCGCTGCCGGCGACGTCACGGAAGACGTCCTCGAGGGTGGGCAGCGGATCCGTTGCCCTGGCGCCCCGGCGCTCACCGAGCCCCTGCCGCAATTCGGCCGGGGTGCCGAGGGCCCGGATGCGGCCGCGGTGCATCAGACCGACCCGGTCGCAGTAGTGGTCGGCCTCGTCCATGTAGTGGGTGGTCACCAGGACCGTCATGCCGGTGGCCGCGCGGACGGCGTTGATGTGCTCCCACACGTCGGTGCGGGCGATCGGGTCGAGGCCGATGGTCGGCTCGTCGAGGATCAGCAGCCGGGGCGCGCTGACCAGGGCCTGCGCGAGTTCGAGGCGGCGGATCATGCCGCCGGAGTAGGTGCCCGCGAGCCGGTCGGCGGCGCCGGTGAGGTCGACCGCGGCCATGGCCTGTGCGACGCGCTCGGCGCGCTCGCGGCGGGGCACGTCGAAGACCCGGGCGAACAGGGCGACGTTCTCGCGGCCGGTGAGGCCCGCGTCGGCGGACAACTGCTGCGGCACATAACCCAGCAGGCGTCGTACGGCCATGGCCTCCTTGGCGGCGTCGCGGCCGAAGACGTGGACCATCCCGGCGGGAACGGGCAGCAGGGTGGTGATGCAGCGAATGGCGGTGGTCTTTCCGGCACCGTTGGGTCCGAGCAGTCCGAAGACCTCGCCCTGCGCCACCGACAACTCGAGCCCGTCGACCGCGTTGGTGTCGCCGAAGGAATAGGCGAGCCCGGTGCAGGCGACCGCCCCCTGAGCGTCCCGTGTCATGACTCCTCGACCTCCTCGTGCAGATTGACGGCGAGCTTGCGCAGCGCCGGGATCGCCGCGTGCAGTGCGTCCCGGTCCGCCGCGTCGAGGCGGGACACCTCGCGTCGTACGAGGTCGGCGCGCCGCTCGCGCCACTCGCCCAGCCGGGCCCCGGCAGCGGCGGTGGGCAGCAGTCGGGCGGCCCGACGGTCGGCCGGGTGCGTCTCCCGGATCAGGTAGCCCTGCCCGGCCAGCTGGTTGACCAGCGTCGAGACCGAGTTGCTCGCCAGGCACAGTTCCTTGGCGGCGTCCGAGATCCCGATGCCGGGCCGCTCCACGACGAGGCGCAGCAGCTCGACCTCGGCGCCACGCAGCCGGGGGTCGGGCATGTCCCGGCGCAGCCGGCGCCGGATGAGCCGCTGGACGCCGACCAGCGCGTCGGCCAGCTCCTCGGTGAAGGTCTCTGGTTCCACACCGAGGACGTTACCTCTGTAGCAGAGGTAACCAACCCAAGTGTTGGTCAAGAACACGACAGGCAGGGCGACTACCCCGACGCGGATATCACTCAATGAATTCCATCGATTTCAGAAAGTGTTTTCCCGCGGCAACCCCGTCCCCTTTTCAACATTTCACTATTCCGCGATCGCCCGCCATCATGGAATTCGCCGGAATTGTTTCGAACCGGACGCTCGCGGGAATCCGCAATTCAGTGCTTCGGACAGGAGGCACGTCCGTGGGAGCCGGCCCGCCCGGCCCAGGCCGGCCTCCGCAAGGTCGAGCCCGCGCCCCCACGGTTCTGTCCATCCAGCACCTGCTGAGGGAGGCGCGCACCATGCCTGTCACTGGCAGAACGAAGCCGCACCCGCACGACGACGCCCCCAACACCGCCGCCGACTTCGTGCGGCTCGTCGACCTGCCCCCCAGCCCGGAACGCAAGGCACTCCGCGACGAACTGGTCGAGACCTGGCTGCCGATGGCCGAGCGGATCGCCGTCCGCTTCCGGGGCCGCGGCGAGTCCCTGGAGGACCTGTACCAGGTGGCCGCCCTCGGCCTCGTCAAGGCCGTCGACCACTACGACCCCGAGCGGGGCTGCGCCTTCGAGGCGTACGCGGTGCCGACCATCACCGGCGAGATCAAGCGGCACTTCAGGGACCACATGTGGACGCTGCACGTGCCCCGCCGCGTGCAGGACCTGCGCAACCGGGTGCGCCAGGCCGCGAAGGAGATGTCGCAGACGACCCCGGGCCGGGGCCCGACGCTGGCCGAGATCGCCGAGTTCGCGCACATGAGCGAGGAGGAGGCGCGCACCGGGATGGAGGCCCTGGAGTGCTTCACCGCGCTGTCGCTGGAGGCCGAGATGCCCGGCACCGAGGGGTACGCCCTGGGTGACGCGATCGGCGGCCCGGACCCGGCCTTCGACGTCGTCGTCGACCGGGTGGCCGTGCGGCCCTGCCTCGAGGCACTTCCCGAGCGCGAGCGCACCATTCTCTACCTGCGCTTCTTCCGCGGGATGACACAGAGCAGCATCGCGGACCAGCTCGGCATCTCGCAGATGCACGTCTCCCGGCTGCTCAGCAGCTGCTTCGACCGGCTGCGCGAGGAGATCCTCACCGAGGCGGGGTGAACTCCCGCCGCGCCGCCGCCGTCACTCCGGCGGTACTCCCGGGATCTGCGTGGGGCCGTACCGGTCGATGGCATCCTCCAGCTCCGCGCGGATCTCCGCGGGCATGGTCCCGGCCCGCCCCCACAGGAGGATCAGTTCGGCGACATTGCGCAACTTGATGTTGGTGTGCTGGGAGACGTCCTTCAGCACCTGCCACCCCTGGTCGGGCGTGACCCTGCCGAGCGCGACGACCATGCCGATCGCCTGGTCGACGACGGCGTGCGAGGCGACCGCCTCCTTGAGCTGGTCGATCTGTTCCTGCAGCTCGAAGATGCGGTCCGACTCGTCGGCTGGTTCCTCCGGTACGGCTGACACCTCTCCATCGTGTCACTCGTCCGGCCCCGCGCCACCGGGCGCGACGCGGACGGGCCACCGTTTCGGCGGCGCCACCGGGGTACTCGGCAGGCGCCCCGAGCGCTTCCGGTCGGACACTGGGACGAGACCTGTGGCCCCGGCCGATGAGAGCAGGACACGAACGCCATGAACCACGACACGCGACCGTCCAGCGCCACCAAGACCGTCCAGTCCACACATTCCGTGTTCGGCGCGCCCTGCTGGGTGAGCCTGACCAGCCGCGACCAGCAGGCCACGGAGGAGTTCTACGGGGCTGTGCTGGGCTGGGAGTGGCAGCCGGCGAAGCTCGGCGACCGCTTCCGGGTGGCGCTGGCCGACGGCACACCGGTGGCCGGGATCGCCGCGGTCGCCTCCATGTGGCAGATGGCGGTCGCCTGGACGCCGTACTTCGCCGTGCCCAGCGCGGACGAGGCCGCGGCGCGCGCCCAGGAGCGCGGTGGCACGACGGCGGTGGGGCCGCTGTCCTTCCCACCCGGGCGGGCGGCGCTGCTCGCCGACCGGGACGGGGCGGCCTTCGGCATCTGGGAGGGCGAACTCTTCGCCAACTGGGAGAGCTGGCGCGAGGCGCAGCCGGCCTTCATCAAGCTCCACACCCGCGACGCCTTCGACGCCGCGATCTTCTACGGCGAGGTGCTGGAGTGGGCTTCGGACCGGCCCGGCTGCTGCGAGGTCCGCTACGAGGCGGGCGAGGTCGTGCTGCGCAGCCGGGGCGACGTGGTGGCGCGCATCGAGTCCGGCGCGCTGGAATCGGCTCCCGACCCCGCGATCCGGCCGCACTGGCAGGTCCACTTCGCGGTCTCGGACGTGGCGGCCTGCGTGCGGGCCGCGGAGGTGCACGGCGGCAGCGTCCTGTCGAAGGGCAGTGAGGAGGCCGTACTGCGCGACCCCGACGGCGCGCAGTTCACGGTGACCTCACGACGCGAACGCTGACGTGCCGCACGAACGCTGACAGCCGACCGCGAACGCTGAGCCGACCGCGAACGCTGACTCTGCACGCGGGGACGGGGCCCCGGGCGGCCGGGGGCCGGCGGCCGGGGGCCCCGATGCCCGCGCCGAGCCTCAGCGGGCGGCGCGCGAGGGCCTCGAGAGCAGGACGAGGCTGCGCGCGTCGACGGTCATTCCCGCGCCCGCCTTGTGCTCGGCCTCGTCGGCTCCGTGGGGCTCGGCGGTGTCGATCAGCGTCGTCCAGCGTTCGCCGTAGGTGGCGTCGGGCAGGCGGAACTCCACCGGCTCCCAGTAACCGTTGAGCAGGAGCAGGAAGGAGTCGTCCACCACCCGGTTCCCGCACGCGTCGGGCTCGGCGATGGCGTCACCGTTGAGGAAGACGCCGACGGAGTGCGCGTCGGAGCGCTGCCAGTCCTCGTCGGACATCTCGCGCGCGTCCGGCAGCAGCCACACCAGGTCGGGCAGCGGCTGACCCGCGTGCGTCACGGTCTCGCCGCGGAAGAAGCGGCGCCGGCGCAGCACGGGGTGGCTCCTGCGCAGCCCGATGACGTACCGGGTGAAGTCGCCCAGCGCCTGCTGGTCCTCGGTCAGGCGCCAGTCGATCCAGGAGACTTCGTTGTCCTGGCAGTAGGCGTTGTTGTTGCCGCCCTGGCTGCGGCCCAGCTCGTCGCCGTGGCAGAGCATCGGGATGCCCTGCGAGAGCAGCAGCGTGGCCAGGAAGTTGCGCTGCTGGCGGGCGCGCAGCTCCAGGACGGCCGGGTCGCGGGTGTCGCCCTCGGCGCCGCAGTTCCAGGAACGGTTGGTGCTCTCGCCGTCCTGGTTGTCCTCACCGTTGGCCTCGTTGTGCTTGTCGTTGTACGAGACGAGGTCGCGCAGGGTGAACCCGTCGTGCGCGGTGACGAAGTTGACGCTGGCGCGCGGGCGCCGCCGGCTGTGCTGGTACAGGTCGGAGGAGCCGGTCAGCCGGGAGGCGAACTCGCCGAGCGTGTGCGGCTGGCCGCGCCAGAAGTCCCGTACGCAGTCCCGGTACTTGCCGTTCCACTCCGACCACAGCGGCGGGAAGTTGCCCACCTGGTAGCCGCCCTCCCCCACGTCCCACGGCTCGGCGATCAGTTTGACGCGGCTGATCACCGGGTCCTGCTGGATGAGGTCGAAGAACGCCGACAGCCGGTCCACCTCGTGGAACTGCCGGGCCAGCGTGGCCGCGAGGTCGAACCGGAAGCCGTCGACGCGCATCTCGGTCACCCAGTACCGCAGCGAGTCCATGATCAGCTGCAGGACGTACGGGTGCCGCATCAGCAGGCTGTTGCCGGTGCCGGTGGTGTCGTAGTAGTGGCCCCAGTCGCCGTCCACCAGGCGGTAGTACGAGGCGTTGTCGATGCCGCGGAAGGAGAGCGTCGGGCCCTTCTCATTGCCCTCGGCGGTGTGGTTGTAGACGACGTCCAGGATCACTTCGAGGCCGGCCGCGTGCAGCGCCTTCACCATCCACTTGAACTCGGTGACCTGCTGGCCGCGGGTGCCGTGGGCGGCGTAGCCGTTGTGCGGGGCGAAGAACCCGATGGTGTTGTAGCCCCAGTAGTTGGACAGGCCCCGGTCCGTGAGCACCCCGTCCTGCACGAACTGGTGCACCGGCATCAACTCGACGGCCGTCACCCCGAGCGAGGTCAGGTGCTCGACGACCGCCGGGTGCGCGAGCCCCGCGTAGGTGCCGCGAAGTTCGGGCGGGACGTCCGGGTGGGTCCGGGTGAGCCCCCGTACGTGCGCCTCGTAGATCACGCTGTCGGCGTACGACCGCCCGATCGGCCGGTCGTCGCCCCAGTCGAAGGCCGGGTCGGTGACCACGCCGAGCATGGTGTGTCCGGCGCTGTCGGCGGGGGACGGACCGTCCGCCGCGCGCTCGAAGAGCGAGGCGTGGTTGTCGACCTCCCCGTCCACCGCCCTGGCGTACGGGTCGAGCAGCAGCTTGGCCGGGTTGCACCGGTGACCCAGGGCCGGCTGCCAGGGTCCGTGCACCCGAAAGCCGTAACGCTGCCCGGGCCCGATCCCTGGCAGATAGCAGTGCCACACGAAGCCGTCGACCTCGGTCATCGCCGCGGTGAGGTGCCGGCCCCGGTCGTCGACGAGGACCAGCTCGACGCGTTCGGCGACCTCGCTGAACAGGGCGAAGTTGGTGCCGTTCCCGTCGTGCGAAGCGCCCAACGGGTAGGGGCGCCCGCTCCACACGGGCACCCCTTTCCGGTGCGGTCGGCGCGCGGTCACCGAGCGTCCTCCAGAATGCCGTCCGGTCTGCTCGCGGGCCCGGCCAGGGCCGCGACCGGCACCTCGCGGGGCACCTGGAGCACCTCGGGCAGGCTGGGCCAGGGCGTCGTGGGGACGAGCGGGACCCGCTCGCCGGCGCGGGCGCGTTGCGAGAACCAGATCACCTTGCTGCCGGTGTCGGTGGCGCAGCAGCCCCAGCCGTCGCTCATCGCGGCGATGTGTTCCAGGCAGGCGCGCAGGTCCTGGTGCGGGCGCAGGTCGCAGTCGTTCTCACCGATGGCGGTGATGAGGTGCTGGCCGTTCCACCAGAGCTCGATCGACGTGTTCTTGTCCGTGGCGTGCTCGTCGATGGCCTCCAGCAGCATCCCGGTACCGCGGCAGACGGGCTCGACCAGGATCTCCAGGTCCCAGTACCGGAGGTGAGCGGCCAGGATGCGCCTGACCTGTCCTATCCGTTCCGGGCCGACCTCCACGTCGAGGTGGTAGTAGCAGGGCGATGCGGTCTTCATCGTCGTTGGCTCCTCACCGGCGAAGCTCTCGCTTCCCCTCGCCCCCTGCGGGGCATGAGCCCCGAACACGAAGCGTGAGCACTGATCGCTTCTGAGTCACCTACAGAGTGAGCGGGCTACGCCGTTCGTGCAACACGAGCGACGGACGAGGTGAGAGAAGGCCCTGGTGGTTGAAGATCCAACAAGACGCTGAGTCATTGCGCATGCACCATGTGTGAAGACCTCGATGCCCGTAACGGATCCGCGTGCGTCCGCGCGCGGCCGCCGCCCGACGGTCGGGAGACGTGCCATCGAGCCCCTGGAAGGTGAACGGCACCATGCTGCTGCCGGCCAAAGCCGAAGTGGCCCGCCAACTGCGGCGGTATCGGGCGTGGGAACGCAGGATGCTCGCGGCCCCCGCCGACCGCAGGGTCCGGGCCACTTTCGAGGACTCGGGCTACACCCTCTGCGTGCTCATGGGCAAACGCTGCGCGCGCGAGGCCGCGGACGCCGCCGAACGATATCTGCGGACCACCTTGGTCGCCTATCTCCAGGAGGAGAGCGAGCGGCCCGGTACGCGGGCCCTGGTCAGACGGGGCCCGCCGCGTACGGACCGGCGTTCCCCCGCGGGGAGGTAGCCACCTTCCGGCGCAGCTTGGATCCCCCGGCCGGGCCACGTGCCCGGCCTCGAGCACGGCGGAGGTGTGACTCATGAGTTCGACCCAGCCCCAGGTGATCGGCCGCATTCCGGTGCGGGACGTCCGGCCGTCCGTGGAGTGCGGCAGGCGTCCGGCGAAGGCCGTCGTGAACGAGACGTTCGAAGTCACCTCGACCGTGTTCCGCGAGGGCCACGACGCGGTCGGCTGCAACGTCGTGCTGACGGATCCTGAGGGCGGACACGGCCCCTGGACGCCGATGCGGGAACTGGCCCCGGGCAGCGACCGCTGGGGCGCCGAGGTCACCCCCGGCGCCCCGGGCCGCTGGACTTACCGCGTCGAGGCGTGGGGCGACCCACTGGCCACATGGCGCCACACGGCCCGCATAAAGGTTCCGGCAGGCATCGACGCCGGGCTGGTCCTCGAGGAGGGCGCCGACCTGTACGAACGGGCGGCGGCCGGGGTGCCGCAGGGCCCCGAGCGGTCGGCGGTACTGGCTGCCGTGGACACCCTGCGCGATGACACCCTGCCGGTCGCGACGCGCCTCGCGGCGGCGTTGACGCCGGAGGTGGACGCGGTCCTCTCGCGGTATCCGCTGAGGGAGTTCGTGACCGCGTCGGAGACGCTGC
>NZ_JBHXSG010000117.1:0-14802 GCF_042714835.1 Streptomyces sp. NPDC058678 | reverse complement strand
TCGGCCGCACCCATCACGCTGCCCTCTTCGAGCAGGGCGTCCAGCACGGTCAGCAGATTCAAGTCCAATTGCATAAGAGTAAATCTTAACCAGACATAGATCCACTTCGATCAACTTCAGGAGCATCCCATGAGCCAGGAACCGCTTGCCGCCACCGTCGCCGCCGTCCGCCACGCCGGCGCCCGGATGATGACCCGCTATTCCACCCAGTCCCGTCAGCCCGGGCTCCCCGAACTGCTCGCGAGCCTCCAGGCCAATGACGCGGCCGTTGTCGACACGTTGCGCCCGGCGTTGACCGAGGCCCTGCCGAGCGCGGGCTGGCTCAACGACGAACACGGATCGGGACCGCTGGCCACGGGCGAGTGGTGGCTCATCGACCCGGTCGGTGGCAACGTCAACGCCGTGCACGGCATGCCCGACTGGAACATCGGCGTGAGCCTCGTCCGTGACGGCCGCCCGGTCCTGGCGGTCGTCTACTTCCCGGTCCTCGACGAGATGTTCACCGCGACCGAGGGCGGCGGGGCGTTCCTCAACGGTGTACGGCTGCGGGTTTCGGCCAAGACATCGTTGGACGGCGCACTGGCCGGGACCGGCCAGGCCCAGCCGGGTCACGCCCCCGAGCTCGCGAAGCGGATGGGCTCCGCCTTCGCCGCGATGACGAACTCCGCCCTGTATGTACGGGTCTCCGTACCGGTGACCCACCAGCTCGCCCAGGTCGCCGCAGGCCGGATGGACCTGCACTGGCAGTTCGACAATGTCCGGTCCCACGCGGCAGGTGTGCTGCTGGTCCAGGAGGCCGGAGGCGTCGTGACCGACTTCGAGGGCAAACCGTGGGAACTGGCCGACGAGAGCTACCTCGCCGCCGCGCCGGGTGTGCACGCCGCCGCGCTGGAAGTCCTCACCGCCTGAGGGAAGTCCGGATCCATCTTCCTCATCACCGCCACGAACGGGATGATCACGAATGACGACCACCGTGGCGCCCGGCCTTGCCGAGCTGACCGAGATCATGGCTTATACCGACTTCGCGACCAGCGCGTCGACGTCCGTGCGGGAGGCCTTGGGCCTCAGCTCGTTGCACGTCGGCTCGACGCGGGCGCTGGCCATCCGCGAGGACCCGAGCCACTTCTTCAACCGGGCGGGTGGGTTCGGCGTCGATGGTCCGATCACCGGCGACGGCCTGGTCCGGGTGTGCGACTTCTATCGGGAGCGGGGTGTGTCGCAGGGCTCGCTCTTGATCGCACCGCCGTTGCTGCCGCCGGACTGGGCCGCCACCGCCGCGAAACTGGGCCTCACCGAGGGCAGCCGATTCACCAAGCTGGGCTGCGACATTGTCACTCTGCCCACCGCCGTCGACCGTGCCGCGCTGGATCCGGGTTGGCGCGTCGGCGTCGTCGAAGCCCACCAGGCCTGCGAGTGGGCCACGGTCATGATGACCACTTTCGGGTTCACCACCCCGGACATGATCGAGATGGCCGCGTCATGCGTGGGCAAGGCGAACTGGCGGCAGTACGCGGCCTGGGCGGGCGAGCGGATCGTCGCGGTCGGGAGCGTCTTCCTGAACGGGGAGTGTGCCGACATGTTCGGCGGGGCGACGCTCCCGGAAGCGCGCGGCCGTGGCGCCCAGTCGGCGCTGCTCACCGCTCGCGTCCGGGCGGCCAGGGCTGAGGGCTGTCGATGGCTCGTCGCCGAGACCGGCGTGGAAGGCCCCGGTGAACACAACCCGTCGCTGCGCAATATGGTGCGCGTCGGCTTCGAGCCGTTGTATGAGCGGGCCACCTGGCTGTGGCGGGCGTAGCCCGTGAATAATGCGGCTGGTGCCCGGTCCTGCGAGCCGTGTCAGCTTTGCTCCCGGTCCGGAAGATCTTTTGACGGTGCGGGCCACGCCGGGTCGTGGCGGTTGGTGTGGGCCGCGCTGCGCCGGAGGGACGAGGTGTCCCGATGGCGGTGGGCCGACGGCCGAGGAGCGGGCGCGGCGCGAGCAAGTCCGGCTCGGGGCAGCTGACTTGTTCGAGGCAGGGGCCAGCGACGGGGAGGTGGCCCGGCCGTTCAGGGTGACTCGGATGTCGTGCACCGCTGGCGTCTGGCCCTGGCTTCGGGCGGTCGGCAGGCCCTGGCCTCCAAGCCCTGGCGGCGCCCGCTGCAAGCTTGATGCCGGTCAACTGCGTGCTTTGGGGGCGGTGTTGGACGCCGGTCCGGCCGTGCGGCTGGAGCGACCAGTGCTGGACGCTGGCCAGGATCGCCGAGATCTAGCGCCGCCGGCTTGGCGTCGAGTACACCCTGGCCGGTCTCGACCTGCTGCCGCATCGCATGGGATGGAGCGTGCAACCCGGAGCGGTTCAAAGTGACCGGCGGCTTCCCTCAACTCCTGTCTGTAGATGAGTCGCGTGCAAGGATGTCGCCTGTGACCGGACCGTCTTCCCCGCCTGTCGCCGAGGGCATGCCCCGCGACAACGGCGTGGGCTCCCGCGCCGCTGCCGTGCTTGTGTTCGGGTCCTCCGCCGCAGTCCTGGTGGTCGAGATCGTCGCTTTGCGGCTGCTGGCTCCTTACCTCGGCCTCACTCTCGAGACCAGCACCATGGTGATCGGCATCGCCCTCACCGCGATCGCCCTCGGCTCCTGGCTGGGTGGGCGCATCGCCGACCAGGTCAATCCACGCCGGCTCATCGGCCCCTCGCTCGGGGTGTCGGGAGCGGTCGTGGCGCTCACCCCTGCCGTGCTGCGCACCACTGCGGAGTGGGCGCCGGCGATGCTCTTGCTGATCGCGTCGCTGACCATCCTGGTGCCGGGGGCGCTGCTCTCTGCGGTGACGCCGATCGTGACCAAGTTGCGTCTTACCAGCCTCGCCGAGACCGGAACGGTTGTCGGCCGGCTGTCCGGCGTCGGCACCGTCGGCGCCATCGTCGGCACCGTCCTCACCGGCTTCGTCCTCGTATCGCGGTTGCCGGTCAGCGGCATACTGATCGGCCTCGGAACACTGCTGGTGGTCGGCTCGGCGCTGGTTGAGTGGCGAACGCGCGGCTGGAGAAGCACCCCTGCCCTCACACTCGTGGTCGTTGCCGGCGGCCTCTCCACCATGGTCGCGCCCGGTAGCTGCGACACGGAGACCAGGTACCACTGCGCACGGGTCGTCGCAGACCCCGACCGGGGCAGCGGCCGCACACTCGTTCTGGACGGCGTGCGGCACTCCTACGTCGACCTCGACGACCCGACCTACCTGGAGTTCACGTATGTGCGCGGCATCGCGTCGGTGGTCGATGCCGCCTTTCCCGAAGGTGAGCCACTTGCTGCCCATCACCTGGGCGGCGGCGGGCTCACCTTTCCCCGTTACCTCGCGGCCACGCGGCCCGGTACGCGGAGCCTGGTATCCGAGATCGACAGTGGGGTCGTGCGGATCGACCGCGACCAACTCGGTCTGGGATCAGGAGCCGGAATCGACGTACGTGTCGAGGACGGCAGGCTCGGCCTGCGACGACTGGACGCCGGCAGTCGTGACCTCATCGTCGGCGATGCTTTCGGAGGCGTCAGCGTGCCGTGGCACCTCACTACGGTGGAAGCGATGACTGACGTACGGCGGGTGCTCGACGAGGACGGCCTGTACGTCGCCAACCTCATCGATCACGGTGGTCTGGCCTTCGCACGTGCCGAAGTAGCCACCCTCAGCGAGACCTTCGAGCACGTAGCCCTCGTCGGCGAACCCGCCGATATCGGCCTCGACCCGACCGCCACCTCCCATGGCGGCAATCTGGTGGTGCTCGCCTCCAACCGACCAGTCGACCTGAACACGACCCAGGAAGCGCTGGACGCCCGGCAAACCGGCTGGAAGATCGCCACCGGCAACAACCTCACCTCCTGGATCGGCAATGCCCAACCGCTCACCGACGACTACGCACCCGTCGACCAACTCCTCCAGCCCTACAGGGCACCCAGCAGCCAGTGACCGGACACAGCCGCGCAATCGCACGCGATAGACCCTGCGACATCGACGATCACCCCGGGATACCGGGCGCCCATGGATGAGGTCCAAGTCGTCGTCGCCCATTCCGAACGCGTGACCCTGCGCGTCGGTGACGTGTTCCTGAAGGTGGACGCCGATCAGGCGCGCATCGACGTCGAGGTCGAGGCGATGTCCCTCGCGCCGGTCCCGACACCGCAGGTCCTGTGGCGCAAGCCGCCCGTGCTCGCGATCGCCGCACTCCCGGGGACGACGCTTGGGCGCCTCGGCGGGCCGTCGACCGGGTCGCCGGCGGCGTGGGCCGCGGCGGGTGCCGCCATCTGGAAGTTGCACAACGCGCCGTTGCCGCCCTGGCCCGGCCGGGGCGGCCGGGGCCTCGACGAGTTGGCGGCGGATCTCGACGGCCAGTGCACGTGGCTCGTGACGAACGGCGTCCTGCCCGCTGCCCTGGTCACCCGCAACCGCCAGGTCGCCGAGGCCGCGCTTCGGCCGTGGACTCCGATGTTCACGCACGGCGATCTGCAGGTCGCTCACGTGTTCGTCGACGGTGACGAGATCACGGGCATCATCGACTGGTCCGAGGCGGGCCAGGGTGATGCCCTGTACGACCTCGCCACCTTCACGCTCGGACACGAGGAGCATCTCGACGACGTCGTCGCCGGCTACGGCACCGACATCGACCTCGACGTGATCCACGCGTGGTGGTCGTTGCGAAGCCTGCTGGCGGTTCGCTGGCTGATCGAGCACGGCTTCGACCCGTTCGCGCCGGGCTGTGAAGTCGACGTGCTGAGATCCCGGATGTGAGGCTGCGCGGGCGGGCAGCGTGCGGGTCCCTGCCCGACTGCTACCGGGATTCATTCGCAGTGCATCGGGCTTCAGCCCGATGCAGGGCGAGCCGTGAGCCACGCCGCCGCTCGTGGCTTGGGCAGCGTGCCGAGCAAGCGACTCAGCTCTGGTCGGTGGGTCGCACGTCGAGGGCGTCCGGTGGTCTGACTCCGGCGACGATCTGCCACTCGGCGCCGTCGGCGGTGCGCTGCACCAGCAGCCACTGCCCCGGTACGGAGCTGGGAAGGCGGACCCAGGCCAGTTCGCGGGCCTGCTCAGGAGTGAGCCGCCAGGGGAGCCGGATCGCGATCGTTTGCTGCGGGTCTGCCAGGACGACCGTCCCGTCCCTCCCCGCGTCCGGTTCGGGCGAGGCGATGGCCCCGCCCGGACGTCGCCGTCTGAGAAGGTCGCCGATCTTGGCGTACACGTCGTCGCCGAGCCTGGTGGCGAGGGCTTGGACGAAGGGGCCGAGGGCCGAACCGACGAGCACACCCATCAGCAGAGCCCCGCCGTCCCGCTCGGCACCGGTGCCGAGTTCGGGTTCCTCTGCGAACTGTCGCATAGCCAAAATCTTGGCACAGTCGAAGCCGCCACCCGCGCCTGCGACGACGATCCGTTCGGCATCGGCGAGGCGGGCGAAGAGCGGGTTGGAGTGGAGGGACGTCATGCCGATCATTGTCCGGGGACCGGCCCACGAACGCTCCCGAGTTCTCTCGCGACGAGGGGGCACGGAGTAAACGGAATTGCGGCCTCTGACCCTGACGGCCTGAGTCAACCTTGTTGCGGTGATGGCCCTGACTGGCACCCCCTCTTGCGACATCTGTAGCAGTTCGCATAAACGGCGAGCTCGTCGTGTGGGAGGAAGGCCGACTGGCCCTTCGAACGGCTGCAGGGGCGCCTGCAGCACCGCGGCGCGGTCCGGGCCGCAGCCGAGTGGCCGGTGCACTTCGTCGCCTTCGACCTGCTGCGCGTGTCCGGTACGGATACCACGGGATGGCCCTACCGGCGCCGCCGCGCCGCACTCGAGTCCGTGTTCACCGCCAGCCGGCTCAGCGCCCCGCGGGCGCGTGCCCGTCGACCACCGCCCCAGGCACCATGGAGGAATGGCTGACCTGGACAGCCGTCGGCATGGAAGGTGTGGTCTTCAAACGGCACGATGACGCCCATCGGCCTCGGTGAAGGGCTGGTTGTAGTACAGGGCGCGCCACACTGCCGAGGCGGGCGTCGGCGCGGTCACCGGCGCCCTCGCCGCTCCCCACACACTCCTGCTCGGCAGATACGACGACGGACACCTGCGATACACGGGCCGCACCAGCAACCTCACCCCGGCGGCCGGCGGCAGGCTCGCCGGCCTGCTCGCTTGGCCCGGCGCGGCCATCCCTGGACGGGCTGGTCGTTCTCCGCCGGGTGGGGCAGCCGGGAAACGCTGGACGTCACGCTGGTGGAACCCGAGCTGGCGGTGGAAGTCGGCGTCGACGTAGCCCGCGACGCCGCCGGCCGGTGGCGCCACCCCGCCCGGCCTGCCGTGCGGCGATGACGTCCTTGATGCCCGCAACCCACGAGTAGGGGGGTGGGATCACTCCCGCCTCAGGTGGAGCGTGGCCTCGCCCGTGATGCCGATGCCCGTCTCCTCGCCGGGCCGCACCGACAGCGGGCCCGCCACGCGGATGTCGACCGGGGTGTCGAGCCCCGTCACAGCCACGGTCACCTTCGCGTCGTGGCCGTAGAAGCACACATCGGTCACCGTGCCCCGCGCACTGCCCGCTTCCGTCTCCGTCAGCCGCAGTTGCTCCGGGCGCAGCAGCACCGTGCCGGACCGGGAGCCTCGGGGCGGGGCGGCGAGGGGCACGGTGCCCAGGGCCGTGGTAGCCGTGGCGCCGCCGTGGTCGACGGTGCCGGGGAGCAGGACGGCGTCGCCGACGAACCCGGCGATCCAGGGATCGGCAGGGCGCCGGTAGAGCGCCTGGGGGGTGTCGCACTGGGCGACCCGGCCCTGCCGTACGACCGCGACCAGGTCGGCGGTCGACAGGGCCTCCTGCTGGTCGTGGGTGACCAGCACCGCCGTGGCCCCGGTCGCGCGCAGGGCGGCGCGCACATCTGTCCGTACTCCCGCGCGCAGTGCGCTGTCGAGCGCGTTGAACGGCTCGTCCAGCAGTACGAGTTGGGGCTGCGGGGCGAGTGCCCTGGCCAGGGCGACGCGCTGCTGCTGGCCGCCGGAGAGCTCGTGCGGCATCCGGTCGCCGTATCCGGCGAGCCCGACGAGGTCGAGCATGTCCTCCGTACGGCGGCGGCGTTCGGCCCGCTCCAGGCCGGTCAGACCGAAAGCCACGTTGCGGGCCACGCTCAGGTGCGGGAAGAGGGCGTCCTCCTGCGGCACGATGCCGATGCGCCGCCGCTCCGGCGGCAGGTGGACGCCGGGACCGGTCAAGGTCCGTCCGCCGACGGTGACCGTGCCCGAGTCGGCGTGCAGGAACCCGGCGACGATGCGTAGGAGGGTGGTCTTGCCGCAGCCGGAGGGTCCGAGCACGGCGGCCAGGGCGCCGCCCGGCACGGCGAGGTCCAGCTCCCGGAGAACGGGTGCCGCGGGGCCGTACGCCTTGGTCAGCCCCTGGACGTGGAGGTCGTTCATGTGCGGTGCCTGCCTAGGAGGTACGAAGGGACGGCGGCCAGCAGAATCAGCGCGGCGGCGTACGGGGCTGCCGCCGCGAAGGACCCGGAGCCGGTCTCGGTCCACAGCCGGGTGGCGAGGGTGTCCATGCCGGTGGGGCGCAGCAGCAGGGTGGCGGGCAGTTCCTTCATGCAGACGACGAAGGTGAGCGCTGCCCCGGCCGCCACGCCGGGCGCGGCCAGCGGCACGGTGACTTCGCGCAGCACGCGCAGCGGCCGCCGGCCCAGCGACCGGGCCACGTCCTCCAGCACGGGTGGCGCCTGCAGCACGGCGACGCGGGTGGCGGCCACGGCGACCGGCAGGAACAGCACGGCGTACGCGCAGACCAGCAACGGGAGTCGCTGGTACAGCGGATAGGCGTACCGCACGGCGAAGAAGACGAGGGAGAGGGCGACGGTGATGCCGGGCAGCGCGTGTCCCGCGTAGGCGGCCTGCTCCAGCAGCCGTGCGCCGCGTCCCCGGTGGCGGGCGGCGATGACCCCGACGGGCAGGGCGAGCACGGTGGTCAGCGCTGCGCCCGCGGCGGCGACCCCGAAGGTGGCCCAGGCGGCCTCCGCGAGCCCGGCCAGGTCCCAGGTGGCCGAGTTGCCGGCGGTCAGCCAGTACCCGAGGGTGCCGAGCGGGAAGAGGACGGCGACGGCCGCCACCGCCGCGCACCACAGCAGGGCGAGGGACCGCCACCGCCCGAGTGCGAGGGCAACGGCCGGTCGGGCGGCGCCTGTTCCGGTCCTGGCGTGCCCGGCCCTCCCCCGCGTCCTGGCCTCGGCGGCGACCAGTGCCACCGTCATCACCACCAGCACGACGCTGAGCGCGGCGGCCGGGGTGCGGTCGAAGGAGGCGCGGTAGGACGTGTGGATGGCCCGGGTGAAGGTGTCGTACCGCATCAGTGAGACGGCGCCGAAGTCGGAGAGCACGTACAGCGCGACGAGCAGGGCGCCGCCCGCGGCCGCCGGTCGCAGTTGGGGCAGGGTGACGCGGACGAACGTACGCAGCGGGCCGTGGCCGAGGGAGCGGGCAACCTCCTCCTGCGCCGGATCGATACCGCGCAGCGCGGCGGCGACCGGCAGATACACGTACGGGAAGCTGACCAGGGTCAGCGACAGCGCGGCTCCGCCGAACCCGGCGACCTCCGGGGCGGCGGACAGCCAGGCGAAGGCGGCGACATAACTGGGCACGGCCAGCGGCATCGTGGCCAGCACCGACCATGCGCGCGCCCACGGCAGGGCGGTACGCACCGTCAGCCAGGCCAGGGAGACGCCGAGCACGAGACAGGCGGCGGCGACGGCCCCCGTGAGGCCGAGACTGCGGCCCAGGAGCCGCAGGGTGCGTTCGTCGGCGACGACGTCCCAGGCGTAGCCGGGGCCGCGTTCGAGGGCGCGGACGGCGAGGTAGCCGAGCGGGAGCAGGGCGAAGAGGGCCGCGACGCAGGCGGGAAGGAGCAGGACCAGGGGCGGCCTCCGCCCGGATCCGGTACGGAACGCTCGTGTCCTGCGCACGGCCTTGAGTGCGCTGCTGGTGGGGACGCCCTCACGTCCGGCCGGGGCAGGTGCTCCGGCCGGACGCGGTGCGGATCGCGGTGTGCGCACGGCGGATCAGACCAGTCCGACGTCCTGCAGCATGGCCAGCGTCTCCTGGAGGGAGTCCAGTTCGCCGAGGTCGATGTCGGGTCCCTCGAGCGAGTCGAAGGGCGGCAGGTCCTCGACGGTGCTGGTGACGCCCGCGGACAGCGGGTACTCCTTCGTCGTGTCGGCGAAGTAGGTCTGCGCCTCCTTCGACAGCAGGAAGTCGACGGCCTTCTGAGCGGTCTCACGCTGGCCGCCGTCCTTCAGGACGCCCGCCCCGGCCACGTTGATCAGGGCGCCGGGGTCCTTGCCGGGCAGGAAGTGGAGCTTTGCGTCGACCTTGTCCTCGCCCTTCTCGGCGACCCGCTCGTACCAGTAGTAGTGGTTGACCAGGCCGAGGGAGACCTCGCCGGCCTCGACGGCGTCAAGCGTGGCGAGGTTGTGGGCGTACGTCTTGGCGCCGTTGGCCTTCAGGTCCTCGAGCCACTCGCGGGTGGCGTCGTCGCCCTCCAGTACTCGCATGCCGGTGACGAAGGTCTGGAAGGAGGCGTTGGTGGGCGCGAAGCCGACCTTGCCCTTCCACTCGGGCTTGACCACGTCGTGGACGCTGTCCGGGACCTCGGCCTCGGTGACCTTGTCGGGGTCGTACGCGATGACACGCACCCGCCCCGACAGCCCCACCCAATCACCCTCGCCGCCGCGGTACTTGGTCTCCACCTTGTCGAGGGTGGCCTGCGGCAGCCTGGTCAGCATTCCCTCCTTGGAGAGGGCGCCGAGGGCGCCGGCGTCCTGGGAGAAGAACAGTCCGGCCTTGGTGCGGTCGCCCTCCTCCAGGATCTGGGCAGCCAGTTCGGCGCTGTCGCCGTAGCGCACCTCGACCTTGGCGCCGATCGCCTTCTGCAGCTTGTCCAGGAGCGGCTTCACCAGCTTCTCGTTACGGCCGGAGTAGATGACGAGGCCGGCGGAGTCGTCGCTCTCCGCCGAGCCGCTCTTGTCGTCAGAGCCGCAGGCGGCGAGGACGGGGAGTAGAAATCCGGCCGCGGCGAGCGCGATGATCCGGCGAGCCGAGGGGCGTCGCATGGTGAGGAACCTTCCTGCGTGGCTCGCCTTTACGCCGCTGTCGCGTCGTCGGTCAGCAAGCGGCGGATCGATACTTTCAAGCCAACTGTGAACATGCTATGAATAAGGTAAACCTTGCCTAAGCGTCAAGGGATCTGTGCTATTTGCGGACGCTGCCGCAGAAAGGTTGCGCGCCCGTGATCTCGCCGCCAGAGCCGCTCTCGGTTCCGTCCGCCGTCCCGTCCCCGCGTCCTCTCTCGGTCCCGTTTCCGGAACCGCCCGTACGCCCGCCCGGCGAACGCCCCCCACGGCCGCACGGTGTGCCGCTCGCTCGCGACCTGGCGGTCCACGGCGACCGCGTGGCACTCCACACGCGGACGGGCGACATCAGCTACCGCGAACTCGCCGAACGGGTCGCCGCCACCGCCGAACGCCTCGGACCCGTACGCCGACTTGTCCTCCTGGCGGGCGCCAACCGGCCCGACGCCCTCGTCGTCCACCTCGCTGCCCTCGCCGCGGGCCACCCCGTCCTGCTCGTCCCCGGCGACAACGAAAGCGCGATCGGCGCCCTGACCGCCGCGTACGACCCGGACGTGGTGGCCCGGCCCGACGGACACGGCACGTGGACCCTCGATGAGCGCCGCAGCGCCAGCGCCCACACCCTGCACCCGGACCTCGCGCTGCTGTTGAGCACCTCCGGCTCGACCGGCTCACCCAAACTGGTGCGGCTCTCCCACGAGAACGTGCAGGCCAACGCCGAGTCCATCGCCGCCTACCTCGGCATCTCCGGCACCGACCGCGCGGCCACCACCCTCCCCATGCACTACTGCTACGGCCTGTCGGTCCTCCACAGCCACCTGCTGCGCGGCGCCGGGCTGATCCTCACGGACCGGTCGGTGTCGGACCCCGCCTTCTGGGACGAGTTCCGCGCCGCCCGCGGCACGTCGCTGGCCGGGGTGCCGTACACGTTCGACCTGCTCGACCGGGTCGGCTTCGAACGGATGCGGCTGCCGCACCTGCGCCGTGTCACCCAGGCCGGGGGCCGGCTCGCTCCGGAACGCGTCATCCGGTACGCCGAGTTGGGGCGCGAGGCGGGCTGGGAGCTGTTCGTGATGTACGGGCAGACGGAGGCCACGGCCCGGATGGCCTACCTGCCGCCCCAGCTGGCGGCCGAGCGTCCGCAGGCCGTGGGAGTGCCCATCCCCGGCGGCTCCTTCCGCCTCCAGCCACTGGACGGGCCGGACGGGCACGACGAGCCGGACACCGGTGAGCTGGTCTACTCGGGGCCGAACGTCATGCTGGGCTACGCCGAGAGCCCGGCCGACCTGGGCCTCGGCCGGACCGTGGAGGAACTCCACACGGGCGACCTCGCCCGACGCGCGCCCGACGGACTGTACGAGATCGTGGGGCGGCGCAGCCGGTTCGCGAAGATCCTCGGGCTCCGCATAGACCCGCAGCGGGTGGAGGCGATGCTGGAGCGGCACGGTGTCCGCGCGTACTGCGCCGGGGACGACGACACTCTCGCCGTGGCCGTGGCCGTGGCCGTGGCGAGGACGAAGACGGGGAACGCCACCAGTGGCGCGGACCGCGCGGATGTGGACGCTGCACGGGTGCGACGCCTGGCCGCAGGCGAGTGCGGACTGCCGGTGCGCGCCATCCGAGTCCAGGTGGTGGCGGAACTCCCCCGGCTGGCCACGGGCAAGCCCGACTACGAGGCCGTACGGCGGATGACCCGCACCGCGCAGGAACCGCCGCCGGGCGCCCCAGCCGTGCGGGTCGGCGGAGCGACGACCGAGGATCTGTGCCGCTTGTACGCCGAGATCCTCGACCGTGCGGACGTCACCGGGGACAGCAGCTTCGTCAGCCTGGGCGGTGACTCCCTTTCCTACGTCGAGATGTCACTGCGCCTGGAAGAGGCGCTCGGCACACTGCCGGCCAACTGGCACGCCACCCCACTCCACGCCCTGCGGTCCTGCGCCCCGCGGCGCGTAACGCCTCCGGCGGGCCGGCGGCGCACACTGGAGACCGGCATCGCCCTGCGGGCCATCGGGATCGTCCTCATCGTCGGCTCGCACATACCGGTCTTCCTCGTCCAGGGCGGCGCGCATGTCCTGCTCGGCGTCGCGGGGTTCAACTTCGCGCGCTTCCACCTCGGCGAAGCCGAGCGCCGTCGGCGCGTGCGCGGCCTGGGCCGCAGCATCTTGCGCGTCGCCGTGCCGAGCGTGCTGTGGATCGCTTTTGCTCTGGTGCTGACCGGCGAGTACGACCTCGCCAACCTGGTGCTGGCCAACAGTCTCCTGGACCAGGACAACTCGGATCCCGAGTGGCGGTACTGGTTCGTCGAGGCGCTGGTGTACTTCCTGACCGCCCTGACCGCGCTGCTGGCCGTTCCCCTGCTGGACCGGGCCGAGCGGCGCAGCCCGTTCGGTTTCGCGCTGGGCCTGGTGGGGCTCGGAGTGATCGGCCGCTACGACCCGTTGGGACTGGCGCACGTCCGGTTCCATCTGAGCCCTACCGTGGTGTTCTTCCTGTTCGCCCTGGGCTGGGCGGCGGCGCGGGCCCGTACGGCGCCGCAGCGGCTGCCGCTGACGGCGGTCCTGCTGCTCACCGTGCCGGGACTGTTCCCCGGAGGGCAGCCGCTGCGGACCTCGTTCGTCGTGGCGGGCCTGGCCCTGCTGATCTGGGTACCCGTGCTGCCGAGCCTGGACCTGGTCAACCGAGTGGCAGGGGTGCTGGCGGGCAGCTCGCTGTACATCTACCTCACCCATTTCCATGTCTACCCGCACATCCGGGACTACTCGCCGGTGCTGGCGCTGCTGGTCTCGCTGGTGTTCGGCGTGGTCTACGGGGCCGTGTCCACGCACCTGATGCGGCGCGTGCCCGAGTGGCTCGCCAGGAAACGCCCACGGCGGCTCTCGCCGCTACCTCGGCCAGTCCGGTGACGGAGGCGCTGAGGGCTCGTTTCCACTCCTTCGATCGGCAGCCGCCCCACGCGTTGGACCCTTGAGTGCGTCCCGGGCCAATTTGCCCCTCGCCGAACCCAACTCCTATGGGCACGGGGAAGAGGAACGAAAGCAAGCCCTCGCGTCAGTCCCTTGATCGGGCCCTTGGCGCCGAGGTGAGCGGAGCCCGGTCGATGTCACGGCTGGTGAGATTGCAGTACGTTCCGGGATTCTGGGCATACCAGCGGCGAGGTGCGGTGGCCCGGCACCTCCGCCAGGAACGACGCCGGTCACCACAGCGTTCTCGCAGGCCCGCGTGGGAGGCGAGTGGCGAGAGCAGTGGCGGTGCGTGCAAACGGTGTGGTCATGATTCCGGCGACGCTGGTGCGGCCGGCAAGGGTCGGCCGGCGGGGCTCCACGGCATTCACCCCGGCCCCGCGGTGAAGTACGTGCAGACCGCGCACCCGGACAAGGCCCTGCCACGCATGCGCTGACCGCGACACCGCCCGCCGCCGGTTCACCGGTGGAGGACGTCGGCCGTGTCCATGACCCGATGTCGGCAACGCACAAAACGCCTTACCGCTGTAGCTGCTTGAGCAGCTTGCGGGTGCTGGGAGAAGGCGTCGCGTCGATCCGGGCCAGTGCTGTCTCGCAGCCCTGGAACGCCGTGAGGACGCCGTCGTCGTCGCCCAGCGCGTTCGCTGCGCGCATCCGTACACGCCAGGCCACCTCGCGGAGCGGGTCGATCGCGGTTGCCTGTTCGCACAGGCGGACGGCGTCGCCGTACTGGTGCAGTTGCAGGGCGAGGTCGGCCGCCGATGAGAGCGCGTCGGCGAGCAGGTCGGGCAGGGCGAGACCTCGGCGGTGCGCGGCTGCAGGTTGAGCGCCTTGCCCTGGACTCGGCGCTCAGGCAGTCTGCCCAGCACCACCTCAGCAATTCCCGCGAGAGCCAGATCGCTGGCGAACAGCAGCCCGGTCGAGCCACTGCCGACCAGCACGGCCTCGTTCTTGTCCATGACTTTCGTCCCCTTGACGCCAGTAGTTCGTTACGCTGAGCCACTTTCGACTCCTCGGCCGAACGCAGGAGATCTGCTTTCTCCGTCATCGACAGATCGTGCCAGCGGGGTGTTAGCAGAGGAGAAACCAGAAGACGACGTGCCCTCATGCCCGTACGGACCGAATGAACACACCCTGGGCGCCGGGCAGACGACCCGTGAGAGCCGGAAGGCTTTCTGCCTGTGTTTCGATGCACTCGTCGGCAGGGACGGAGTTGACGGGCAGGACCTGCCGCACGGTTTCCCCGCCGAACCTGTGGGGGCACTGTTCTGCCAGGCGGCACAGCTCCACTACGGGATTGTGTCGTCCGTCCCAGTAGGCGACCTGCCGCGTGATTCTGCCGCCCCGGTGCATCACCCCCGCGCCGGTCAGCTATACGCGAGGACGATGTCGGTGGCTGCGGCGAAGGGCAGCAGCCCGCCCGGTCCGGCGAGCGGCCCGATCCGGCCCACGTCGTCAGGATGGGTGTGCTGGAGCTTGGGCAGGGCGTGCACAGGCTGCCGGGCAGATCACAGGCGGTGGTCTCATCTCGGCTGCGGCTCATATCGCCTGTGTAGGGCCTGCCTTGGGCTACGGCCGTCCGGTGGGCCCATCCGTCCCACGCGGTGGCGCGAGGACTTCGACGCCCGTTCCGCCCACCGGGTCGGACGCCGGGGAAGCCCTTCGCGCAAAAGGGATGTGCCCCGGCGTCGTGCGGCGTTCGGCGCCGGCGGCCCGGCGGCCCGGCGGCCCGGCGGT
>NZ_JBHXSG010000116.1:0-14955 GCF_042714835.1 Streptomyces sp. NPDC058678 | reverse complement strand
CGGCTTCCGCCGTGCCATGGTCACCCCCAAGCAGCACGAGATCACATACCTCTCCACCGTGCCACAAGAAGATCATTCTGCAAGGAACCCTTAGCCCTCAGCGAGATCACCCTTTCGCCGTAGCGCCGGGCGGGTCGGCGGTTCCGCCTAGAAATGCTGCCCCTCGACGGCCTCGCTCTGCTTACGCGACGGAGATCGCGGCGGACAACCGGGGCTCGGAAGTGACCATGTCCGGTGTCACACAGCCCTTATGAGCGGGGTCCTGGCTGTAGCTGTCCAACCAGGTGGAAGACCTCCCGGGCTGCATAGCGCTTGAGGCAACGGACGATTTCACGCCGGGTCTTGCCCTCCTTGATCCGGCGCTCGTAGTAGCCCTGAGTGCGCGGGTCGACCCGCAGGCGGGTGAACACGATGCGATGGAGCGCGGCGTTGGCCTGCCGGTCGCCGCCGCGGTTGAGGCGACGGTACTGCCGGCGTCCCGAGGAACGCTCGACAGGACTGACCCCGCACAGGGCGGCGAAGGACGCCTCACTGTCCAGGCGTTCCGGGTTGTCCCCGACCGTGATCAGCAGGGCGACGGCCGTGTCCGGACCGATCCCCACCATGTCGAGCAGCTGCGGGGCATGACATTTCACGAGGCGGGCCAGGCGAGCGTCCACATCCCGGATCTGCTCGGAGAGCTGGCCGATCCGGTGAGCCAGCAGCCCCAGCGTGATCCGAGTGGCCTGCAGCACCGACTCCTCACCGTCCTCCTCGCAACTGCTCACGTCGGCGAACCGCGCACAGGTACGGAAGAGTTCGGCATTGCCCAGTCCGGCCAGTTCTTCCCGCAAGGCGGGATCGCCAGTAATGAGAACGGACTTGAGCTGGTTGACGGCCTGGGTGCGGGCTTTGACGGCCGACGCCTTCGTGAGTTTGTACATCCTCGCGATCTGCACCGGCCCGTCGCCCGCTTTCGCCCGGGCGCGGGCCGCCCGCTCAACACGGCTCGCGCCGCGTTCTGGGCATCAAGCGGATCCGATTTGCCGCGCCGACGGCGATCCGCCCGGTCCATCCGATTCACGTCAAACACGTCTATGCCCTGGCCCAGCAGATAGCGGGACAGGGACGCCCCGTAGACACTCCGGCCCGTCTCACGATTCCTAACTTCCTGGCCCACTTCAGCAGATCGCGGTATCCCGCCGCAGTGGCCGGGAACTCGCCGGTGGCAAGCACCGTCCCCATCACGGAGAGCACCGCAGCCACATGGGCATCCCGGTGCGTGTCCACTCCCAACACCACCTCCCCAGCAGGGCGACGACGACGGGTCTGCGGAGCAGGCGGCGTACTGGACATGCCCGTTCCCCTTCCGGTCCGAAAGCGCGTCGCGTTGCCGGTACCGGGCCGCGTGGGCGGTCAGAATCGTGAGGACGCCACAACGATCGGCAGGCCCCTAATCCGTTGTGAAGGTTGTTCCAGAGGGCCGCAGTTGGGCCTCTGGGCTGTCTGGCGTGATGGACGCCTGTAAGGCCCCTGGCTGACGAGGCCTCCCGATAGAGCGGCGCCGTCACGGTGGTGGGTTTCACGTGGCATGCGGGCGCCGGGCAGATGCCTGAGAATCTCCCTGGCCGTGAGGCCTCACGAGAGAGCGGCGCGGTTCCGGCGTCTCCACGTCCCGTGAAACCCACCGTCGTATGTCGTTCGTTGTCGTCGTGGCGCGAGCCCTCCGCAGGGCGACCTCCTGTCCACCTCCGCGAGCCGCGAGCTCTGGCGCAGACAGAGGCCCCTGGGGTGCGCTGGTGTCGCGAACGGCTACCGAGATGGAGGACCGATCGAGTCCTGGGATTAGGACGCCGCGTGACCCGCATGAGCTCGTGACCTGTGAAAGCAACTCGAGGATGGGAGAACGTGTGACTGTGTTCTGCGGGATCGACTGGGCAGAGAAGCATCATGACGTCGCGCTGGTCGACGAGGCCGGCGAACTACTGGTCAAGCGGCGGATCAGCGATGACGCGGCTGGCTACCGGATTCTGCTGGAGCTCCTGGCCGAGCATGGTGACAGTGCCGAGTCGCCGATACCTGTGGCCATCGAGACGAGCCGTGGCCTGCTCGTGGCAGTCCTGCGGACCGGCAGCCGCAAGGTCTTCGCGATCAACCCGCTTGCCGCCTCCCGCTACCGTGACCGCCACGGCGTGTCCCGCAAGAAGTCAGACCCAGGCGACGCCCTTGTGTTGGCGAACATCCTCCGAACCGACATGGCCGTTCACCGGCCGCTGCCAGCGGACTCCGACCAGGCCCAGGCCATCGCGGTGCTGGCTCGAGCTCAGCAGGACGCCGTCTGGAACCGCCAGCAGATCGGCAACCAGATCCGCTCCCTGCTGCGCGAGTACTACCCCGCTGCCCTGGATGCCTTCCTGACCAAGCAGGGCGGGCTGGCCCGCGAGGAGGCCCGCATCATCCTGGCCAAGGCGCCAACGCCCACGGAAGGCTCGCGGCTGTCTCTGAGCCAGCTGCTCTCCGCCCTCAAGCGCGCCGGTCGCGTCCGTGGCGTTGAGGAAGAGGCTGACCGCCTGCGCGGGGTCCTGCGGGCCGAGTACGCTCACCAGCCCGCTGCTGTCGAGAACGCCTTCGGCAGGCAACTTCTCGCTCTGCTCAAGCAGTCCGAGGCAGCCTGCCAGGCCAGTGATGACCTTGCCGAAGCAGTTGATGCCAGCTTTCACGAGCATCCCGATGCCGAGATGCTCCTGAGCTTTCCGGGCCTTGGTGTCCAGCTCGCCGCACGTGTTCTCGCCGAGACCGGCGACGACCGCAACCGCTTCTCCGACGCCCGCGGACTGAAGGCATACGCCGGATCCGCACCGATCACCCGCGCCTCCGGCAAGAAACACTACGTGGGACGCCGCATGGTCAAGAACAACCGACTCCACCACACCGGCTATCTGTGGGCTTTCTCCTCCCTGCGTTCATCCCCTGGAGCCCAGGCCCACTACCGTCACCGACGCGACGTCGGCGACTGGCACGCACAAGCGCAGCGACACCTGTTCAACCGCCTGCTCGGACAGCTGTTCCACTGCCTCCAAAAGCGAGTTCCCTTCGACGAAGAACGTGCCTTCAACCCGCCCGTGCCCTCATCAACGGCAGCTGCTGCTTGACTTCTTCAGATCCCGAGATGTCTATCGGGACACGCCCCGTCGGTCCGGTGCTGGTACACGTCGCTCCCGCCGGGCCGACAGATCAAACACAAGGCACAGCAGCCAGCCAGAGTACGAGTCAGGCCACGACCGGAACGACACTGGCATCATCCTCACAGCCCGAGTAGAAGGGACGGTCGGCGGCGATCCGGTCGATCGGCAGCAGCGTCCCGTCCAGGATCAGATACGCCTTCGTGGACGCGGCCCGTACTGCTTGGGCAAGCGTGGGGGCGAGGGCGGCCAGGAGCTCGACGGCCTCGGTGACGTATCGGTAGACGGTGGTGGTGCCGACCCCGAAACCGGCCGCGAGCTGGGCATAGGGGTGGCCGTTGCGGAGGTGGGCGAGGGTGAGCAGGGCCTGTCGGCCCGCGCTCAGGCGCCGCCATCGGGTGCCGAGAGCGCGGCGGTGTTCTCTCAGGCGGGCGGCGAGGAAGCGGAGGGCAGAGCTGGACACATCGACGCCGGACGAGTAGACAAGCACGCGAAGCCTCTGGTGGAGACAGTTCTCTTGGTCGAAAACCCATCTACCAGGGGCTTCACCCATCTGTCAGTCCAAGTGCCCAGCTTCTGAAGTACGTTGAGAAGCGCCCGGTGGCAACATGGTCGCCATGTCCAACTCCTACGCGCAACCCATCCTGAGAACGAACGATCTCTCGAAGGGGTTGTGCATTGTTGAGCGGTTGCTCGGTATCGCCGATCTCAGGGACCTCGAAGTCGATTTCGAGGTGCGGATCTCCTCGACGCACATCCTTTCAGCGGTGCTGGATGTGTTGCCGGATCCCCAATGGTGGGCGGAAGGGGACAGGGACGGCTCGTCGGAGAAGGGGGACGATCCGTCGGCACACCTGCCCATCCGGCTGCGGGGCTGGGCCATGCCATTGGAGACCGTACAGCCGTTCCTCAAGGCGGTGGGCGACAGCCCAGCCACGGTGCGGTGGGACTTCGCGGGCTGGCCCGAGGCCCCTGAAGTCGGCCTGGGTATGGGTGGTACCAGGGGCGCGTTCCTGACGCTGTGCATGAATGTCCGCGACCTGGACCTGGAGGAGGCCGCGACCGATCACACGGTTTTCGTCCACGTCAAGCAGATCGAGGCCGAACGCGCACCATGGCTGGCGGCCCAGGTCGGGTTGCGGGTGATCGGCGATCTGGTGATGGCACCGTACTGAGAAGGTCATGAACAGCGGTGCATCACCGCCGGATTCGTCCGGCGGTGATGCACCGAGGAACTCGGGAACTGCTCAGGCGCAGTTCTGCGATGCCGGATCGCAGATGCCACCCGTGTCCGCGAAGGTCTCCACTGAGCGGTGCAAACAGCAGGTTGGAAAAGGCTCCCTACGTTGTTCTGCGGGACGTGGTGAGCCCTCGTATGGTTCACCCACCCAGGGGTGCCGGGTGTGGTTCAAAAGGCTCTGCCGCTTGTGGCTTTCAGTGATTGGCCGCCCGGTGCTCCGCGACGACTCGGCTGCCAATTAGGAATTGCGAATGATCGCTGAGTAGGGAATCGACAGCGAGGTCGTCCGTCGGGAGGCACCAGCAGCACACCGTACGGAGGCAGCACATGGCCGCGATATGGGCCGGCATCGACGCAGGTAAAACCCATCACCATTGCGTCGCGATCGATGAGAGCGGCCGCAGGCTGCTCTCCCGACGCGTCGCCAACGACGAACCCGAGCTGCTCGAACTTCTCGCCGATGTCCTGGCCTTGGGCAACAAGGTGACCTGGGGCATCGACCTGGCCGACGGCGGAGCCGCCCTGGCCATCGCGATCCTGACCAACCACGGTCAGCCGGTGCACTACATCTCTGGCCGGGCCATCCAGCGCGCCTCGGAGAGCTACCGCGGCGAGGGCAAGACCGACGCCAAGGACGCCGCCGTCATCGCCGACCAGGTCCGCATCCGCTGCGACCTGCACCCCTTACGCACCAGCGACGAATCCGTCACCGACCTCAAGATCCTCACCGGTCGGCGCACGGACCTGGTCGCCGACCGCACCCGCACCGTTAACCGCCTCCGCGCCCAACTGACCGGAGTCTTCCCGGGCCTCGAACGGGCACTGGACCTCACCAACACCGGACCACTCGTGCTGCTGACCGGCTACCAGACCCCGGCAGCTCTGCGCCGGACAGGCAAAAAGCGGCTCGAGAGCTGGCTGCGCAACCGCAAGGTCCTGCGCGCCGACCGGCTCGCCGAGACAGCTCTGGAGGCTGCCGGACGCCAGCACACCAGCCTGCCCGGCGAGAAACTCACCGCTCAGATGGTGCACACCCTGGCGGCGGAGGTGATGGCCCTCAACCAGCAGGTCGCCGAGATCGACAAGGCGATCGAGGACCGGTTTCGCGAACATCAAGACTTCGAAGTGGTCACCAGCATGCCGGGGCTGGGCGTCATCCTCGGCGCCGAGTTTCTGGCCGCGACCGGCGGCGACATGACCGCCTTCGGCACCGCAGACCGCCTCGCCGGCTTCGGCGGCGTCGCACCTGTTCCCCGCGACTCCGGCAAAATCAGCGGCAATCTTCGCCGGCCGCGGCGCTACAACCGCCGACTCCAACGCGTCTTCTACATCTCCGCCTTGTTCAGCATCCGACACTGTGATGAGTCCCGCCGGTTTTACGAACGCAAGCGCGCCGAAGGCAAGCGCCACATCCAGGCCGTCCTCGCCCTGGCCCGCCGCCGCGTCAACGTCCTCTGGGCCCTCCTCCGCGACGGACGGACCTACGAACTCGTGCCACCCACCGCTCCCGCGGCTTGACAGACCGCATTAGGAATCACTGCCCGAGGAGATGGCTGGATGTGGACATGCCTGTGAGCCCCGGATGGTTCCCGGGGCCCATAGGCATGCTGACGATTGGCGGGTTACCAGCGATACCAGCGGCCCTTGCGGCCGCCCGTGTCTACGGAGCGCATGACGAAGCCCAGCAGCCAGACGACCAGCACGATGACGGCGATCCACCACAGTGCCTTCAACGCGAAACCCGCACCGAAGAGGATCAGAGCCAGCAGAAGAACGAGAAGCAGGGGAACCATAGATATCAACCTCCGTCGCTCCTCGTGCCCGGCGAATGCAAGAACACGCGGTCGATTTCCCTGGTTTCTCCACTGCTCTTGCGGGCACTGAACCCAGTTCCCGCACGGCGTTCACTTCACCGTCGGGCCGGTGGGCGGCTGTCGGTTCAGCCGGGTCCCACGCAGAGTGGCCGCAGGCGCCGGCGGTACGTCACGATCGAAGCTCTTCCACAGGCGCGCGATCGACCAGCCACGGGTCCGCCGGCCCACCCGATCGGCGCAGCCTGGTGGCCGGACGGTGGGGTACTGCCACGGTCGGCCACGGCGCGTGCTTTCTTGCTGCGTGTCGGGCGGTGCTGGCGGTGCCATCCCCGAGCCGGCTGCGGCACCGCCCCTGCTGCCGTTCGCGTCTGTACGGCCTGTGAGGTGTGAGCGAGGACACGGTGGCCACCCGGCAGACAAGGGTTGGGCCTACAGCCCTTGGGGGCTCTTCGCTGTCCCATAGTCGGCGAGGGGCCCTTCATCCTGTGTGCTCTTCACGCCGCGGTGGGGGTGACGCGACTCGCGGGAGGGGGCAGGCGTACAGGGAAGCCTTGACCCTGTACGGAGACCAGCATGACGATCTCCCGCGTGCCGCGGTCCTTGGCCGACGGCACTCGTGACAACGCCACGGACGCCCGCCTGGAACAGGAGAACGCGCAGCTGCGGCATGCGATCACCTCCCACGCGCGGTGGACCAGGCCATCGGGGTGCTCACCGCGATCCACCGGCTGGCGCCGGTGGCCGGATTAGACGTGCTGCGTGAGGTCTCCCAGCACACCAACATCAAGCTGCACGGTGGCGGCGACGGTGATCGCCTGGGCGCTGGGCAAGGCGCTGCCGGAGCCGGTGGGGCGGGAGCTGAACGCGGCCGTGCAGCGGCGTCCACCCCAGCAGGACGCCCCGGACGTGGAAGCCGGGTAGAGCGCCGTGGCCGGGCACGGCGTAGGTCAGGCGGTCAGAGCCTGCTCGACGGTGGAATGGCAGCCAATGACCTGGTCCAGTCCGACGAGCTCCAGGCGTCGCAGCACCGATGCTTGGGCGCCGGCGATACGCAGCCACCCCTGAGCGTCGCTCATGGTCTGGTGGGCGGCGATGAGGGCGTTGATGCCGCTGGAGTCCATAAACGTCATGCCGCTGAGGTCCGCCACGGTCCGCGGCCGCGTCACGCTTCCATAGGACAGCAGGGCCTCATTGAGCGCGTTCGCGACGGCGTGATCGATCTCGCCGCACAGGCTTACCACCCGGATGTCGTCGACGGCAGTGATCTCGATCGACAGGCCCTCCGTGGGGGTCTCACCGTTCCTCGACTGCGCTCGCTGATGAGGGCTCGGGGCCCCGACACGATGTGAGCGGGCAGCCTGCCCCGACACTACGGTGAACACCCATTCGGCCCGCTGCGTAACCGAACTCGCGGGCATGCGAGGCAGAGTCCGGGGTATGCGCAGGCGGGTGAACGGGGCAAAGGGTGGATCCGGCGGAATCAGTCCCCGATGGTGAGGACAGCGTGATGCCTGGCGCTCCTCCGATACAGGACACCATCGCCCTGGACGGTGACGGATCCTGCATCGCCGAGGCACGTCACCGCGCGGTGGACTTCCTCGTCCGCGTCCAGGCCGAGCACGGCCTGCCGGTGTCGGCCCGTGCGTTGGACCTGACCCAGCTGGTGGTCAGTGAGCTCGTCACCAACGCCCGCAAGTACGCCCCCGGCCCGGTCCTGATGGAACTGCGCATCGCCGGGGACCTGGTGGAAGTGGTCGTGTGGGACAGCGATCCCGTCCTGCCAGTGGCCCGGGCCGCCGACGCGGGCAGAGTCGGCCAGCACGGCCTGGAAATCGTCATGGCCGTCGCCCAGGGCTTCGAGGCCCAGCGGGAGCCGGTCGGCAAACGCATCACTGCCCGCATCGCCCTGCCCGATGACCTGGACGGTGACATCACCGGACGCCGCCCCCAGTAGCAGCCAGCATTCCCCTGGTCCCACCGTCTTTTCCTGCCGGTCTGCCGTGAAGCGGCGGGCCACACGGGGTGACGACGGCAGTGGACGGCGTGCGGCGATGGCGCCTACGGCCTCAATCGTCGCGGGCAACGTCGCGCCGACGGCGACCGGCCAGGGAATCCTCGACGTCCGGTCAACTCGTGGACGGCAGCTCGCAGTCTCCGCTCCGGGCAGCCCTTGGTCCGCGGCCTGCGCCTACGGTGACAAAGTGCGGCCTCCCGCCGGTTCCTGCTCGAGCGACTTGTCGAGACGATTCCCTCGTGCATCCGCTGGCCGACCGACATTGATGGCGGAGTAGGTGCAGCATGAGGGGGTAGGCGGTGCGGCGTTGGCCGCTTCGGCCGGCAGCGGTGGCGGGATCGACTTGGGAGGGGACCAGCATGGCGCCCATGAGCATGGCGGCAGCACAGACCCGGACGGCCGAGCTGCCGGAGATCACTGACCCGTCCCGGGTGGCGCCCAAGGACGCCCGCGAACTGTCCAAGTTGTTCTTCCAGCAGCTGTCCGTGCTGGAGGAAGGCACCCCGGAGTACCAGTACGCGCGGAACACGCTGATCGAGATGAACATGTCCCTGGTCCGCTTCGCGGCCGGCCGGTTCCGCAGCCGCGGACCGGAGGAGATGGAGGACATCGTCCAGGTCGGCATGATCGGGCTGATCAAGGCGATCGACCGCTTCGAGCTGTCCCGCGAGGTGGAGTTCACCTCCTTCGCCATCCCCTACATCGTCGGCGAGATCAAGCGGTTCTTCCGCGACACCACCTGGGCCGTGCACGTCCCGCGCCGGCTGCAGGAAGCCCGCGTCCAGCTGGCCCGCGCCACCGAAGAACTGCGCAGCCGGCTGGGCCGCACCCCAACGGTCAAGGAGCTGTCGGAGCTGATGAGCCTGCCCCAGGACGAGGTCCGCGAGGCACGCCTGGCGGCCAACGGCTACAACTCCGCCTCCCTGGACGCCACGATCAACAACAGCGAGGACGGCGAAGCCGCGCTGCAGGACTTCATCGGCACCCAGGACACGGACCTGGAGCTGGTGGAGGACTTCCACGCCCTCGCTCCGCTGATCGCGGAACTCGACGAGCGCGACCGGCAGATCATCCACATGCGGTTCGTCGAGGAACTCACCCAGGCGCAGATCGGCGAACGCCTGGGCGTCTCCCAGATGCACGTCTCCCGGCTCCTGTCCCGCACCCTTGCCCGACTGCGTGAAGGCATGCTCACCACCCGCTGATACAGGGCGCACTGCGCCCCGGTGAGCGGACACAGTGCAGGCGCACGGGCCGGCGCCGCCGTCCGGAGGCATCGAGGGCGAAGCCGACGCCGACCTCCACCGCCCACTCGTCGTCCTGCGTACGCTGTACGACCCGCGCCCCGGCGGCCCGGCGCGCTGAGACTGGAGCGGCGACAGCCCTTGACGGCCCGCCACTCGGTCGGGTGAAGACACGGCAGCGGCCGAACCCTCCCAGGGTCACCGGACGTAGTGCCGTACATGGACCCGATCCACATCGGGGACCCGCGGACAGTCTGGGCTGCTGGAACACAATGCCAATGGCGGTGCGGAGTTCGCGTGGGGCGCGGTGTCGCCAGCGGTGTACGCGGGTGCCGTCGAGGGTCAGAGTTCCGGACTCTGGGCGGTGGAGCAGGGCGGCGACGCGGGCCAGGGTCGACTGCTGCAGCCGCTGGGGCCGAGCAGGCCGACGGCTTCGCCCGACTCGACCGTGAGGGAGGCGTTCCGTACGACTGGAGTGCTTCTGTCGTATCCGGCGGTGATGGCGTGCAGTTCGAGCACGGGCGTCCTCCGGTACGTGCGGGTGGTGGCAGGCGACGGTGTCGGCCAGGCTCGGCAGTGTGGCGCAGGCGTCGGTGGATCGTTCGCAGCGTGACGCGAAGGCGCAGCCGTCGCGCAGGTCGCCGAGTTCCGGGGGCATGCTGGGGATGGGTGTGAAGGCGCGGCCGGGGAGGGCCTGGAGGAGGCCGTGGCTGTTGGGGTGCGTGGGCCGGGGGTGCCGAACAAGGCGGCTGCGTCGTTGATTTCGACGATGCGGCCCGCCTACATGACGGCGATGCGTTCGGCGGCGGACAAATCGTGGGTGATCATCAGCAGGGCCCGGTCGGCGTCGACGTCGTCGTCGATGTGGCGTCGTAGTTCGTCGACCGTGTGCTCCACGAGGTCGCGGTCGAGTCCGGTGGTCGGTTCGTCGGCCAGCAGGAGAGGTGCGTCGCCGACCAGGGCGAGGGCGGTGGCCTCGCGCTGGGCGAGGCCACCGGAGAGCTCATGGGGGCTTCTGTCAGACCCCTGTGGGAGGCTCCGTCGATGGAATCTTCGAAGGTGATTGAGACCCTGTGGGACCGGATCCAGGCTCGGGACTGGGCAGGCGTCGCCGAGTTGATCGCGGAGGATGTCGTAGTCGAGTGGCCGATCAGCCTCGAACGCATCATCGGCCGGGAAAACTTCGTCGCGGTGAACCGTGAATATCCGGAGGGCTGGTCGATTCGGGTGCTCAAGGTGGTGGCCGAGGGCGACGAAGTCGTCTCCGAAGTCGAAGTGCCACACGACAGTCTTGGCGTCTTCCGCGCAGCATCGTTCTGGACTGTCCGTGACGGGCAGATCGTCCGTGGGACGGAGTACTGGACGAGCCTGGGAGCGGACCCGCAGCCTGAATGGCGGGCCGCCCTCGTCGAATCGATGTAGTGCGGCGGGCCCCTGTGAGCCCCGGCCTCTATTGTTCGTAAGGCAGCGACACCCGCTTTTGGCAGGCCTGACTCCACCCTTTACGCCCTGGTTGCGAGGGCATTGCCCGCTCTGTGCAGGGCAGCACTGCAGGTCAAGGTCTTAGTGTGCCAGTATCACCGACATAGCCGAGGGAGAGATGGCGGACACCGAACCAGCTGCGCAGCCAAGCCAGTTGTCGGTGGTTTCCGCTAGCGTGCCGCGTCCGGTCGAGAAGATCACGAGAGGATGACAACCGTGCAGGACGTGACGCGCCACGAGGTCAGCGCACAGCACATAGCCCAGGCACTCGACGACATCAGCTGGCGGACCAGGCGGCGGTGGCACTGGATGCGCTACGACGACCCGTCCCCGGAGAAGTTGCAGGAGATGCGTGACGAGCTCCTCGATTACATCGCCGCGCGCACCGTGGCAGACCCCGCGCTCGAGGGGTCATCGCGTGCGGCACTGCGGACCGCGGCGGAGTGCTCCCTGGGGGTGCTGAGCGTGGGCTGCTTCCCGAACGGTGACCAGGAGATTCTCTTCCCGCTCATCGATGAGCAGCTCAGCAGCGAGAACATCGCATTCGAAGACGTCGTCGAGCAGGCGCCCACGGCGCAGACGTGGCTCGACGTGTTCGCCCTGTGCCTAGTCAGCGGCCTGTTGTGGGACAGGCAGCGGGTGATCGGTCTGCTGCTGCGAAGCGACTATGCGCCCGCGATCCGCGACGGGGTGCCGTACTCGAAGCTGACTTCGACGTCGGATCCGGCGGATCTTGCCGCGATGGACGCACTGTGCCTCTACCTGACCGAAGCGAGCGGCCATCTGCCCCGCGACTGGCCCGCCGTGACCCTGCGCAAGCCGGACACCGACGAGCGCGCAGAGGCTGCCCGGCAACTTGACGTAGCCGGGCCCCTGACAGCGGACCATTGCCTTCTGCGCGTACTCCTTGACGACGACCAGCACGCCTTTGAGCAGGCTCTCGTGGCCCGGCTCATCGAGCACCGGGCAAGCGTGGGATCCGATCCCGCCCCCAGGACTCTCCTGCCGGTCGACGCCCTCTCCCTGGCTGCCCTTGCGGTCCAAGTGCACGGGTGGGAGTTGAGCGTCCAGTCCGGCTATCTGCCGCACGGCATGCTGGGTTCTCCGGAGGCGCTGCGGCGAGCGGCCGGCGCCGGCGTGAATGACCTGGGCTATTGGACCGCCAAGTAGCCAGTTCGGCCGCTATGTCTGAAAGAACGAGACGAGTGTTGAGCTGCATCGACACCCATCCGACCCTAGATATCGCTGGAGGCATGTAGCACGGTGCCTCACATGCCTTCTCCGACCTAAGCTTGTGCTTTATCTTCGGGCGTCACGCAGACTAATTGCTTGCTCGTCTGCGCCAGGCACATAGCTTGTCGCCGCCGGGCCGGACCGGATGCCGCACGCGGCTCGTGTGCGACGGGGTTCGGAAGGTATCGAGATGATTTCTGGCACCCCTTCGAGTGTCCGGTCAGCAACGAGACGAGACGAGTCGTATTGCATCACCCCGGAGGTGTGCATCATGATGACGACGCAAGATGACGAGACGGCTCGTCTCGCCATCGAGTCGTGGATGTGGGGAGCGGTGCCATGAATCAGCGGTTTGTCCAGGTCGACCCGGCGGTGCGGCTGTGGTCCGAGGTGCGCGGCGACCCCCGGGATTCCACCCTGTTGCTGATCATGGGGGCCGGGGCGTCTGGGCTGGGCTGGCCGGAGGGACTGGTTGATGCGTTGGCCGTGCGCCACCGCGTCATCCGCTACGACCACCGGGACACCGGCCGCTCCAGCTTGAGTTTCGACACGCACCCGTACCGCATCGTCGACCTCGCCTCGGACGCGATCGCCGTCCTCGACGCGTACGAAGTGGAGCGGGCGCACATCGTCGGTCACTCCCTGGGCGGCATGCTCACCCAACTGCTGATCGCCGATCACCCCGAACGGCTGCTCAGCGCGACAGTGATGGGCACCGGCGCTCTCAGCAGCACCCCGCTGTCGCACCCGGACGGCTCCCGAACTCCCGTAGACCGACTCCCGCCCATCGACGCACGGGTGCTCGAACTGTGGTCCCACCCCCACGAGGACCGTGGCCTGGAGGGCGAGCTGGACCACCGCGTGGAGCACTGGCGGCTGCTCAACGGCGATCAGATCCCCTTCGACTCCGAGGAGTTCCGGGCCTCGGAGGGCCGCATCATCGAGCACGCCGGGCGCTACGAGGCGCCCATGACCCACGGGCGCGCGGACCACTCCGGCATGGACCGCACCGAGGAACTTGCGCGCACCGAGGTGCCGACCCTGGTTATCTCCGCCCCGGCCGAGCCCGTCTTCCCACCGCCGCACCCCGACCATCTCGCCCAAGTGATCGCCGGGGCACGGCTGGTGGAGATACCGGGCATGGGGCACGCCCTGCCCCGCGCCGTCCACGCACCCCTGGCCGCGGCCGTTCTCGACCACACCCTGGCCACGGACGCCCGCGCCCGACCAGGGGCGGGGACGTAACCTCGATCTCCTGGTCGGCTAAGAGGTCGTTTTCTCCCGTTGTTTCATCCCGAGATGCTGGCTTGGTTCTGGTTTGCCGGGTCGCGCCAGGAGATGGTGTTCTCGCCGGTGAGGCGGCGGGCCATCAGGTCGGTCATAGCGAGCTGGATCAGGGCTTCGGAACGGTGCGGGTGGGTTTCGTAGTCGCGGGCCAGACGGCGGTGGAGCATCAGCCAGCCGTAGGTCCGCTCGACGGCCCACCGCTTCGGTATCGGGGTGAACCCCCTTGTCCCGGGGGTGCGTTGGGTGATCTCGAGGTCGATGCCAAGGGTCGCTGCGTGCTCGACGAAATGCTTGCGGTAGCCGCCGTCGACCCAGACCTTGCGGACGGTCGGGTGGTCGGCAGCGACCTGGCCGAGGAGGCGCGTGCCGGCCGCGGAGTCCGGAACGCTGGCCGCGGTGACCAGCACGGCCAGCAGCAGTCCGAGTGTGTCGGTGACGATGCTGCGCTTCCTGCACACGATCTTCTTGCCCGCATCCGTGCCCTGACTTGCGGCGGGCACGCTCGTGGAGGTCTTGACGCTCTGCGCGTCGATCACACAGGCCGACGGGCTGGCCCTGCGGCCTTCCTTCTGCCGCACCAACTCCCGCAGCAGCCCGTTGAGCTGGCCGAACACGCCGTCCTTCTGCCACTTGGCGAAGTAGCCGTAGACGGTTCCCAGGGCGGAAAGTCGTGCGGCAGGTAGCGCCACTGCACCCCGGTGCGGTCCACATACAGGATCGCGTTCAGAATCTCGCGCAGGTCATGCTCGGGCGGGCGTCCGATGTCCAGGACACGCCGGCGCCGTTCGGCCCGCCAGGCCGCCAGCACGGGCTCGACCAACTCCCACCGAGCGTCCGACAGATCACTCGGATATGCACGGCGTTCCTCCATGAACTGGACGTACCGCCAGCAGGCTCATGCGCCCAGGCGCGCGTTCTGCCTTCTGGAAGCACGGAGCAGGTGCGGACGTCTTGGGATGAGACAGGCATAAGTCACTTCCGCCCTCAGCTGCCACCCCATCCACCTCGCATATCGCTGACGTCACCTCGTTCCCGCCAGCACCACACCGACGTCGGCCGCAAAACAAAAGAATGTCCCAAATTCACGGAGAAAACGACCTCTCTTGTTCTTTATCTACCAGGACCGGCCAGGTCTGCCGATGGCCTTGAGGGTCTCGGGGCGTTTGACGGTTTTGCCGACGTCGTAGCGGGGTGCCCGCTGTTTGTTCTTGGCGCCTGGTGGCCGTCCTGGGCCAGCGCCTCGGGGTTTGGGAACACGGCTTGGGCAGGCGAGGTGAGCGCGGATGTTCCTGAACCCTCGGCGGACCCGGGCCGGGGTGAGCCGGTCGGAGATGGTGGGTTTCTCCCAGGGCCGACGGAGGTCCGCGGCGAGGGGCCGGGCGAGCCGGAGCTGGGTGTGGGCGACGATCAAAATCCAGGTCCAGCGGTCCGCGGCCTCGGGGGTACGGAGTTTCGGGATGGTCCAGCCGAGGGTCTGTTT
>NZ_JBHXSG010000115.1:0-15868 GCF_042714835.1 Streptomyces sp. NPDC058678 | reverse complement strand
CCGAGAACCCGTACTTCTCGATCATCTCCCCGCTGCTGTCCCGCTCCCTCCTCCTCACCCTCGAACCCCTCACCGACGACGACCTGCGTGACCTGGTCCGGCGCGCGGTGAGTGACGAGCGCGGACTCAGGGACGCCGTCACCCTCCCCGAGGACACCGAGAACCACCTGCTGCGCATCGCCGGCGGCGACGCCCGCCGCGCCCTGACCGCCCTGGAGGCCGCCGCCGGGGCCGCCCTCGACAAGGGCGAGAGCGAGGTCGGCCTCCAGACGCTGGAGGAGACGGTCGACCGTGCGGCCGTGAAGTACGACCGCGACGGCGACCAGCACTACGACGTGGCCAGCGCCCTCATCAAGTCGATCCGCGGCTCCGACGTCGACGCGGCCCTGCACTACCTGGCCCGCATGATCGAGGCCGGCGAGGACCCCCGTTTCATCGCCCGCCGCCTGATGATCTCCGCCAGCGAGGACATCGGCCTCGCCGACCCGAACGCCCTGCCGATCGCGGTCGCCGCCGCGCAGGCCGTCGCCATGATCGGCTTCCCCGAGGCCGCCCTCACCCTCAGCCACGCCACCATCGCCCTCGCCCTGGCCCCCAAGTCCAACGCCGCGACCATGGCGATCGGCGCCGCCCTGGACGACGTACGCAAGGGACTGGCCGGTCCGGTGCCGCCGCATCTGCGCGACGGGCACTACAAGGGAGCCGCCAAGCTAGGCCACGCGCAGGGGTACGTGTACCCGCACGACCTGCCCGAGGGCATCGCCCCCCAGCAGTACGCCCCGGACGCGATCCAGGACCGCGAGTACTACACCCCCACCCGGCACGGCGCCGAGGCCCGGTACGCGGACGCGGTGGAGTGGACCAGGAAGCACCTCGGTCGCAAGCGACCTTGAGCACCCTGTAGACTCGCCCGAAGTGCTGCGTCCCGTGTCCGGCCCAGGCCGGTTCACCAGAACGGGACATCCAGCCGGAGGCCTGGTCCGCCAGGATCTCCAGGAGCGTCGCGCACCGTCGAACGGTGTCGCGGGCAGCCCACCACCACCCGGATTTCCGGGAGAGGCCGGTGGGCCACTCGCGTGCTGCACGTTGTGCCCAGACCAGGGAGCGGCTGCCCGGCAGGTCCCCAGTGGACCCGCGGGGTTTCCCCGGCTGCGGATGCGACCTCCCCTAACCCTGGTGAAGCCGTATTCGCATCAGAAACACGAGGTGTTTGGTTCATGCCGAACCAGTCCCGCCCCAAGGTGAAGAAGTCGCGTGCCCTCGGCATCGCGCTGACCCCGAAGGCCGTCAAGTACTTCGAGGCCCGCCCCTACCCGCCGGGTGAGCACGGCCGTGGCCGCAAGCAGAACTCGGACTACAAGGTCCGTCTGCTCGAGAAGCAGCGTCTGCGCGCGCAGTACGACGTGTCCGAGCGCCAGCTCGTCCGCGCCTACGAGCGTGCCGCCAAGACCCAGGGCAAGACCGGTGAGGCCCTGGTCATCGAGCTCGAGCGCCGTCTCGACGCGCTGGTTCTGCGTTCGGGCATCGCCCGCACGATCTACCAGGCCCGTCAGATGGTCGTCCACGGCCACATCGAGGTCAACGGCCAGAAGGTCGACAAGCCGTCCTTCCGCGTCAAGCCCGACGACGTCGTGATGGTCCGCGAGCGCAGCCGCGAGAAGACCCTGTTCTCGATCGCCCGTGAGGGTGGCTTCGCCCCCGACGGCGAGACCCCGCGCTACCTCCAGGTGAACCTCCGCGCCCTGGCCTTCCGCCTGGACCGCGAGCCGAACCGCAAGGAGATCCCGGTGATCTGCGACGAGCAGCTCGTCGTCGAGTACTACGCCCGCTGATCACCAGCAGGCCGTAGCACCACCTCTCAGCCCGCCGTCTCCCCGCCCTTCCGGGTGGGCGAGGCGGCGGGTTCGTGCGTGTTCGGGGCCAGGGCCGCCGTCGACCCGGCATGGCCGACCTGAACCGGCCCGCGCGGCACCGGCACCGCCTCCAGAGGGGCGATCCCGCCACCGCCACCGCCACCGCCGGCGTCTGCGTCCCGCGGCGAGCACCCCGAGCCCGGGCGCCCGGCGCAGCAGTTCGCCGACGAGGTCGGTGCACGCGTCCACCAGGTGCTCCAACTCGTCGAAGGCCGACAGGAGTTGGCGCCAGGCGGGATGCGCGAGCAGGATCTCGCGCGGCAGCCGGGCGGTGTGATCCGTCAGTTCGAGCGCCGCCGCGACGGGGTGACCGACGCATGCGGATCACACACCGGCGCCAACTCGACCCGCCACACGCCACACGCCACACGCCGTCACCGCACGGCCGCGTGCGCCGCCGCGCGCGACTTGCCCACCCCGCCCACACCCGTGAGCGTCACCGGTCGCGAGGATCCGAGCGCCCGCGCAGGCCCGGAGAGTTCGGCCGTGCGGCGCACGAACGCGTCGGGCTCCAGGGGCAGGCTGCCGTTCACCGAGGTGCCGCCCGTTGACGGGCGGACCTGGAACACGGAGTGTACTGAGCCGTATTCGGTCCGTACGAGCGCTTCGCTGACGCGGCCGCGCGCGGGCCCTAATCCGGTTCGGAGTCAGACCCCCGGCGCGATAGGCTCGGCGTACGACTTTTCCGATACGCAGGCACGTTTCAGGGAGCGGGTGCACACAGTGTCCGGTGGTGAGGTGGCCGGGATCCTGGTGGCCGTCTTCTGGGCGATTCTGGTCTCCTTCCTCGCCGTCGCGCTGGCGAGGCTGGCCCAGACGCTCAGGGCGACCACCAAGCTCGTGGCGGACGTGACCGACCAGGCCGTCCCGCTGCTGGCCGACGCCTCCTCGGCGGTGCGCTCCGCGCAGACCCAGATCGACCGGGTCGACGCGATCGCGTCCGACGTCCAGGAGGTCACGTCGAACGCCTCCGCGCTGTCGACCACCGTCGCCTCCACCTTCGGCGGCCCCCTGGTGAAGGTCGCCGCCTTCGGCTACGGCGTGCGCCGAGCCCTCGGCGGCCGCAAGGAAGACGTGCCCTCCAAGGCACCCCGGCGTACCGTGATCGTGGGCCGCACGGTCTCTCGGCGGGACAAGCGAGACCTCCGCAAAAAGAAGGACTGAGAGCCAGCGATGTTCCGCCGTACCTTCTGGTTCACCTCGGGCGTCGCCGCCGGTGTGTGGGCCACCACCAAGGTCAATCGCAAGCTGAAGCAGCTGACCCCCGAGAACCTCGCCGTGACCGCGGCGAACAAGGCGCTCGATGCCGGTCACCGCATCAAGGACCGCGCGGTGGGCTTCGCGCTGGACGTCCGCGACAACATGGCCCAGCGGGAGGAGGAACTGGGCGACGCGCTCGGGCTGAACGCCTCCGTCGACCCCGAACTCCCCGCACCACGGCGGTACGCCGCCATCGAGAACCGCAACAACCCGAAGTCCGTCGACAGTGACAGGACGACGTACTCGTACAACCGGAATGAGGACCACTGATGGAGTCGGCCGAGATTCGCCGCCGCTGGCTGAGCTTCTACGAGGAGCGCGGGCACACCGTCGTCCCTTCGGCGTCGCTCATCGCGGACGACCCGACTCTGCTCCTGGTCCCCGCCGGCATGGTGCCCTTCAAGCCGTACTTCCTCGGTGAGGTCAAGCCGCCGTGGTCGCGCGCCACCAGCGTGCAGAAGTGCGTGCGCACGCCCGACATCGAAGAGGTCGGCAAGACCACGCGGCACGGAACCTTCTTCCAGATGTGCGGCAACTTCTCCTTCGGCGACTACTTCAAGGAAGGCGCCATCAAGTACGCCTGGGAGTTGCTCACCACGCCCCAGGACAAGGGCGGTTACGGCCTGGAGCCGGAGAAGCTCTGGATCACCGTCTACAAGGACGACGACGAGGCCGAGCGCATCTGGCACGAGATCATCGGCGTGCCCAAGGAGCGCATCCAGCGCCTCGGCATGAAGGACAACTACTGGTCCATGGGCGTTCCCGGCCCGTGCGGCCCCTGTTCCGAGATCAACTACGACCGCGGCCCCGAGTTCGGCGTCGAGGGCGGCCCCGCCGTCAACGACGAGCGGTACGTGGAGATCTGGAACCTCGTCTTCATGCAGTACGAGCGCGGCGAGGGCATCGGCAAGGACAACTTCGAGATCCTCGGAGACCTGCCGAGCAAGAACATCGACACGGGCCTCGGCATGGAGCGGCTCGCCATGATTCTGCAGGGCGTGCAGAACATGTACGAGATCGACACCTCCATGGCCGTCATCAAGAAGGCCACCGAGCTGACCGGTGTCGAGTACGGCGACTCGCACGACTCGGACGTCTCCCTGCGCGTGGTCACCGACCACATGCGCACGTCCGTGATGCTCATCGGCGACGGCGTGACCCCAGGCAACGAGGGCCGCGGTTACGTCCTGCGCCGCATCATGCGCCGCGCCATCCGCAACATGCGTCTGCTCGGTGCCACCGGCCTGGTCGTCAAGGACCTGATCGACACGGTCATCGAGATGATGGGCCAGCAGTATCCGGAGCTGGTCACCGACCGCGAGCGGATCGAGAAGGTCGCCCTCGCCGAGGAGAACGCCTTCGTCAAGACGCTGAAGGCCGGCACCAACATCCTCGACACCGCCGTCACCGAGACCAAGGCCGGCGGCGGCAAGGTCCTCGCCGGGGACAAGGCCTTCCTGCTCCACGACACCTGGGGCTTCCCGATCGACCTCACCCTGGAGATGGCCGCCGAACAGGGCCTGTCCGTGGACGAGGACGGCTTCCGCCGCCTGATGAAGGAGCAGCGGGAGCGCGCCAAGGCCGACGCCCAGGCCAAGAAGACCGGCCATGCCGGCGTCGGCGCCTACCGCGAGATCGCCGACAAGGCCGGTGAGACCGACTTCATCGGTTACTCCGACACCGAGGGCGAGTCCACGATCGTCGGCATCCTCGTCGACGGCGCCTCCTCCCCGGCCGCCACCGAGGGCGACGAGGTCGAGATCGTCCTGGACCGCACCCCCTTCTACGCCGAGGGCGGCGGCCAGATCGGCGACACCGGCCGTATCAAGGTCGACACGGGTGCCGTCATCGAGATCCGCGACTGTCAGAAGCCGGTCCCGGGCGTGTACGTCCACAAGGGCGTCGTCCAGGTCGGCGAGGTCACCGTCGGCTCCAAGGCCCAGGCCTCGATCGACTCCCGCCGTCGCACGGCCATCGCCCGCGCCCACTCGGCCACCCACCTCACCCACCAGGCCCTGCGTGACGCCCTCGGCCCGACGGCCGCCCAGGCCGGTTCCGAGAACCAGCCCGGCCGCTTCCGCTTCGACTTCGGCTCGCCGGCCGCCGTTCCGACGGCCGTGATGACCGACGTCGAGCAGAAGATCAACGAGGTGCTCGCCCGCGACCTGGACGTCCGTGCCGACGTCATGGGCATCGAGGAGGCCAAGAAGCAGGGCGCCATCGCCGAGTTCGGCGAGAAGTACGGCGAGCGGGTCCGCGTCGTGACCATCGGCGACTTCTCCAAGGAGCTCTGCGGCGGCACGCACGTGCACAACACCGCCCAGCTGGGTCTGGTGAAGCTGCTCGGCGAGTCGTCGATCGGCTCGGGTGTGCGCCGTATCGAGGCCCTGGTCGGTGTCGACGCCTACAACTTCCTCGCCCGTGAGCACACGGTGGTCGCCCAGCTCCAGGAGCTGATCAAGGGCCGTCCGGAGGAGCTCCCGGAGAAGGTCTCCGCCATGCTCGGCAAGCTGAAGGACGCCGAGAAGGAGATCGAGAAGTTCCGCGCCGAGAAGGTGCTCCAGGCCGCCGCCGGTCTCGCCGAGTCCGCCAAGGACGTTCATGGTGTCGCCGTCGTCACCGGCCGGGTCCCGGACGGCACGACCCCCGACGACCTGCGCAGGCTGGTCCTCGACGTGCGCGGCCGCATCCAGGGCGGCCGGGCCGCCGTGGTCGCCGTGTTCTCGGTCAACAACGGCAAGCCGCTGACGGTCATCGCCACCAACGAAGCCGCCCGCGAGCGCGGCCTCAAGGCCGGTGACCTGGTCCGTACGGCCGCCAAGACCCTCGGCGGCGGTGGTGGCGGCAAGCCGGACGTCGCCCAGGGCGGTGGCCAGAACCCGGCCGCCATCGGCGAGGCCGTCGACGCCGTCGAGCGGCTCGTGGCGGAAACAGCCAAGTGAGCGCCGAGGTTCAGACGAGTGGCGACGGTCGCGGCATGCGCCGCGGCCGTCGCCTCGCGATCGACGTCGGGGACGCCCGTATCGGGGTCGCCTCGTGCGACCCCGACGGGATCCTCGCCACCCCGGTGGAGACGGTTCCCGGCCGCGATCTCCCCGCAGCTCACCGCCGGCTCCGGCAACTGGTCGAGGAGTACGAACCGATCGAGGTCGTGGTCGGCCTCCCGCGCTCCCTCAAGGGGGGCGAGGGCCCGGCCGCGGTCAAGGTGCGCGGCTTCGCCCAGGAGCTCGCCCGGGGGATCGCCCCGGTCCCGGTCCGGCTCGTGGACGAGCGGATGACCACGGTGACGGCCAGTCAGGGGCTCCGCGCTTCGGGTGTGAAGTCCAAAAAGGGCAGATCGGTCATCGACCAGGTGGCGGCCGTGATCATCCTTCAGCAGGCCCTGGAATCCGAACGAGTGTCAGGTAAAGCACCCGGCGAGGGCGTCGAAGTGGTCATCTGATCGCGATACGGTAACGTTCCGCGCGATGTGGAGGTGTTCGAACAGCCACCGCACAAAGAGAGGCGGAACGGGAGCCGAGCCGAAAGTCGCGCGACCGCCGCCTCGCGGCTCTAGGGGATCGATGACTGAGTATGGCCGGGGCGAAGGCTCCGAACCGTGGCATCCGGAGGACCCGTTGTACGGGGACGGCGGATGGGACGGACAGCAGGCCCACACGGGCCGGCAGTCCCCCTACGGCGGCCAGCCGCAGCACTATCCGGAGCAGCCGCAGCAGCCGCAGTACGACGATGGAGGCTGGGGCGACGGCCAGCAGGCCGCATACGGTCAGGCGCAGCAGCAGTACCAGCAGCAGCAGTACGGCGAGCAGCAGTACGACCAGCAGCAGTACGGCGGGCAGCAGGGCCAGCAGCAGTACGGCGAGCAGCAGCAGGGCCAGCAGCAGTACGGCGAGCAGCAGCAGTACAACGGCCAGCAGTACAGCCAGCAGCCGTACGACCAGCAGCAGTACGCGCCCCAGCAGCAGCAGTACGACAACGGCACCTGGGGCACCGGCACGCACGTCCCGTACACCGATCCGTCGGACCCGTACGCACAGCAGCAGGGCGTGGCGTACGGCGCGGAGCAGCAGCCCGACCTCTACGGCACCCCGGACGCCTACCCTCCGCCGGAGCCGCCCGCCCGTCGGCGCGCCGAGCCCGAACCGCAGCAGACCGACTGGGATCCCGGCCCCGACCAGGGCGAACACGCCTTCTTCTCGGGCGCCGACGACGACGAGGACGCCCCGGACGACTCGGACGACCCCAAGGGCGGCCGCGGCGACCGCAAAGGCCGCGGTGGCAAGCCCAAGAAACGCCGCAGCGGGTGCGCCTGTCTGGTGGTCCTGCTGGTGTTCGGCGGAGGCCTGGGCGGGGTCGGCTACTTCGGGTACCAGTTCTACCAGGATCGTTTCGGCACGGCTCCGGACTACGCGGGGGAGGGCACGGGCGAGGTGGTGTCCGTCGTCATCCCGAAGGGTGCGTTCGGATCGACCATCGGCCAGCAGCTGAAAGAGGCGGGGGTCGTCAAGAGCGTCGACGCCTTCGTCGCGGCTCAGGAGCAGAATCCCAAGGGGAAGACGATCCAGGCGGGCGCCTATCTGCTGAAGAAGCAGATGTCCGCCGCGAGTGCCATCGAAATGATGCTCGACCCCAAGAGCCAGAACAATGTGCTGGTCAAGCCGGGCGAGCGCAACACCAGTGTCTACACGGCGATCGACAAGCAGCTCGAATTGTCGTCCGGCACCACCAGGAAAGCCGCCGACAAGGGGTACAAGAGCCTCGGTCTGCCGAGCTGGGCGAACAGCAACAAGGACATCAAGGACCCGCTGGAGGGCTTCCTCTACCCGGGCACCTATCCCGCGGCCAAGGGCATGAAGCCCGAGACGGTCCTGAAGGAGATGGTGACCCAGGCCGCCCAGAAGTACGAGGCGCTCGACCTGACCGCCAAGGCCAAGGCGCTGAAGCTGGACAACCCGCTGCAGGTCATCACGGTCGCGAGTCTCGTCGAGGCGGAGGGCAAGACCGACGACGACTACCGGAAGATGGCGGAGGTCGTCTACAACCGCCTCGATCTCGCGAACCCCGAGACCTACGGACTGTTGCAGTTCGACTCGACCTTCAATTACCTGAAGAACGAGAGCAACATCAACATCAGTGAGTCGGAGATCAACAGCAACCAGGACCCGTACAACACGTACACCCAAAAGGGTCTGCCGCCCGGTCCGATCGGAAACCCGGGCGCCAACGCGATCAACGCGACACTGAATCCGACGGATGACGGCTGGTACTACTTCGTGGCGACCGACGGCGTGAGCAAGACCGAGTTCGCCAAGACGCACGCCGCATTCCTCAAGCTCAAGGAAAAGTTCGATGCCAGCACGGGCAGCTGACGCCCGCCGGGCCGCGGTGCTCGGCAAGCCCATCGCCCACTCCCTCTCGCCGGTGCTGCACCGCGCCGCGTACAAGGAGCTGGGACTGACGGACTGGTCGTACGACCGGTTCGAGCTCGACGAGGCCGCCCTGCCCGGGTTCTTCGCGCAGCTCGGTCCGGAGTGGGCCGGGCTCTCGGTGACCATGCCGCTGAAGCGGGCCGTCATCCCGCTGCTCGACGGGATCAGTGAGACGGCGGCCTCGGTCGACACGGTCAACACGGTCGTGTTCACCGAGGACGGCCGCCGGGTCGGCGACAACACCGACATCCCCGGCATGGTCGCCGCCCTCCGCGAACACGGCATCGAACAGGTCGACTCCGCCGCCATCCTCGGTGCCGGCGCCACCGCCTCCTCCGCGCTCGCCGCGCTGGCCCGGATCTGCACCGGCGAGGTCGTCGCCTACGTACGCAGCGAGGCCCGGGCGGCCGAGATGCGGCAGTGGGGCGAGCGGCTGGACGTCGAGGTGCGTACGGCGGACTGGGCGGACGCCGAGCAGGCCCTGCGCGCACCGCTGGTCATCGCGACGACCCCGGCCGGTACGACCGACGCACTGTCCTCGGTGTTGCCGGAACGGCCCGCCACCCTCTTCGACGTGCTCTACGACCCGTGGCCCACCGAGCTCGCCGCCCGCTGGTCCGCGTACGGCGGTGCCGTCGTCAGCGGACTCGACCTGCTGGTGCACCAGGCGGTGCTGCAGGTCGAGCAGATGACGGGACGCACCCCGGCCCCGCTGGACGCCATGCGCAAGGCGGGCGAGCACGCGCTGGCGGCCCGCCAGGCACTGCCGGAACCTGGCTGAACCCGCTCGGTCCCGGGCCGGAGCGGCCGGGTCCGGTCCGCCTTGTGGACCGGCGGCCTGTTCCCGCGCCCGGACGTGGGAGGATCGAGGGGTGGCGGGCCAGGGCCGCGCACCTGGTCGGGCCGTCGCCGTACGCGAGGACGCGTACGAAGGGCAGTACCAGGACGCGAGCACTGAGGAGCACCGTTGAGCAGGTTGCGCTGGCTGACCGCGGGGGAGTCCCACGGTCCCGCACTCGTCGCGACGCTGGAGGGACTTCCCGCCGGCGTGCCGATCACCACGGAGATGGTGGCGGACCACCTGGCCCGGCGCCGGCTCGGCTATGGACGCGGCGCCCGCATGAAGTTCGAGCGTGACGAGATCACGTTCATCGGCGGTGTGCGGCACGGCCTCACCCTGGGCTCGCCGGTCGCGATCATGGTGGGCAACACCGAGTGGCCGAAGTGGGAGCAGGTCATGGCGGCCGATCCCGTCGACCCCGAGATCCTCGCGGGCCTGGCCCGCAACGCCCCGCTGACCCGGCCGCGCCCCGGCCACGCCGACCTCGCCGGTATGCAGAAGTACGGCTTCGACGAGGCCCGGCCGATCCTGGAGCGGGCCTCCGCCCGGGAGACGGCGGCCCGGGTGGCGCTGGGCGCGGTGGCCCGGTCGTACCTGAAGGAGACGGCCGGCATCGAGATCGTCTCGCACGTCGTCGAGCTGGCCGCCGCGAAGGCGCCCTACGGCGTCTACCCCAAGCCGTCGGACGTCGAGAAGCTGGACGCCGACCCGGTGCGCTGCCTGGACGCGGACGCGTCGAAGGCGATGGTCGCGGAGATCGACCAGGCCCACAAGGACGGCGACACCCTCGGCGGTGTGGTCGAGGTGCTGGCGTACGGCGTGCCGGTGGGCCTGGGCTCGCACGTGCACTGGGACCGCAGGCTGGACGCCCGGTTGGCCGCCGCCCTCATGGGCATCCAGGCGATCAAGGGCGTCGAGGTCGGCGACGGCTTCGACCTGGCGCGGGTGCCCGGCTCCCAGGCGCACGACGAGATCGTCGCCACCGATGAGGGCATCAGGCGGGCCACCGGCCGTTCCGGTGGCACCGAGGGCGGTCTGACCACCGGTGAGCTGCTGCGGGTACGGGCCGCGATGAAGCCGATCGCGACCGTGCCGCGGGCACTGAAGACCGTGGATGTCGTCACCGGCGAGGCCACGCAGGCCCACCACCAGCGCTCGGACGTGTGCGCGGTGCCGGCCGCCGGAATCGTCGCGGAGGCGATGGTCGCCCTCGTGCTGGCGGATGCGGTGGCCGAGAAGTTCGGCGGCGACAGCGTGGCCGAGACCCACCGCAACGTGCGGTCGTACCTCGACAACCTGCCGGTCCGATGAGCGCTGTGCCCCTGGTCGTCCTGGTCGGCCCGATGGGTGTGGGCAAGTCCACCGTCGGGCAGCTGCTCGCGGAGCGGCTCGGTGTCGGTTACCGGGACACCGACGAGGACATCGTCACAGAGCAGGGCCGGACCATCGCCGAGATCTTCGTCGACGAGGGCGAGCCGGCCTTCCGCGCGATCGAGAAGCGGGCGGTGCACCAGGCACTCGCCGACCACGACGGCGTCCTCGCCCTGGGCGGCGGCGCGATCCTGGACGAGGACACCCGTGCGCTGCTCGCCGGGCAGCGCGTCGTCTACCTCTCCATGGACGTCGAGGAGGCCGTCAAGCGCACCGGCCTGAACGCCGCCCGGCCGCTGCTCGCGGTCAATCCGCGCAAGCAGTGGCGCGAGTTGATGGAGGCGCGGCGGCACCTGTACGAGGGGATCGCCACCGCGGTCGTGTCCACCGACGGCCGCACGCCCGAAGAGGTCACCCAAGCCGCCCTGGACGCTTTGGAGTTGAAGGAAGCATGAGCGAGGCAGTCACCCGGATCCAGGTCGGCGGCACCGCGGGCAGCGAGCCCTACGAGGTCCTGGTCGGCCGGCAACTCCTGGGCGAACTCGGCGCGTTGATCGGCGACAAGGCCAAGCGGGTCGCGATCGTGCACCCCGAGGCGCTGGCCGAGACCGGCGAAGCGCTCCGTGCCGACCTGGCCGAGCAGGGATTCGAGGCCGTCGCCATCCAGGTGCCCAACGCCGAGGAGGCCAAGACCGCCGAGGTCGCCTCCTACTGCTGGAAGGCGCTCGGCCAGTCCGGCTTCACCCGCACGGACGTCGTGGTCGGTGTCGGCGGCGGCGCGACCACGGACCTCGCCGGGTTCGTGGCCGCGACCTGGCTGCGCGGGGTGCGCTGGATCGCCATCCCCACCACCGTGCTGGCCATGGTGGACGCGGCCGTCGGAGGCAAGACCGGCATCAACACCGCCGAGGGCAAGAACCTCGTCGGCGCCTTCCATCCGCCGACGGGCGTGCTGTGCGACCTGGCCGCGCTCGACTCCCTCCCGGTCAACGACTACGTCTCCGGGCTCGCCGAGATCATCAAGGCCGGCTTCATCGCCGACCCGACGATCCTGGAGCTCATCGAGTCCGACCCCGAGGCCGCGCGCACCCCGGCGGGCCCGCACACCGCGGAGCTCATCGAGCGGTCCATCCGGGTCAAGGCCGAGGTCGTCTCCTCCGACCTGAAGGAGTCGGGCCTCAGGGAGATCCTCAACTACGGCCACACGCTCGCGCACGCCATCGAGAAGAACGAGCGCTACAAGTGGCGCCACGGCGCAGCGGTCTCGGTCGGCATGCACTTCGCCGCCGAACTCGGCCGCCTCGCGGGCCGGTTGGACGACGCCACGGCCGACCGCCACCGCACGGTCCTGGAATCCGTCGGGCTGCCCCTGCACTACCGCTACGACCAGTGGCCCAAGCTCCTGGAGAACATGAAGGTCGACAAGAAGTCCCGCGGCAACCTGCTGCGCTTCATCGTCCTGGACGGTCTGGCGAAGCCCACCGTCCTGGAAGGCCCCGACCCGGCCGTCCTCCTCGCCGCGTACGGCGAAGTGGGCGAGTAGGTCCCCGGGTACGCCTTCCGCCCGATCGCCTTGCGGGATCGGGCACTTCGGACCGCCCCCGGCCGTTCCACCAAACGACGGCCGGGGGCGGTACCGTTCGGTTGGGCTCCTCCCACGCCCTTTAGGCTGTGGGGGAGAGCGGGGCGTACCCGCGCTGTCAGCACCCATTGCCTGTACGAGACGGAGTGGCACCGGATGCAGCACGCAGTGGGTTCTCCGCTGCCGCCCCACCAGCCGGGGCACGGACCGGCCGTCGGCTGGTCGCCGGCCGCACACCACCCGGGTCCGCAGCACCCGGGCGCACACCAGGGTCCCGCCCCCGTGCCTCCACCGCCCGCTCCGGGCTTCACCGGCGCCCCCTCGGCGTCTGTACCGCCCGCGCCGCAGCACGCCCCGGTCGCGCCGGCCCCGGACACCACCGGCCATCTGCCGCTGCCGCCCGGCGCCCCCGTCGCCATGCCGAGCGCGCCGCCCGCCGCGTCCGCCGCAGACCCGGCCGGCACGACCCTCGCGGTCCTGCTCATCGGCCCGGCCGGCGCCGGGAAGACGAGCGTCGCCAAGTACTGGGCGGACCACCGCCGGGTCCCCACCGCTCACATCAGCCTCGACGACGTGCGCGAATGGGTCCGCTCGGGCTTCGCCGACCCGCAGTCCGGGTGGAACGACCACTCCGAGGCGCAGTACCGCCTCGCCCGCCGCACCTGCGGCTTCGCCGCCCGCAACTTCCTGGCGAACGGCATCTCGTGCATCCTCGACGACGCCGTCTTCCCCGACCGTCCGGTCGTCGGCCTCGGCGGCTGGAAGCGCCACGTCGGCCCCGGCCTGCTGCCGGTGGTCCTCCTCCCCGGCCTGGAGATCGTCCTGGAGCGCAACGCCGAGCGCTCCGGCAACCGGCGTCTCACCGACGACGAGGTCGCCCGCATCCACGGCCGCATGGCGGGCTGGTACGGCTCGGGCCTCCCCATCATCGACAACTCCCAGCTGGACGTACCGCAGACGGCCCAGATCCTGGACGACGTACTGGCAAGGTCGATAGCAAGCCCACCGAAGTGGTGAACGCCGGGGACTGAGCCGGCCTGAGGGGCGCGGGGCTGTATCGATATGCGGCTCCGCCGCGTGGGCGCGACCAGCCCCCACCGGCCCGCACCCGGCAAACAGCAGGACCACGCACCCCGGTCCCCCAAACGGCACCCTCCCAACCAGCACAATCCGGGCACCCCTCCTACGCTCGTGTCATGTCCGAGGTCTACGCTGCCCGCCGAGCCCGCCTACGGGAACGCTGCCAAGCCAGCGGCAGCGCCTCCGCGCTGGTCTCCCGCCCCGCCAACGTCCGCTACCTCGCAGGCACCGCCCCACGCGGCGCCGTCCTGCTGCTCGGCAGGATCGAGGACCTGCTGCTGTGTCCCGGCCCGCCGGACGACCGCCCCGCGGAGGGCCGGCCCGACGAGGCGCTGCGCGTGCAGAGGCTGTCCGGACCCGGCGGGGATCCCGCCGTCGCGGCGGCCGACCTCGCGGCCGCGCAGGGCGGCGAGTCCCTCGCCGTCGAGGAGCACCACCTGACCGTCGCCCGGCACCGCGCCATCCGCTCGGTCGTGCCCCGGCTGCGCCTCGCCGACCTGGGCGGCGGCGTGGAGCAGCTGCGTCTGGTGAAGGACGAGGAGGAGATCTCCTGCCTGAGGATCGGCGCCGAGATCGCCGACCAGGCCCTCGGTGAACTGCTCGAGTCCATCCTCGTCGGCCGCACCGAACGGCACCTCGCTCTCGAACTGGAACGCCGTCTGGTCGACCACGGTGCCGACGGCCCCGCCTTCGCCACCTCCGTCGGCACCGGCCCGAACTCCGGCAGACCCGGCCACCGCCCCACCGACCGCAGGGTCGAGGAGGGCGATTTCCTCTCCGTCTGCCTCGGCGCGACCTATCGCGGCTACCGGTGCGAGATCGGCCGTACCTTCGTCATCGGTACGTCTCCGGCGGACTGGCAGATCGAGCTGTACGACCTGGTTTTCGCCGCCCAGCGCGCCGGCCGGGAGAGCCTCGTACCCGGCGCCGCCTACCGCGACGTGGACCGTGCCGCACGTCAGGTGCTGGACTCCTCCGGGTACACGGAAGGCCTTCCGGCCCTGACGGGGCACGGTGTGGGACTCGAAATCGACGAGGACCCGCAGCTGGCCCCCGCGGCCATGGGTAAACTGGACGCTTGCGTGCCGGTCACCGTCGAACCGGGGGTCCACCTCCCGGGCCGGGGCGGTGTCCGGATCGATGACACGCTCGTCGTCCGCCCCGAGGCGGACGGCGGCCCAGAGCTACTCACCATCACGACCAAGGAGCTGCTCGCCCTTTAGAGGTGCGTGCGCCGGGGTCGTCCACGTCAGTCCAGGAGATTCCGCAACCGTGGCTTCCACGAACGACCTCAAGAACGGCCTGGTGCTCAAGCTCGACGGAGGCCAGCTGTGGTCCGTCGTCGAGTTCCAGCACGTCAAGCCCGGCAAGGGCCCGGCCTTCGTGCGCACCAAGCTGAAGAACGTGCTTTCCGGCAAGGTCGTCGACAAGACGTTCAACGCCGGCGTCAAGGTCGAGACGGCCACGATTGACAAGCGCGACATGCAGTTCTCGTACATGGACGGCGAGTACTTCGTCTTCATGGACATGGAGACCTACGACCAGCTCATGGTCGACCGCAAGGCCGTGGGTGACGCCGCCAACTTCCTGATCGAGGGCTTCACCGCCACCGTCGCGCAGCACGAGGGCGAGGTGCTCTTCGTCGAGCTGCCCGCCGCCGTCGAGCTCGTCATTCAGGAGACCGAGCCGGGCGTCCAGGGCGACCGTTCCACCGGTGGCACCAAGCCCGCCATCCTGGAGACCGGTCACCAGATCAACGTCCCGCTCTTCATCACCACCGGTGAGAAGATCAAGGTCGACACCCGCACGAGCGACTACCTCGGCCGGGTGAACAGCTAACCGTGGCTGCCCGCAATACGGCCCGCAAGCGCGCCTTCCAGATCCTCTTCGAGGGTGACCAGCGCGACGCGGACGTCCTGACGGTCCTCGCGGACTGGATCCGGCTCTCCCGGGGAGACACCCGGCAGCCGCCGGTGAGCGAGTACACGATGCAGCTGGTCGAGGGGTACGCGGAGCACGCGACGCGCATCGACGAGCTGATCGCCCAGTACTCGGTCGGCTGGACGCTCGACCGGATGCCCGTCGTCGACCGCAACCTCCTGCGCCTCGGCGCGTACGAACTGATCTGGGCGGACGAGACGCCGGACGCGGTCGTGCTCGACGAGATGGTGCAGCTGGCGAAGGAGTTCTCGACGGACGAGTCGCCCTCGTTCGTGAACGGCCTGCTCGGCCGGCTCAAGGACCTCAAGCCCTCGCTGCGCCGCGACGAGGCGTAGGCGGCCCAGGAAAGACCCGGCGCCAGAGGTACGCATTGCCAGAGGGCCCGCAGCAGTGATGCTGTGGGCCCTCTGGCGTTCTCGGCGAGCCTCCTGGCGTTCCTGTGCCCCTGGGC
>NZ_JBHXSG010000114.1:0-16202 GCF_042714835.1 Streptomyces sp. NPDC058678 | reverse complement strand
GCCGTGGTCAGTAGGACGACCACGGCAGGCGGACCCGCCTCTTCCGCTGTCATGGGCGGCAGCCGAGCCGGGGCCCCTGGATCACCGGAACCGAGCGCGCCATCACGCCCACGGATCCGTGACCTCCCGCAACACCGTCAACGCCTCCCGCAGCTGCTTCATACGGCGCTTGCCGAGGTGTGCCTCCCACTCCCGCTCGACCTCGGCGACCACGGCGTCCGCGACCTCCTTGGCCGCCCACGCCTTCGCCGCCCCGCACACCAGCCGGGCCCGCTTGTCCGTGGGGTCCGGCACGCGGGTGACGTAACCCGCCTTCTCCAGCTGGTCGACGAGGAAGCCCGCGGTCTGTTTGGTGATCTGGGCCTGCTCGGCCAGCTCGGTCAGCCGCGTGCCGTTCGGGCCGATGCGCTGCATGACCCGGGCCTGGGCGGGCGTGAAGTCGTCGAAGCCGGCCTCGGCGAGCGCGCTGAAGACCCGGTTCTCCATGGCCCGGTAAGGAAGGAACAGGAGCACGCCCGTGTTGAGCTCGCTCTCCACCACCATGGCCCACGCCTCCCGCACACTGCTTGACTTTGGTCAGAGTCTCTGACTAATTTGGTCAGAGAAGCTTACCGCTTGAGTGAGTGATGCCCATGAGTGCTGCAGTGTTGGGAACCGACGAGCGCTGGCAGATCGTCGACCGGGAGCGGACCAGCCTGGCCGCCCTGCTGGAGGGGCTGAGCCCCGAGGAGTGGGAGACGCCCACGCGGTGCGGGGACTGGCGGGTGAGGGACGTCGCCGCGCACCTGACCGTCGCGGCGCGGTACAGCTACCGGGCCGTCCTGCGCGAGTTCGTGCACGCCCGGGGCGACTTCGACCGGATGATCCACGACTCGGCGGTCCGTGAGGCCGAGCGGCCCGTCGCCGAGATCGTCGCCAACCTCCGCGCGATCGTCGGCTCCCGCCGCCTCGCGCCGACCACCTCGTCCCGCGAGCCGCTCCTCGACCTCCTCGTGCACGGCCAGGACATCGCCCTGGCCCTCGGCCGCCGGCGCGAGATGCCCCCGGCGGCCGCCCGTGACGCCGCCGACCGAGTGTGGACCATGCGCGTGCCGCCCCGCCCGTGGCCGCTGCCGAAGGCACGGCTCGTCGCCACCGACATCGGGTGGACGCGCGGGGAGGGCGAGGAGGTCCGCGGCCCGATCGCCGCACTGCTCCTGCTGCTGACCGGGCGCTCGCAGGCCGCGCGGGAGTGGTGCGAGCTGGCCGGTGTGGAGGGCCTGCGCTGAACCGGCCCTGTGGGGGAGTCCCGCGGGCGTCTCCCTCTATTCCGTTGACCCGCCCGGAGCCCACCCCACCTGGAAGCCGTCGCGGACACGGGCGGACGTACGGAGGCGGCAGGGGACCGGGCACGGGGGCGGGCAGGGGACCGGGCCCTCCGCGCTGAGCCGCTACGGGCGGCGGGCGGCCTCGTCCAGGCGGGTCAGTTCCGCCGCGTCCAGCACGAGGTCCGCCGCGGCCGCCGAGTCCCGGATCGTCTCCGGACGGCTCGCTCCCGGGATCGGGATCACGACCGGTGACTTCGCCAGCATCCAGGCCAGGCAGACCTGTTGGGGACTGACCCGGCGCTCGGCGGCCACGTCGTGGAAGGCGCCGAAACGCCGGGAGCCCTCGACCTGCGACGGCCCGTCCAGCGAGCTGCGCGAGATGCCGCCGAGCGGGCTCCACGGCAGGAACGCCAGCCCCAGCTCCGCGCAGAGCGCGAGCTCCGCCTCGCTGTCCCGTACGGCCGGCGAGTACTGGTTCTGCACCGCGACCAGCCGGTCGCCGAGGATCTCGCGGGCCGCCCGGATCTGCCCGACGTCCGTGTTGGACACCCCGGCCAGCCGGATCTTGCCCTCGTCGAGCAGTTCGCGCAGTGCGCCGACCGACTCCTCGAAGGGCACCGCCGGGTCGGGCTTGTGCAGCTGGTAGAGGCCGATCGCGTCCACGCCGAGCCGCTTGAGGGAGGCCTCCGCGGCCGACTTCAGATGCCGTGCGCCGCCCGTCACCGTCCACGTGCCGATGGGGGTCCCCCCTGGCTTCGATGCCCTGGGGGATGGTCTGCCCCGGCCGCCCTTCGTGGCCACCAGCACGCCGGCCGTGTCACCGCCGTACGTGGCGAGTGCGCGAGCGACCAGCAGTTCGTTGTGGCCGGGTGCCGCGCCGGGCAGGTGGTAGGAGTCCGCCGTGTCCAGGAGGGTCACGCCCGCGTCGAGCGCCGCGTGCACGGTGGCCAGGGCGCGCGACTCGTCCGGGTGGCCCTCGATGGACAGGGGCATCGCGCCCAGCCCGACGGCGCTCACGCGCAGGTCGCCAAGTGTGCGGTACCGCATGTCAGTTGCCGCCCTTTCCGAGGGTGTCGGCCACGGCCCGCGGCAGCCACCGCCGTACGTCGCCGAAGGTGAAACCGAGCCGGGCGGCCCGGGAGTTGTCCATGCCGTAGGAGCGGGCGAAGGAGAACGGGGAGACCTCGCCGACCTCGACGGGGTGCAGGACCGTCTTCCCGTCCGGGAAGTGCGCGGCCACCGCCTCGCACAGCTCCTCGGTGGTCAGCACGCCGTCGGAGGCCGCGTTGACGGGCCCGGTGAAGTCCGCGCCCGCCGCCCAGGCCAGGAAGTCGGCGATCTCCTCGACATGGACGTAGGTGGCGGGCCGGTTCACGACCGGCACGGCGATCGGCTCGCCGGTGCGGATACGGTCGGCGTAGTGCTGGAGCCGTCCGGTGAAGTCGTCGGCACCGCCCAGCACATGGGCCACGCGCACGGACGCGTACGGGAAGTCCGGGCCGGCCGCGAAGACCGCCTCCGCCTGCCGCTTGCCCTCGCCGTAGTGGGCTTCCTGGAACTCCGGGTCCTCCCAGGGGAGTTCCAGGTCGACGGGGACGGTCAGCGGGTCGACGGCCTCCTCGCCCACGAGCGCGGCCGAGTCCTCGTACTCGTACACCTCGACCGTCGAGGTCATCACATAGCGCCCGGTCCGGCCGGTGAAGACCCGGCGGGCGGTCGCCGCCTGGCGCGGGGTGTAGCAGACCTGGTCGACGACGACGTCGAAGGTGCGGGAACCGAGTGCCTCGGTGAGGGATATCTCGTCATCGCGGTCGGCGACCAGATGAATCGCTCCGGGAGGAGGAGGGGAAGAGCCGCGGTTGAGGACCGTGACCCGGTCTCCGGCGGCCAGCAGACGTGCGATCAGCCGCTTGCCGAAATAGCGGTTGCCGCCGATGACCAATACCTCTCGTGCCTTTTCCATGACCATAATTCTCCCGGCGTACACGCATGTACTGAAGGGGGAACCATGGGAGTTCCGGCCGCCGCACCGAAAGAACCACGGCATCTGCGCGCCGCCGCCGACGAAACGTCGGTGGCCTTCGACGCGCTGGACCGGCAGATCCTGGAGCTCCTGCAGAGCGACGGCCGGATCAAGCTCAGCGAGCTGGGCCGCCGGGTCCGCCTGAGCCCGGCGGCGGTCACCGAGCGGGTGCGGCGGCTGGAGGCCGCGGGAGTGATCAGCGGTTACGGCGCCCATGTCGTCCCGGCCCGGCTGGGTTACGGCATCCAGGCGTTCGTCCGGGTCGACCCGCACGGCGGGTACACCCTGAAGCACCCCAGGACCCTGGAACTGATGGAGCGTCCCGAGATCATCGAGGTGCACCACGTGGTCGGCGAGGACTGCTGGTTCCTCAAGGTCGCCGTCCGGGACACCGTCCACCTGGAGGAGGTCCTCGAAGGGATCTCCGCCCTGGGGCGCACGACGACGTCGATCGTGCTGACCTCGCCGGTGGAGCGCAAACCGCTGTTGCCTTGACGTCGGCGTCAAGGCTTACGTTCGTCCACATGCGAATCGGCGAGCTGGCCGCGCGGGCCGGAACCACGACCCGGACGCTGCGCTACTACGAGTCGCGCGGGCTGCTGCCCGCGCGGCGGGGCGGCAACGGATACCGGACGTACGACGAGAACGACCTGAGGCTGCTGAGGCAGATCAGGACGCTGCAGGACTTCGGCTTCGACCTGGAGGAGACACGGCCGTTCGTGGAGTGCCTGCGGGCCGGGCACCCGGAGGGCGACTCGTGCCCGGCGTCGCTCGCGGTCTACCGGCGCAAGCTGTCGGAGCTCGACGACCTGATCGGCGAGCTGCAGGCCGTGCGCACTCAGGTCGGGGCGCAGTTGGAGAGGGCCGAGCGGGCGCGGGACGAGCTGGCGGCCGAGGCGGAGGTTCCGGGCGGTCCGGAGCCGGTGTGCGAGCTGGGGAGGGACCTCAAGTGATCAAGGCGGCGGGTGTGACCGAGGTGACGGACGCGGACTTCGCGGCGGAGGTGATCGGGGCGGAGCTGCCGGTGCTGGTGGAGTTCACCGCCGACTGGTGCCCGCCGTGCCGGCAGATGGGGCCGGTGCTCAGCGCCCTCGCCGCGGAGGAGGGGGAGCGGCTCAAGGTGGTCCAGCTGGACGTGGACCACAACCCGGAGACCACCAACGCGTACAAGGTGCTGTCGATGCCGACCTTCATGGTGTTCCGGGGCGGCGAGCCCGTGAAGGCGATGGTGGGGGCCCGGCCCAAGCGGCGCCTGCTGGAAGAGCTGTCCGACGTGCTCTGAGCCGCCCATGCGTGAAGAAATCCCCCGAGCAATTGCGCTCGGGGGATTTCTTTGCGTATATTGAATGGTTCGCGACTTCGGAACAATTAAGTCGCAATGAAGTTCAGTGAACACAGTATATCCGGGCGGGAGCGGAATTGTCAAACACCGGTTTTCCCAACAGTGAAGACACTGAATTGCGGCAGGAACAGCAATTCATCGACGGGCTGTACGTGCGCGTCGACGCCCTGCGCGGCGACACCGAGGGCTCCGTCACGGACGCGCTCGCCCAGGGCAACACGCCCATGCAGGCCCGCCTCGAACGGGACATCCTGGTCGCCGAGCGCTCGGGGCTGCTGGCCGCGCTGAACGCGGTGGACGGTTCGCTCTGCTTCGGCCGGATCGACCTCACCTCGGGCGTCAGCCACCACATCGGCCGGATCGGCCTGCGCACCGACGACGCCGAACGCACGCCGATCCTGATCGACTGGCGGGCCGACGTCGCCCGCCCCTTCTACCTGGCCACCGGCCACACCCCGATGGGTCTGCGCAGGCGCCGGCACCTCACGACCGAGGGCCGCCGGGTCACCGCCCTGCACGACGAGATCCTCGACCTCGGCGACGCCACCCGCACCGGCCACGAGGACCCGAGCGGTGACGCCGTGCTGCTCGCCGCGCTCAACTCCGCGCGCACCGGCCGGATGAGCGACATCGTGCAGACCATCCAGGCCGAGCAGGACGAGATCATCCGCGCGCCCCACCGAGGCGTGCTGGTCGTGGAGGGCGGCCCCGGCACCGGCAAGACGGCGGTCGCCCTGCACCGGGCCGCCTATCTCCTCTACGAACACCGGGAACTGCTCGCCAAGCGGGCCGTCCTCATCGTCGGCCCCAACCCGGCCTTCCTCGGTTACATCGGCGAGGTCCTGCCCTCACTCGGCGAGACCGGCGTCCTGCTGGCGACGGTCGGCGAGCTGTTCCCCGGCGTGAAGGCGCGGGCGACCGACACGCCCGAGGCGGCCGCCGTGAAGGGCCGCGCCGACATGGCGGACGTCCTCGCCGCCGTCGTACGCGACCGCCAGGCGCTGCCCGACCCGGTGATCGCGATCGAGCACGACCGCGAGATCCTGATGCTGGACGACGACCTCGTGAACATGGCCCGCGAGCGCACCCGGGCCGCCGGACTCCAGCACAACGCGGCCCGCGAGCACTTCGAGGGCCACATCCTCAACACCCTCACGGACATGGTCGCCGAGCGCATCGGCACGGACCCGTACGACGGCTCCAACCTGCTGGACCCGAGCGACATCACCCAGATCCGCGACGAACTCGCCGAGAACCCCGAAGTCTGGTCGGCGATCGACCGGTTGTGGCCGAGGGTGACCCCGCGCCGCCTGGTCGCGGACTTCCTGGCGGCACCCGAGGGGTACCTCGCCGACGAGGACGCCGCCGCCGTCCGCCGCCCGGTGACACGGGCGTGGACCGTGGCGGACGTACCGCTGCTCGACGAGGCGGCGGAACTGCTCGGCGAGGACGACCGGGTGGCGCGGGCGCGCGCGGAACGGGAGCGGGAGAACCAGGTCGCCTACGCGCAGGGCGTGTTGGACGTCTCGTACGCCTCTCGCACCTACGAGTTCGAGGACAAGGACGAGGAGGACTCCGAGGTCCTGTCCGCGCACGACATCATCGACGCGGAGCGCTTCGCCGAACGCCACGAGCAGGACGACCACCGCAGCGCCGCCGAGCGCGCGGCGGCCGACCGCACCTGGGCGTTCGGGCACATCATCGTCGACGAGGCGCAGGAGCTGTCGCCGATGGCCTGGCGGCTGCTCATGCGGCGCAGCCCGACCCGCTCCATGACCCTGGTCGGCGACCCGGCCCAGACGTCGGAGGCGGGCGGTGTCGGTTCCTGGGCCGGGATCCTGGAACCGTACGTCGAGGACCGCTGGGAGCACACCCGCCTCGGCGTCAACTACCGCACCCCGGCCGAGATCATGGACGTCGCGGCGGCCGTCGTACGCGCCGAGCACCCCGGCTTCGAGCCGCCGAGTTCGGTGCGGTCGACGGGGGTACGGCCGTGGGTGCGCGCCACCGACGACCTGCCCGGAGCCGTGGCCAAGGCGGTCGGGGAACTGACCCCGGCCGAGGGCCGCCTCGCGGTCATCGCCCCGCGCGACCTGCACCGGGGGCTGGCCGCCCGGCTGGACGGAGTGACGGCCGGCGCGGAGCCCGACCTGACCCGGACCGTCGTACTGCTCGACCCCCGCCAGTCGAAGGGTCTGGAGTTCGACTCGGTGCTGGTGGTCGAGCCGGCGCGGTACGGCACGAGCGACCTGTACGTGGCACTGACCCGGGCGACCCAGCGGCTCGGGGTGCTGCACACCGGGAAGCTGACGGGGCCGCTGGCCGCGGCACTCGGGTAAAAACGGGTTCCCGGACACCGGATTCGTAGAGGAGCCGTAACAGTTCGTGACGTGGTCACTGCACGTGCACGGCCGGTGCGGTATGCGTGGCGGTATGGAAGCTCAGCCCCACCCCACCGCACCGGCCGGCAGCCCCACCCTCGCGGCGCTGCCCGTCGAGCCGCTGCTCACCTCCGAGTTCGACGCCGACCCCGGTGCGGTGTACGAGCGGCTGCGGCGCACGTATGGGCCGGTCGCGCCGGTCGGTCTGGCGGGCGTACCGGTGTGGCTGGCTCTCGGCTATCCCGAAGTCATGGAGGTGCTGAGGAACGAGAGCCAGTGGCGGCGGGACGTCCGGTACTGGCGGGCCCGGGCCGAGGGGCGGCTGCCGCGCGAGTGGCCGCTGCTCGCGGGCTACGAGGTGCGGCAGATGATGTTCATGGACGACGAGGAGCACCGGGCGGCCCGCCGCACCCACCACTCGGCCCTCGGCCCCTTCCAGGACGCCCGCAGCCCCGAGGGCTGGGAGTTGCGGGCCGCGGTCGCGCGTTACGCCGACGAGCTCGTCCAGATGCTGGCGGCGGAGTCCGGCTCGTCGGGCTTCGCCGACCTCGGGGCGCAGTACACCCGGCCGCTGCTGCTCATGGTCACCACCAAGCTGTTCGGCTGTCCCGTCGAACTCGGCGACGACCTCGTCATGGACCTGTGGCGGATGCTGGACGGCGGGCCGGACGCGGGCCCCGCGACGGGCCGCGCCCTCGCCGCGATGACCCGCCTCGCCGCCCACCGCCGCGCCCGCCCCGGTGACGACCTCACGTCGTACATGCTGCTCGCCGACCCGGAGTCGAGCGACGAACAGCTCGGGCGTGAGCTGTTCATGAACGCCGTCTATCTGAACGACATCACCGGCAACATGGTCCTCAACGTGCTGCTGGAGGTGCTGCGCGGCAACGCGACGGTCCGCCGCAGCCTGTCCGCCGGGCAGCTGGGCGAAACGGTCAACCGGGCGGCGCTGGCGAATCCACCGGTCGCGAACATGTGCTTCCGGTTCGCCGCGCGGGATGTCCGGCTGGGCAACTTCTGGGTGCGGGCGGGGGACGTGGTCTCACCGTCCGCGGCGGCCGCTCACCGGGACCTGTTGGCTCTCGGCTCCTCCCACATGGTCGGGCCCGCGGTCTCCACGCGGGCTCACCTGGGGTGGGGCGCCGGACCGCACCAGTGCCCCAGCGCGGCACGCGAGCTGGGCGGGCTGATCGTGACGACGGCTGTGGGACGCGTCTTCGACCACTTCGCCAAGGCCGAACTGACCCTCCCCCCGGACCAGCTGCCCTGGCGGTCGGGACCGGTGGTCCGGGGGCTGCGGTTGCTGCCGGTCCGGTACGAGTTGGCGGCCGGTGTACTGCCGTCACCCCGCCCGGAACCGACGCCCTCCATCCACGGCACACACGGCGGGGACGGCCACGCCAGGGGACTGCTGGCGGTGCTGCGCCGTCTGATGCACGGAGGTAAGAAGGAGGGCTGACGCGCCCTCAGATCGCCTGCTTCTGGCCTGTTGTTTGTGCAAAGAGCCATCCGCACACTCAGCCGGGACGCCAAGCGGACCTGCAGCTTCACACCGTCGACCGAGGTACTCCTCGTGGGCGGGAAGACCAAACCCATCGGGAAGATCCGACCCGGGTGACGAGGTCGAGGCGGCGGATCCGGCGACCGGGCGACACCGCGGCGCCCGGACCGTGGCGGCCCGGCTCGTCCACAGTGACCATGACCTGCTGGACCTGAATGTCCGCGAGGGCCACGCCACGTTGCGGACCCTGCACACCACCTCCAACCATCCGTTCTGGGACGACACCCTGCACGCCTGGGTGGCGGCCGGAAGGCTGGTTCCGGGACACAGCCTCATCACCGCGGACAACCGGCACGTGGTCGTGGCCGATGTCGTCGCCCGGCCCGGTGCGGCCGAGATGTACAACCTCACCGTCACCGAACTCCACACCTACTACGTGCTCGCAGGTGGGACTCCTGTCCTGGTCCACAACGACGACAAGAACCTGTGCCGGGTGCTCGGCATCAGCCAGGTGACGCTGAACCAGATCGTCGGGGACGCCTATCGTGACCACATCGCCGACTCGATGCGGCAGCGGGGTCTGAGTGTCGTGACCGAAGCGGAGAAGCCGCACCTCCTGACGCTTCCCACCCCCTACGGCAAACGGAGGTACGACATCGGAACGCTCGACTCGAACGGCGATGTGAGCTGGTACATCGAGACCAAGTCGGGCGGCGTCGGCAAGGATCCGCTGCAGGAGAAGAAGGATGCCTGGCTGAAACAGAACCTCGGCATCAAGATTCAGTACGTGTTCGACGAATGACTGGTCCGAGGAGTCACCATGGCGTTTGAGTACGGTGTTCTGGGCCGCTCCGGCGGCCGGTCCGCGCTGGTCGCACTGGACCAGCTGCTGAACTTCCTCGAGGCGGAGGACGCGGACGTTTCCCGCGGCGAGATCACGCTGGGGGACGGCTGGGCGGCCACCGACATCCGGATCCGCCGTCCGGGCGAGAAGGAGCTGGAACAGTACGTGCAGGTGAGTGTGGGCGGCGAGATCCCCCAGCTCTACGTCGAGCTCGCTGCCGCCCATTCCAGCGAGATCGACGTCACGGGCTTGGACCTGATGCTGAACACCACCCTCAGCGGAGTCACCGACCCCGTGGTGAACGACCTCATCCAGGCATACGCCCTGCCGGAGTGGAACGGAATCCTGTGGGACGAGACGTCCGGATTCCACCTGCGGTGACGGTCATGAGCGGGGTGACATCGATCCGGCATCAAGTCGCCATTCTGGAGAGCGCCGGTTTTCGCACAGGACCGGTGCGCGGTGAGATGGCGGGAGACATCCTCGTCCGCGAGTAGCTCGGTGGGGCGAGACGTCCGGGTTCTTTTCTTCCCTGGGGAGAAGCCGGACGTCTCGGCACCCGTGGCTCAGGCCGGCCGCAGCCACACCGTCGACAGTGGCGGCAGCGTCAGCCGGATGCTCGCCGGGCGGCCGTGCCAGCCCTGGGCCTCCGGCTTGACGGCGTCGGCGTTGGTGACGTCGCTGCCGCCGTACCTACCGGCGTCCGTGTTGAGGGCCTCGTACCAGGCCGGGACGTCGTCCGGGACGCCGAGGCGGTAGTCGTGGCGGACGACGGGGGAGAAGTGGGAGACCGCGAGCAGGGGGTTGCCCTCCGCGTCGTAGCGCAGGAACGCGAAGACGTTGTCCTCGGTCGCGTCGCCGACGACCCACTGGAAGCCGGCCGGGTCGGTGTCCCGCTGCCACAGCGCCGGGGTGTGGCGGTAGACGGTGTTGAGGTCGCGGACCAGGTCGCGGACGCCCCGGTGCTCGGGTTCCGCCCCGTACGCGGGGTCGAGGAGCCACCAGTCGGGGCCGTGGGCCTCGGACCATTCGGCGCCCTGGGCGAACTCCTGGCCCATGAAGAGGAGTTGCTTGCCGGGGTGGGACCACATGAAGCCGAGGTAGGCGCGGTGGTTGGCGCGTTGCTGCCACCAGTCGCCCGGCATCTTCGAGACCAGGGACCGCTTGCCGTGCACGACCTCGTCGTGGGAGATGGGCAGGACGTAGTTCTCGCTGTACGCGTACACCATGGAGAAGGTCATCTCGCCGTGGTGGTACTTGCGGTGGACGGGCTCGTGGCTGACGTAGTCCAGCGAGTCGTGCATCCAGCCCATGTTCCACTTCAGGCCGAAGCCGAGGCCGCCGAAGCCCCCCGGGCCCATGTGGTGGGTGGCGCGCGTGACCCCGTCCCAGGCCGTGGACTCCTCCGCGATCGTCACCACGCCCGGCACCCGCCGGTACACGGTCGCGTTCATCTCCTGGAGGAACGCCACCGCGTCCAGGTTCTCCCGGCCGCCGTGCTCGTTCGGCGTCCACTGGCCCGGCTCGCGGGAGTAGTCGAGGTAGAGCATCGAGGCGACGGCGTCCACGCGGAGGCCGTCGATGTGGAACTCCTCGCACCAGTACACGGCGTTGGCGACCAGGAAGTTGCGCACCTCGCGGCGGCCGTAGTCGAACTCCAGGGTGCCCCAGTCGGGGTGGGCGGCCCGCAGCGGATCCTCGTGCTCGTACAGCGGACGTCCGTCGAACTCGGCCAGCGCCCAGTCGTCGCGCGGGAAGTGCGCCGGCACCCAGTCCATCAGGACGCCGATCCCGGCCTGGTGCAGCGCGTCGACCAGGTACTTGAAGTCGTCGGGTGTGCCCAGGCGGGCGGTGGGGGCGTAGAAGCCGGTGACCTGGTAGCCCCAGGAGCCGCCGAAGGGATGCTCGGCGACCGGCATCAGCTCGACGTGGGTGAAACCGAGGTCCTTGACGTACGCCGGTAGCTGCTCGGCAAGCTGACGGTACGTCAGTCCTGGCCGCCAGGACGCGAGATGGATCTCGTACACCGAGAACGGGGCCTCGTGCGCGGGCGCGTCCGCGCGGCGCGCCAGCCACTCCTCGTCGTGCCACTCGTGGTGCGAGGCGTGCACGACGGAGGAGGTGGCGGGCGGGACCTCCGTACGGCGGGCCAGCGGGTCGGCGCGCAGGGTCCTGGAGCCGTCCTGCCGGGTGAGCTCGAACTTGTACAGCTCGCCCTCGCCGATGCCGGGCACGAACAGTTCCCAGACGCCGGTGCCGCCGAGCGAACGCATCGGGTAGGCGGCCGGGTCCCAGAAGTTGAAGGTGCCGGCCACCCGCACGCCCCGCGCGTTCGGCGCCCACACCGTGAAGCGGGTGCCGGCCACACCCTGGTGGGTCATCGGCTCGGCGCCGAGCGCCGTCCACAGCTGCTCGTGCCGGCCCTCACCGATCAGGTGCAGGTCGAGGTCGCCGAGCGCGGGCAGGAAGCGGTACGCGTCCTCGGTCTCCTGGACCGTCCCCTCGTACGCCACCAGGAGGCGGTACGCCGGGACGTCCCGCAGCGGCAGCAGGCCCGAGAAGAACCCGTCCGCGTCGTCGTGCAGTTCGGCCCGCAGGTCCCCGGCGACGACCGTGACGGACAGCGCGTGAGGCCGGAAGGCACGGAAGGCCACCCCGCCGGGCACCGGGTGGGCGCCGAGCACGGAGTGCGGGGCGTGGTGGGTGCCGGCGAGCAGGCGCTCGCGGTCACCGGCGTCCACGGCGGGGGAGACGACCACGGGTGCCTCCGTGCGGGGAACGGTGAGCGGGGTGGTGACCTTCTTCGTGCCGGCCTTCTTGGTGACGGCCTTCTTCGCGGTGGCCTTCTTCGCGGTGGCTTTCTTGGTGGTGGTCTTCGCCGCGGTGGTCTTCGCCGGGGTGGTCTTCTTCGTGCCGGCCTTCTTCGCGGTGACCTTCTCGGCAGTGACCTTCTTGGCCGTCGGAGTCGCCTTCTTCGCCGCGGTCTTCTTCGTCACCGTCTTCTCGGCGGTGGTCTTCTTCGCCGCCGCCTTCTTCACCGCTTCCTTGGGCGCGGTCACCTTCTCCGCGGCCTTCTTCACACTCTTCGCGGTTTGCGCAGCGGTCTTCTTCGGATCCGAACCGCTGGACGGGGTGCGGGGGGTCACTGGCGGGGCCTCCTCGGCGAAAAGTCTGGTCGGCAGATCTGGTCTGTCAGATCAGGTCGGATGTCACATAGCCCTTGATGGCCGCCATCGGCACGGGGAGCCAGTCGGGGCGGTGACGGGCCTCGTAGACGACCTCGTAGATCGCCTTGTCCGTCTCGTAGGCGCGCAGCAGCACCGGGTCGGTCCGCGGATCGACGCCGCTGACCTCCGCGTACCCGGAGCAGTACGCCGCCCGGCACGCGTCGGCCCAGCCCGGCACCGGCTGGTCGGTGGAGTGGGCCGCGTAGTCGAAGGAGCGGAGCATTCCCGCGACGTCCCGGGCCGGCGGCTGTGGCATCCGGCGTTCGGCGAGCGGTTTCGACGGCTCACCCTCGAAGTCGATCAGCGACCACTGGCCGGAGGGCGAGCGCAGGCACTGGCCGAGGTGCAGGTCCCCGTGGATGCGCTGCGCGGTCCAGGTACGGCCCTCGGCGGCCAGGTCGGCCAGCGCGGTGAACGCGGTGCGCAGCCCGGGCGCGTGCGGCCGTAGCGCGGGCACCGCCTGCGCGGCCGCCTCCAGGCGCTCGATCATGCCGTCGACCAGCGGTTCGACCTGGCTGTGACCGAGCGTGGCCGTGGGCAGCGCCCGGGCGAGCGCGGTGTGCACCTCGGCGGTGGCCCGCCCCAGCGACCGCGCCTCCGCGCTGAAGTCCTCGCTCTTGGCCAGCTCCCGCAGCGCGAGCTCCCAGCCGTCGGAGGCGCCCTGCACGAAGGGCTGGAGGACGCCGAGGACGTACGACTCACCGGCCAGCTCGGCCCGCAGCCATCCCGTCGGCGCGGGCACCCGGGGGCAGCCCTCCCGGGCGAGGGCCAGCGGCAGCTCCAGGTCGGGGTTGGTGCCGGGCACGATCCGGCGCAACAACTTCAGAATGAACGTATCTCCATAGACGATCGACGAGTTCGACTGCTCGGCGGTCATCACCCGGGGCACGAGCCCGTCCCGGATCTCCTGGTGCGGGTCCCGGTCGAAGCGCAGGCCGCCGATGCGGGCCCGCCTGCGCACGGCCTCCAGGAGCAGTTCGGCGGGCCGGGGGTCGTGCAGGGCGTCGTACACCGTGTGTCCGGCGAGCGGGCCCTCGTCGACGTGGCCGATCAGCGCGGGCGCCAGCCGGGGCGGCAGCGCCTCGCGCGCGCCTATGAGGAGCTGGTAGCAGTCACCGGGATGCGGCGGGCTGCCCAGCGTGAGGGGCTGGTGGGCGCGGACCAGCAGGTGGTAGAGGCCCTGCTTCGCCGTCGGCGGCAGCAGCTCGGTGGCCGCGACCAGGGAGAACCCGGTGACCGGGCGGCCCTTGCCCGCGAACCAGCGCTGCCGCGGCAGCCACTCACGCAGCAGTGGGTCCAGTGACGCAAGGAGGCCGGGATGTGTCGTGGCGTTACGGGTGACGGCTTCCGACATGGCGTCGCGTCCTTTCCCCGGGTGGGCGGGGTGTTACTGATGCGTGCCCCGGGCGGGGCGGAGGAAACCGACCCGCCCGGGGTTCGGCCGGGCCGAGCCGGTCGCTGAGCGGCTATGCCGCGTCCTTGCGGAGCCGGAACCAGTAGAACCCGTGTCCGCCGAGAGTCAACAGGTACGGCAGATCACCTACGGCCGGAAAACGGACCCCACCGAACAGCTCGACCGGATGCCGCCCGTTGAACGCGCTCAGATCCAGCTCCGTCGGCTGCGCGAACCGCGAGAAGTTGTTCACGCACAGGACGAGGTCGTCCTCGTACTCCCGGAGGAAAGCGATCACCGCCGGGTTGGAGGAGGGGAGCTCCGTGTAGGACCCCAGACCGAAGGCGGGGTTCTGCTTGCGGATCTCGATCATGCGGCGGGTCCAGTGCAGCAGCGAGGACGGGGACGCCATCGACGCCTCGACGTTCGTCACCTGGTAGCCGTGGACCGGGTCCATGATCGTGGGCAGGTAGAGCCGTCCCGGGTCGCAGGACGAGAAGCCCGCGTTGCGGTCCGGGGTCCACTGCATCGGCGTGCGGACGGCGTCCCGGTCGCCGAGCCAGATGTTGTCGCCCATGCCGATCTCGTCGCCGTAGTAGAGGATCGGCGAGCCCGGGAGGGCCAGCAACAGCGCGGTGAACAGCTCGATCTGGTTGCGGTCGTTGTCCAGCAGCGGGGCGAGCCGCCTCCGGATGCCGATGTTGGCGCGCATGCGGGGATCCTTGGCGTACTCCGCCCACATGTAGTCGCGCTCTTCGTCGGTGACCATCTCGAGGGTGAGCTCGTCGTGGTTGCGCAGGAAGATGCCCCACTGGCAGCTCGACGGGATGGCCGGGGTCTTGGCGAGGATCTCCGAGACCGGGTACCTGGATTCCCTGCGGACGGCCATGAAGATGCGCGGCATCACCGGGAAGTGGAACGCCATGTGGCATTCGTCGCCGCCGCTTCGGTAGTCGCCGAAGTAGTCGACGACGTCCTCCGGCCACTGGTTCGCCTCCGCCAGCAGCACCGTGTCCGGGTAGGAGGCGTCGATCTCCTTGCGGACCCGCTTGAGGAACTCGTGGGTCGCCGGAAGGTTCTCGCAGTTGGTGCCCTCCTCCTGGTACAGGTACGGCACCGCGTCGAGGCGGAAGCCGTCGATGCCCAGGTCCAGCCAGAACCGCAGCGCGGAGATGATCTCCTCCTGCACCGCCGGGTTCTCGTAGTTGAGGTCCGGCTGGTGGGAGAAGAAGCGGTGCCAGTAGTACTGCTTGCGGACCGGGTCGAAGGTCCAGTTGGAGGCCTCGGTGTCGACGAAGATGATCCGGGCGTCCTGATACTGCTTGTCGTCGTCGGCCCACACGTAGTAGTCGCCGTAGGGGCCGTCCGGGTCCTTCCTGGACTCCTGGAACCACGGGTGCTGGTCGCTGGTGTGGTTCATGACGAAGTCGATGATCACACGCATGCCGCGCTGGTGGGTGGCGTCGACGAACTCCACGAAGTCGGCGAGGTCGCCGAACTCCGGCAGGACCGCGGTGTAGTCCGAGACGTCGTATCCGCCGTCGCGGAGAGGTGACTTGAAGAACGGTGGCAGCCACAGGCAGTCGACGCCCAGCCACTGCAGGTAGTCGAGTTTCGCGGTCAGGCCCTTGAGGTCGCCGACGCCGTCACCGTTGCTGTCCTGGAAGGAGCGGACCAGGACCTCGTAGAAGACGGCGCGCTTGAACCACTCGGGATCCCGGTCCTTGGCGGGAGTGTCCTCGAAGGTGTCGTGGACGGGCTCGTTGACGATCATTAGGTGGGTGACCCTCCGATCTGCGGGGTGGACGGTCGCAGAACCGAAAAGATGTGCGCGGGCCGGGTGCCCGGTTCGAGGCGCACATAATTGGCCCTGCCCCAGTGATAGGTCTCACCGGTGAGCTCGTCGCGCACCGGTACCGACTCGTGCCATTCCAGGCCGAGTTGCGGCATGTCCAACGAGACCGTGGCCTCCTGGGTGTGGTGGGGGTCGAGGTTGGCGACCACCAGAACCGTGTTCGAGCCGCTCCGCTTCGAGTACGCGATCACCGCTTCCTGGTCCGCGTGGTGGAAGTGGAGATCCCGCAGCTGCCGCAGGGCGGGGTGTGCGCGTCGGATCGTGTTGAGCTGGGTGATCAGGGGGGTCAGGGAGCGGCCCTCGCGGTCGGCGGCTTCCCAGTCGCGTGC
>NZ_JBHXSG010000113.1:0-17003 GCF_042714835.1 Streptomyces sp. NPDC058678 | reverse complement strand
CGCCGTGGATGTCGACCGTGGTCCATCCGGTGAAAGCGTCCGGTGTGAGCTCGCCGGTGCCGTCGTCGCCGATCAGTGCAGCCAGCTCTTCGACGTGGTCGGCGGCGCCGGCCTCGGTGACCGTCCAGCGGGCGATCAGGTCGAGCTGGTGACGGGCGCGCGAGCTGCTCGGCTCTGAGGTCGGCTGGACGTAGCCGGCTTCCTCGGCCAGGCGGCGCAGGCCGGCAGCAACGTCGAAGGGGCGGCGGGCTTCTCGGACTGACAGGTCGGCTTCGGCCAGCCTCTGGTGCCATGTGGTGGTCACTTGGTGTCCTCCTGCTTCGTCCCGTACCGGTGGTGGTAGACGGGCGCGAGCCGTTCGCGGGCCTTGCGGCAGTGGTAGTCGACGGTGCTCGGGGTGATGCCCAGGTACCAGCTGACGCGCTTCGTGCTGTAGTTGAGGATGTAGCGAAGGACAACCACGTCGAACTGGCGCTGAGGGAGCTTGCCGAGGGCCGGGTAAAGGCCGATGCCGCTGTCCATCGCGGCGAGTTCCTCGCGCAGGTCACCGAGCCGCTCATCGATGACGACGCGGCGCACGATGGCCCACGTCAGCTGTTGCAGATTCGGTTCCCCGAGCAGGGCGTCCCAGTGCCGCAGGATTTCCAGGAACGCCCGGTGAACCGCACGCTCCGCAGCGTCGTTGGTGCGGAGGAAGTGCAGCGCGTACCCGTGCCATGCCTCCTGGTTCATGACGTAGTGGGCCTCAAAGTCCAGCGGCAGCGGGAGCGGGGCCTGGGTAACGGGACCACGGCCGTCGTCCGCGCGGACGTCTTCGTACATGAATCCTCTTCGTTGAGGAGATGGGATCCCGGCGTGCGCCGGGAGCATTCACTCAACCGGCCGAAAGCTCCGAACACGCATGCAAGCGCCGACCAATGTCACGGTCTGGGTGTCACATGTGGCGCACAGTGACCAAGTGAAATCTGTGCATGCGTGCCTGACCTGCCGCGATGACCGTCACTCTGTGACATGGCGCGGTCACTCTAGCCTGAACGGGTGATGCAAGTCACAGCTAGGGCCAAAGGTTCCGGCCATGTTCAACTACCGTAATCGGCCACGTAGTTGGTGAAAATTGAAGCAGTCGAACCATCAAGGTGCCGCTGGGCAACGCCGGCCAGTTCCGAGACGGAGCGCGGGCCCGGGCACAGGGAGCGCAGGGGCGGACGGCCTTACGGTCTGAGGCCGTTGGGCTCCGGGCGCACCGTGAGTCAGCCGGCGCCGGCGTCCATGTTGTAGCCGACGGCGGATGCGTGCCCGGCGGGTTCGGGGGCGGGCCTAGCCTCGCCGGCGCAGGAAAGCGCCGGCGGCCCGGAGACCAGGCCCGCGGTCACCAGACCGACGCCGGATGCGGGCACGTGGAACTCGCCCGGAACGCGCACGCTTTGAGCTGAAGCGGTGGTGGCACAGCGAGTCGCGGACGAGGGACGTTACGGTGCCCGAGACCTCAGTGTTCGTTCGGGACTTCGTCGACCAGGGTGTAGCGGAGGCGGCTGAGGGTCGCACAACGGAGGCGTTGCTCAGCCCGGTGGCCCACGGTGCTGCTTGTAACCCACTTTCGGGTGATGATCTGGCGGTGGACGGGGTGGCGCAGCCTGGCGGTCAGAGGTGCCGGGTCAGTGTCCGCACGGATCAACGGCCTGGCGGGGAGTCAACCTGGTTCATTCGACGCATGAATGGACACTGCAGGCGAGAGTAACCGCAATGTGGATGATTTGTAACTGAGTGCACGTGTCTCGTTCACCATCTGCACACAGCAGCCATGGTCTGAGAGCGCGGCCGGTTGGCCGCCACCCGCACCCCGTACCCGTACGTCCCTCTGGCCTTTACCGGGCTTCAGGACGTGCTGGTGCCCGTACACACAGGGGCCTTTGTGACTTCTTCAGCTGTGACCGCCCGTCGCCTGTCCGCCGCCGCTCTCGCATCCGCCGCCGTCATCGGAGCGGTGGCGCTGCCGGCGTCGGCGGCCGACCACGCCCGGCCCCACCACCCCAAGGTGGAGATCACCAGCGTGCAGTACGACTCACCGGGACGCGACGACCGCTCCCGGCGCTCGCTGAACAAGGAGTGGGTGGAACTCACCAACAACACGCGTCGCGCGGTCAACCTCGACGGCTGGACCCTGCAGGACGAGGACGGCCACACCTACACCTTCCACCACTACCGCCTGGACGGCCGCGCCACGGTCCGGATCCACACCGGCGAGGGCCGCGACACCGACACCGACCTCTACCAGGACCGCCGCCACTACGTGTGGGACAACCGCTCCGACACCGCCACCCTGCGCAACGACCGCGACCGCTTCATCGACGACGAATCCTGGGGCAACGACCGCCACCACCGCGGCAGCGCCCGCCGCTGACCCACCGCAGCACGGCGACTGGTGACCCCACATCAGTAGCAAGCCGGCGGCGTGCCAGCCCCCTGCCAGGGCCCGCACGCCGCCGCCATGTATGCCGGGTTGTCGAAATCCGATCAGGACCCGGCCGAATGGCTGCCCGCCGGCCTCCGAGCAGCACTGCCGCCGTGTGGTGGGAGGGGCGACTGTATGCCTCGCCGGTAGCAAGAATGCGGCCCACGTCGTGGCGGGTGGCGGTGCGGGGGTGCTCGAGCTCAAGAGCCGGTCGGCGATGTAGATCCGGTCGGCTTCCCGCAGGTACTGGGACACACCAGCGGCAAGAACCGGTCTAGCCGGTGCTGTCACCTTCTGTCGGCCGGAGGCCCTCGCGGAGTATCCCGCGAGGGCTCATCGTCTACGTGCCCAACGCCTGTGTACTCAACTGGCGCTGAACCAGCAGATGTCGATGAAGTCGATCGGATCGTCGTAGCGCTTCATTTGGGGCCCACTCGGAGAGGTTCGGGCACGACGTGGGCACCAGCCCCGTGTATTCAGCTCTCGGTCGCCGGAGCCGTCGTCTCGACCGGGTCACCCGGCTGCCAGGCACCCGAGCTCCACTCCGGTGTGGGGGACGGGCGCGGTGGCGCGGGCGGCGCTGTCGAGCCGCGGTTGGGGTTCTGGGGCATGGTGACGGAACCGCCGGAGCGGGTGGATCCGCTGGTCCTGACCGTCGTAGGGGAGGGAGTCGTCCGGCGGGCGGTCGGAGTCTTCTTGGGGGTCGGCGTGACGGACGCCCGTCGTGAGGCCGAAGCCGTCGGTGATGGTGTGCCGCTTCCGGTGCTCACCGTGTCCGCCGTGGGGGATGCGAGGCCTGTCGGCACGGCGGTGCCGGTCTCGGCACCGGCCGAACAACTGACCGTCCACAAGGCCGCCAGAACCAGGGCCGGCCACAGCCGGGCGGGCCGCATGCTCCAGACTTCTCTGGACATCAAGGTATTCCTCACATTCCACGGGGCGGTCCGTACCGCTTCTCGGGCTGCTCGTCCGGTGTCATGGGTAGGTCTTCGAGGACCACCGGGCCCGGATGGAAGGCGGAACCGCCAGGGCCCGTGACCTCCTCGCCGGTGAGCCAGAGGTAAAGCCACTCCGCGAACGAGAACGAGTACTCGAAGAATTCGCCCTCGCCGTTCTCGATGAAGAGTGACCCCGTTCCCAGCGCTCCCGGGGCGCATAGAAGATCACTTCTCCACGGTCGGTTGAGGTGTCGGGATCATACCGTCGGGAGTACCGAATACGAGATCAGGAACGCGAAGTGAGACGCGTGGGTCCCCCTCAGGCTCCCCTTCGTCCCACTCGATCTGCGACCAGACGTCGGCGGTACTGCGAATCCACTCGCCCAGATTCCAACGTCCGGTCGCCGGATGCTTCAGGGACAGGTGACCGTTGATCAGAACAGGGGCGTAACAGTCGACGACGATCTCCTTGAAGTCCGTCGGCAGGATCACGCCGAGATCGTTCTCGAGTCGACTCCACGCGGCGGGATCCCTGTACCGCCCCGGCGGCTCACCAATCATGTCCAGCACGCGCCCGAGGTAGCTCTCTCGCATCCCCCTCACCTCCTCGGGCAGTCTTCACTGCCCCGGCCCCTCGCCGCGGTAGCCGCTGTCGGCGAGCTACAGAGCCAAAAACCCCTCAACCTCACGATTCAGGGCAGGCGGCACGTCGGCCAACTCCGAGACGATCAGGCGGACATCCCGCTCGAGTTCGGGGGACTCGCTCCAGACCTCCGCACTTCTGGTGAGCACGGCGGCCAGCAGATCGCCCTCGTACATGTCGCCTTCCGCCAGTGGGTCGATCCGGAGGACCTCCACCGCCAGGGGCAGGAGACAGGCAAGGCTCACATCTTGCCTGATCAATAGCCGCATATCCTCAACCGTCAGGCCGCCGATCGGCTTGCGCCGAAGCTCGCGCACAGTCGCCATCAGCCGGGTTTCACCGCCCGACGGGACCGACCAACTGTCGCGCTCAAGCTCCTCAAGGGAGCGGTCACGGTTCACGAGTCGAGTCACTGACCGATCGTCCCATGTCAGGTCTCAAACGCGGTCTGAGCATCGCACTCTGGGCAGGCACATAGCTTCATTCCTGCTAGAACGCGCTGCGGCATGGCGTGTCCTTCGCTCGTCCTGACCACTGGCGCCCTCGGTAACTCAATCCATCGGCAGGGCTGTTGGGAGCGCGCCAAGGAGTCAATGTGATGTGCGACACCATTGACCAACATGATCAACCGTCACGTGATCCTCACAGCTTCATGTAAAGAAATTCTAAGGGGAGGACCGGTGGGGGCGTGTTTACGCAAACACGGCACGGTTGGCGTCATGCGATGGGGAGTTGGGCGGTAGCCGTCGCGCTCCTGGGGGGTGCGGTGGTCGGGGCTGGAGCGACTCCAGCCCTCGCTGATGACGGGGCGGCCGCAGTAGCGGCTGACAGTACGCCGGAGTCGGAGTCGAGTGCTCTTGCATCAGAGACGGGTGAGCGGGTGGCCGTGGACGCTTCGACCACCGAGTCGTCCCAAGTGTTCGCCAACCCAGACGGCACCTTCACGCAGGAGATGAACGCGGCTCCGGTCCGTGCCCGGAAGGACGACGGCACTTGGGCCCCTATCGACACCACCCTCGTGCGCGAGGGCGACGGCTCAGTACGGGCGAAGAATACGACGGCCGATCTCGCCTTCTCGGGTGGCGGCAGCGGGGACGGACTGGTCACGCTGGAGGACGAGGGGCGCGAGCTGCAGCTCGGCTGGCCCACCACTCTGCCCGAGCCCCAGCTCGACGGCGACACCGCCACCTACCCTGGAGTTCTTCCGGACGTCGATCTGAAACTGACCGCGCTGACCTCCGGCTACACCTCGGTGCTCGTGGTCAAGACTGCAGCGGCGGCAAAGAATCCGGCACTTGCGACGATCAAAATGACCGTCTCCGGCAGCGGCCTGAACGTCTCCCCGACGGCCGACGGCGGTTTTGTCGCGCGCGACGGCGAGGGGACCCCGGTCTTCGAGACCCCGGCGGGGCGGATGTGGGACTCGGCTGGTGACAACCCGGCCACCGACACGGCCGGCGTCACCACGCAACTCGCCCGCACTGCTGCTTCTTCAACAGAGGCGGAGAGCGTGGACGAGCCGGAGGCGGCCCCGCTTCCCGCCGCCGGCGGCGAGCCGGCCCCTTCGGAGGGTCCCGGCAGCGGTGACGCGGCGGCCGAGCTTCCGCTCAAGGTCACCGACACCACCCTGGAGATCACGCCTGATCCGGCCCTGCTCCACGGCGAGGACACCGTTTTCCCGCTCTACATCGACCCGCCGACCAAGGGCATCGCGCTGGGCGACTGGACGGCCCTGGCCTCCAACGGCACCAAGTACTGGGAGTTCGACGGTGACAAGGGCGTAGGGCGTTGCTCCAACTACGCCGGCTACCTCTGCGCCAACACCCCGTACACCCAGCGTATGTACTTCGAGTACCCGCTCTCGTCGATCCACGGCAAGAAGATCCTGGACGCGACGATGGAGGTGTACCAGCTGTGGACGTTCTCCTGCGATCCGCACTGGTACGACCTCAGCCACGTGAACAAGGGCATTTCCTCCAGCACCACCTGGTCGACCCGCCCCACCGCGGATGACCTGATGGGCGACCGGAACGTGGCATACGGGCGGGGCACCCTGTGCAGCCCGTCGCAGCCGGCGAACTGGGTGCGCTTCAGCGACAACGTGGGCGAGGAGACGAACGAGAACCTGACGACAACCCTCGCCTCCCATGCCGCGAGCAAGGCGGCGCAGATCACCTTTTCGCTGACCGCGCACGACGAGTCCGACGCGGGCGCCTGGGCGCGGTTCCGCAACGACGCGAAGCTGTCGGTGACCTACGTCTCCTACCCAGGTAAGCCGACCTCGTACGGCGTCCAGCAGGGCACCACCGGGCGGGCATGCAACGCTTCCACGCTGCCCTTCGCCACCAGCGACACCACGCCGAAGATGCTGGCCGCGGTGCAGTCGGCCGATGGCTCCAGCTCCCAGCTGCGCGCCATGTTCGAGGTGTGGAAGGCCGACGGCTCCAGCCGCGCCTGGTCCACGGCTTCCCCGGACGGCGCCTGGGTGGCCGATAACGCCGTCCGCGACGCGTCCACCAGCGCGTTGCCGGTGCAGACGGACTACCGGATGCGGGTCAAAACGCAGGCGTACTACATGACGGACCGTGGCGCCACAGGTGTCCTGGACTCGTCCTGGTCGTCCTGGTGCTACTTCCGGGTCGACACCGACTCGCCGCCGCCTCCTGTTGTGTCCAGCGCGGACGGCGTCTACAAGCCGGCCGAGACGGACCCGGCCGCGGGCGGCGTGGGCACGCCAGGCAGGTTCACCTTCACCCCCGCGGACACCAACCCGACCACGGCCGGCATCCAGTCGGACGTCGTCAGCTACAAATGGAAGCTGAACAGCGGAGTAGTCTCCCCTCCGATCACCGTCGCCAAGGGCACGGCCACCACCCAGACGATCACGCCGAACCAGGCCGGTGAGAACACCATCCAGGTCTGGGGCTACGACGCGGCCAGTCACAGCTCGCTCACCGGCTACTACAGCTTCCTGGTCAAGGGCGCCGAGAAACCCTCGGGGATCTGGCACCTGGACAACGCCCTCACCGACTCCACCACCGCCACCCAGCACCCGCTGACTTCCTCCGGGGCCACCTGGGACACCCTGTCCCGCAACGGCTCCGGCGCGGCAAAGCTCAACGGCACGAGCGCCTCCCTCTCCACCTCCGGTGCGGTCCTGGACACCACCAAGTCCTTCACCGTCTCGGCCTGGGCACGTCTGACGAAGAAGGACGTCAACTACACCGTCCTGTCCCAGCCCGGAACGAACGCCTCCGGGTTCCAGCTGTACTACTCCACGGGCGCCAACGCCTGGGTCTTCAACCGCCACGAGACGGACGTCGTCAGTCCGGTTATCGTCCGCTCGATCGGCACCAAGCCGCCGGTCCTGAACGCCTGGACTCACCTGGCGGGCGTCTACGACGCCGCGGCGCAGAGTCTTCAGCTCTACGTCAACGGCTCCCCGCAGGGCGCTCCGGTGCCGTTCACCGCCACCCCGTGGAAGGCGTCCGGAGGTCTGCAGGTCGGACGGCTGTGGCACGCCGCGACCGGCAAGGAGTACTTCGCCGGAACCATCGACGAGGTGCAGGTCTGGTCCCGTGCGCTCGCGGACACCGAAGTCGCCCACGAGGCCTGGCTGGAGGACGAGGACATCAGCGACGGAACCGCCGGCGACCCGGTCCCGGCGCTCGTCGCCAAGTGGGACGCCACGGACATGGCCAACGCCACCGGCACCACGGTCAAGGACACCAGCGGCTTCGGCCGGAACCTCACCCTCAACGGGGCCGCTCTCGCCCAGTTCACCACCGGCGACCCGGACATCGGCGAAGAGGTCACCACCACGCAGACGATGACCCTGAACGGCACCAGCGCGTATGCCACCGCCACCGGTCCGGTCGTCGACGACTCCGGCTCGTTCACCGCGACCGCCTGGGTGACGCTGGACCCCGCCAAGCTCGCCGACACCAGCAAGTCGTATGCGGTTCAGGTGTTCGGCCAGTCGGGGACGAGTCAGTCCTCCTGGGGCGTCTGGTACGAGCAGCCGGCCGGCAGCACCCAGGGACGGTGGACATTCGGCCGTCCCGACAAGGACGGCACCGGAGCGGTCTGGACTGAGAATGAGTCCACCGCCTTCACCACGGCTCAGCTGGGCGTCCCGGTCATGCTGACGGTCGTCTACGACGCCCAGGCGGCAGCCGACCCCGACGACACGTCCAAGCTCGGCGGGCTCAAGCTCTACGTGGACAGCGCTCTGATGGGCGACGAGGACGGCGTGCCGTACTCGGCCCCCTGGCAGGGCGGCGGAGCGTTCGAGGTCGGCCGGGCGAAGATCAATGGCGCTGCCGCGCGCTACTTCCCCGGCAAGATCGACAGCGTCCGCGTCTGGGCCGGAGCCACCTCCACCGACACGATCGCCAACCGGCGCAACACCGAGCAGCAGTAGAAGCGGGGCGGGACAGGGCGGGCCCTGTTGCCCGTCCTGTCCCGCTCTTCCTCTCTGCTCGAAACACACTCGTCGGCGTCTCCGCGGACATGCCGACGACATCCAGCGTTCTCGGGCGCCGACGCCGCCCGAGCGCCTCCTGCCCATATCCGAGAACCGGGAAATCACCGTGTCTTCATCCCCCTTCCGCTCACGCCTGCCAGGGGCGGTCATACGCCGCTGGCTCGGCCGTGGCGCACTTGTCGTCTCCCTCTCCGTCCTACCGCAAGTCGGGGTGCCCTCGGGCTACGACTTCGCCGCCCAGGCCCAGTCCCCGGCTGCCCGCAAGCCGCTGGAGGACCGGCCCGACGCGAAGATCGACAAGGTAGGCGTATTTAAGCCCGGCACGTCCAAGGCCCCGAAGGACAAGGCCGCCACCTCCGCCCGCAAGACCCGTGAGCGGCTGAAGAAAGCCGCGTGGCCGACGGCCGGGAAAGCCACCGCCGAAGTTCCGGCGACCGGCGGGGCCGCAGTCACCGTCGGCGGGCTCGGCCTGAAGCTGGCCCAGCAGCCCGCCGCCCCGGCACCCAAACCGGCGGAGAGCAAGACAGCGCCCAAGGCCACCGGCCCGGCCGAAAAGGTGGCGCTCAGCGTCCATCCCCAGTCGGCCGCGAAGAAGGCCGGCGTCAACGGCGTCCTGCTCACCGTCGACCCGGCGAAATCCGCATCCAAAAACGCCGCCGGTGACACCGACAAGCTCCGCGTCTCCCTGGACTACTCCTCGTTCAACGACGTCTACGGCGGCAACTTCGGCCCCCGCCTGCGCCTGGTGACCCTCCCAGCGTGTGCGCTGACCACACCGCAGAAGAAGTCCTGCCGCACCCAGCGCCCCGTGGCGGGCGCGGACAACGACGCGGGGTCCCAGACCCTGACGGGCACCGTCTCCGCCCGCACCCTGACGGCCGGCACCCCGATGCTGCTCGCGGCGGCGGCCGACAGCTCGGGCGGCGGCAGCGACTACAGCGCCACCCCGCTGTCCCCGACCGCGACCTGGGAGGCCGGCGGCAGCACGGGTGACTTCACCTGGAACTACCCGCTGCGGGTTCCCCCAGCGACGGCAGGCCCGTCCCCGAGCCTGTCCATCTCCTACAACTCCGCCTCGGTGGACGGCCGCACGGCCGGGGAGAACAACCAGACTTCGGTGATCGGCGAGGGCTTCTCGATCACCGAGTCCTACATCGAGCGCAAATACGGCTCCTGCAAGGACGACGGCCAGTCCGGCAAGGGCGACCAGTGCTGGAAGTACGCCAACGCCACCCTGGTCCTCAACGGCAAGGCCGTCGAACTCGTCAACACTTGCACCGACAAGGCCGCCTGCGACACCGCCGCCCAGTCTCAGGCATCAGGTGGCACCTGGAAGCTGAAGAACGAAGACGGCACCCGCGTCGAGCACCTGACCGGCGCCACCGGCAACGGCGACGACAACACCGAGTACTGGAAGGTCACGGACGCCTCCGGCATCCAGTACGTCTTCGGCAAGCACCGCCTGCCCGGCTGGAGCGACAAAGGCACCACCGACACCGCCGACGACGACCCGACCACCAACTCCGTATGGACCGTCCCCGTCTTCGGCGACGACTCCGGCGAGCCCTGCTACAAGTCCACCGGCTTCGCCGACTCCTTCTGCAACCAGGCCTGGCGCTGGAACCTGGACTACGTCGTCGACCCCCACGGCAACGCCTCCACGTACTGGTACGCCAAGGAGACCAACTACTACTCCAAGAATGCCGACACCACCGTCAACGGCACCGGCTACACCCGCGGCGGCTACCTCAACCGCATCGACTACGGCCTGCGCAGCGACCTGCTCTACAACAAGCCCGCCGCCCAGCAGGTCCGCTTCACCTACGCCGAACGCTGCGTCGTCTCCGGCGGCTGCTCCAGCCTGACCACGGACACCAAGGCCAACTGGCCCGACGTGCCCTTCGACATGATCTGCGCATCCGGCACCAAGTGCACCACCCAGATCGGCCCCGCCTTCTTCACCCGCAAACGCCTCACCGACATCACCACCTCCATCTGGTCCGGCACCGGCACCACCCAGCGAGACGTGGACACCTGGCACCTCGACCAGAACTTCCCCGACACCGGTGACGCCTCCTCACCGAGCCTGTGGCTGAAGTCCATCCAGAACACCGGCAAGGCCAACACCACCGCAGCCGCCATGCCCCCGGTCGTCTTCGACGGCATCCAGCTGTCCAACCACGTCGAGGGCAGCACCCCAGACACCCTGCGCTACATCAAGTGGCGCGTGCGCGAAATCAAGTCCGAGACCGGCTCGACCATCACGGTCAACTACTCCGACCCGGACTGCATCTGGGGCACCAGCATGCCGGCGGCCATCGACAAGAACACCCGGCGTTGCTTCCCAGTCAAGTGGTCCCAGTCCGGGGCGGCCCCGGTCACCGACTGGTTCCACAAGTACGTGGTCACCTCCGTCTTCCAGGACGACCCCTACGGCCACGGTGACACCAACGAGAAGTACTACGACTACCAGGGCGGCGCAGGCTGGGCCTACGCCGATGACGAGGGCCTGACCAAGGCCTCCAACCGCACCTGGTCGCAGTGGCGCGGCTACGGCAAGGTCGTGGAGACCTCCGGCGACTCCGAGGGACCGCGCTCCAAGAAGTCCACGCTCTACATGCGCGGCCTGAATGCCGAGAAGGAACTCGACGGAACCGCCCGCGTGGAGAAGGTCACCGACTCCGCCGGCACCGCCCTCGACGATTCCCGCCAGTACGCCGGCTTCGTCCGCGAGACCATCGTCTACAACGGTTCCGAAGAACTCAGCGGCACTATCAACACTCCCTGGTCCCACAAGACCGGCAGCCACGTCTACAGCTGGGGAACCACCGACTCCTGGATCGTCCAGGCCAGCGAGGCCGCCACTCGCACCAAGACCTCCACCGGTACCCGCACGGTCAAGCAGAAGACCGCGTACGACACCACGTACGGCATGCCGATCACCTTCGAGGACAGCGGCGACACCGCCAAGACCGGCGACGAGTCGTGCGTGAAGACCAGCTACGCCCGCAACACTTCCGCCTGGATGGTGAACACGGTCTCGCGCACCGAGACCTACAGCACCACGTGTGCGGCCACCCTAGTGATCCCTGACGACGCCGTCTCCGACGTCACCACGGCCTATGACAGCCAGGCGGTCGGGTTGGCGCCCACCAAGGGCGAGATCACTGCCTCCTACCGGGTCTCCAGCTACGACGCGGACAAGAAGCCCGTCTACCAGAAGGTCTCCGGCTCCACCTACGACAAGCTGGGACGCCCGCTCACGGAGACCACCGCTCTCAATCAAACCGTCAAGACGACCTACGTCCCCGACGACGCCGGCTATGGCCCGCTGGCGTCAAAGACCGTCACCTCTCCGTCCCCCCAACTCCACACAGCTACCACCGAGGTGGACCCGGCCTGGGGCACGGCCACCAAGACCACCGACGCCAACGGCAACATCACCGAGTGGGCCTTCGACGCGCTCGGCCGCCTGGTCTCCGTCTGGAAGCCGGACCGCTCCCGCGGGCTCGGCGACGCCGCCAATATCGTCTACGGCTACAGCATCAACAACGACAAGGAGACCTGGGTCCGCACTGACGCCCTCAAAGCCGACGGCAAGACCTACAACAGCTCCTACGAGATCTTCGACGGCCTGCTGCGGTCCCGCCAGAAGCAGGTTCCCGCCCCGGGCGGCGGACGGGTGATCTCGGAAACCCTCTACGACGACCGCGGCCTGGCCTACATCACCAACGCTCAGGTCCACGACAGTAATGTGCCGTCGGGCACCCTGGCCAACACCTACCAGGGCTCCGTCCCGGCCTCCATCGAAACCGTCTACGACGACGCCGGCCGCGCCACCGACTCGGTCTTCCGGGTCTACAACCAGGAGAAGTGGCGTACCAAGACCGACGTGCAAGGCGACCGCACCGCCGTCACCGCAGCCGCGGGCGGCACCGGCACCCTAACGGTCGTCGACGCCCGGGGCCAGATCACCGAGCGCCGCGAGTACAGCGGCCCTGCCCCGACGGGCAGCGACTACACCCGCACTCTGTACGAGTACACCGACAGCGGGCAGCTCAAGAAGCTGACCGGCCCGGACGGGGCGGTGTGGACGTACGGCTACGACCTGCGCGGTCGCAAGACCATCTCAATCGACCCTGACAAGGGCCGTATCGACACCACCTACAACGACGCCGACCAGCCGCTCACCGTCACTACAACCCTCAACGGCGCGTCCCGCACCCTGATCACCGAGTACGACGAGCTCGGCCGCAAGACCGGCACCTGGGACGGAGTGAAGGACGACACCCACCGTCTGACCAAGTTCACCTACGACTCGCTGGCTCTGGGCAAGGGGCGGCAAACGGCCGCGATCCGGTACGTCGGCGGCACCACCGGCAAGATCTACTCTCAGGTCGTCACCGGCTACGACGCACTCGGCCGCCCCAAGGGCACCAAGACCGTCATCGCCGCCACCGATGCCCTGGTCGCCGCCGGTGCGCCGCAGACCTTCACCAACTCCACCGTCTACAAGATCGACGGTTCCGTCCAGTCCACCTCGATGCCCGCGGTGGCCGGCCCGCCCGCCGAGACCGTCACCAACTACTACAACGGCCTCGGCCTGCTCACCGGCACCGACGGTATGACCGACTATGTCCAGAACATCGGCTACTCCCCGTACGGCGAGATTGAGGAGACGCGCCTGGGTACCTCCACCGGCGCTAAACAGCTCCAGATCTTCAACCGCTACGAGGACGGCACCCGCCGTCTGTCCAACAATCACACTGTCGACCAGACCAACACTGGCTACACCAGCGACGTCGACTATGTCTACGACGCCACCGGCAATGTCAAGTCGATCAGCGACCAGGCCAATGGCAAGGACACCCAGTGCTTCGCCTACGACGGTTACCGCCGTCTGACCGAAGCCTGGACCCCGTCTTCCAACGACTGCGCCACCGCCCGCGCGGCGTCCGCCCTCGGCGGCCCGGCCCCGTACTGGACCAGCTGGACCTACAAGGTCGGCGGCCTGCGCGACACCCAGACCGAGCACAAGGCCACCGGTGACACCAAAACCGGCTACGCCTATCCCGCCGTCAACACCTCCGGCACCGGACAGCCCCACACTCTGACCTCAGTCACCGTAAATGGCGGCACTGCCAAGCCGTACACCTACGACGAGCAGGGCAACACGACCAAGCGCTACGGCCCCACCGGCACTGCGCAGGACCTCGTCTGGGACATCGAAGGAGAGCTGAGCCGCCTAGTCGAAGGCACCAAGACGAGCGACTACGTCTACGACGCCAACGGCGAACTGCTGATCCGTCGTGGCCCCGGCAAGACCGTCCTGTACCTGGCCGATCAGGAACTCCACTACGACACGGCCGCCAAGAAGTTCACGGCCCAGCGCTACTACCCGGCCGGCGATGCCACCGCCGTCCGCACCGAGACCGGCCTCTCCTGGATGATCGACGACCACCACGGCACCGCCTCCATGACGGTCGACGCCACCACCCAGGCCGTCACCCGCCGCTACACCAAGCCCTTCGGCGAAGCGCGCGGCACGACGCCGTCAACCTGGCCCGACGACAAGGGCTTCTTGGGTAAACCAGCCGACGCCGACACCGGACTCACCCATATCAGCGCCCGTGAATACGACCCGGCGACGGGGCGGTTCCTCTCCGCCGACCCGGTACTCGCCCCGGAGGACCACGAGTCTCTCAACGGCTACGCCTACTCCAACAACACCCCCGTCACCAAGTTTGACCCCAGCGGCCTGCGGCCGATCACGGACTGCGAGCGCGGGTGCAGCGATGGCAATGGCGGCACCTACTTCGACTCCGTGACGAAGGGCCCCAACGGGACCTGGGTCTACCACTCCACCCAGACCTACACTCAAAGTTTCGCGTACCAGACGCCAGGCGGCGGTACCGGAAGCGGCACCATGACCTTCACTGTCCGCACTGACGGAGGACATTCCTCAGCGAGTGTTGAGTTCAAGAAAGGGCCAGATCCGGCCCCAAAGAATAAGGGGACTACAAACGTCCTGGGCCATTTGGCCGGCATAGGATACGGCCTTAGCGCGGTAAGTGACCTCGGCAATCCATTCTGTTGGTTCGATTCAGGTTCCTGCAGTGCTACTAACGACACGAAGGAGACTTACGACGATTGGGCGAGCGCTGCCGGAGCGGATACCGACTCCAGTCTCTACGAGGCGGCGTGGGACAACGGTGCGCTGGCCCCCATGCTGGCTCTCGGAGGAAAGGCTCCCGAAGGGAACCCCGAACTCTTTCCTGCGGCCGGTGCCTTGAGGGGGGCAGCTGATGATGCTGTCGGCGCGGCAGGTAACCTGCCGGTTCCCTATAGCCCGAACTGGGCGTTGAGGCAACGCGAGAACCTTCACCTCCCCACCCTAGTCACGCCGGATGGCAGGACTCTGAGCAATCACGCAGCCGAACGAGTGGCCGGCAGTGGTCCGGGGCGTCCTCCCACAACACTGAATGCGCTCGACTACATCCTGAAAAATGGAAACAAGGTAAAGTATGACCCGGTCCGCGATACGATCCAGGTTCGGGCAACACAGCTGCCGGGTAAGCCTTTCGTGGTTGTCTCCGGGAGTAACCCGAATCATATAGTAACCGCTATGATCCCGAGGAGCTTTGATATTCCGTGAACCCTCTGGAAGAGATTCTCGAAATGGCTCGCAAATTTATTCTCGGTGAAGATCGCTCAATGGATTTCGTGAAGTCCATAGAAGATTTTACCGTCGAGCATTTCCTGGATTCCAAGGTTTTTGAATTTCTCGCGGAGGGGATGTCTCTATATCGCCCATGGGGTGGATCACCTTACTGGTCGGAGAGGGACATGCTTCAACTGCTCGAAGATTTCGTGAGGGAGTTCGGGCCCGCCGGAGAATCCTGAAGTTAGAACGCAGTTGGCCTTGATGGGGCATGAGTTCCCGGCGGCAAGGTGCCGGGAACTCATGGATCCTCTGAACGGCAGCTGGATCCAGGAAGTATAGATGGACATTGTGTGGTCCATGACATCGGTGCAATCGGCACGCTTCGATTCCACCGAGAGGCGCTCGGAACTGCGTGACCTTGTGAGCGCCTTTAGGGAACTGCGCGCTAGCGGTCGGGGCCATCTGGAAGTCAATTTGCCGGATAGTCTGTACCCCTATTTGACCCTCAGTTTCCTAGGTGATCACGCCGTCATTCATCTCTTCACCTCCGAGGACAGTGTGTCCCTTCTTGTTGGGGATGGCTCTGTTTCCCCGGAGGGAGAAGTCGACGTCCCGGTCATGGATGATCTAGGAACCTTTACAGGTGACTTCGTGATGGGAGTCGATCGCGCATGGGATGTCATGGAGAATTTCGTCCGAGCGGGAACGGTCGAAGGGCTCGGAGAGTGGTATGAGCTGTAGCGAAAGCTAGGACGTGTCACCTCCGGCGATAGTCGGACAGTAAAATCGCCGGCAAAGCGTGATCCTGCTACACCGTGAGACGCACACTGCATTGCTCGCAACGCCCCCGGCGCCCACCGTGTTTGGGCCCCGGGGCGTTTGCTTTATGGTCACCACGAGGCCACTGAAGTATGAACTCGCGGGCGTTGACGTCACTTTCGCCCCAACCGCGGGCCATTAACCGACGTGCTTGACCGTATCGATGACCCACTGGGCGAGGTCCCACGACCACGGGCGCGGCTACCCTCACCCGAGCCCGGGCACAAGGGCGGGCCGTCCAAGCAGCCCACACCGCTGCTGCTGCCGCGCAGGCCGTGCTTAGCCGCCTGCGCCGCTGGTGACCATGCACGGCTCCGCTGCCTTGACGTCCTTCCTACCCATCGGCTGGGCCGACGGGGAAGTCCGGATGGTTCGCGAAGAACTGCGCCTCCGCCCTCATCCAATCGAGCTGCTTCAACGCCTGCCCGATGTCTCCGTGGTCGAGGTGCACGGTCAGCCGGCCGTAGGCCTCGCCCAACATCCGCTGATACTTCGGCCGCCGTTCCACCTCCTCGAACCTCTCCTGCAGAAACTCGAACCAGCGCTCTGCCTCGACCCGCATGCGCTCCACGGCCACGCCTCCGAAGAGAGTCCAGGCCTGCTCGGCGGTCATGATCTGGTCACCGGCCACGCTTGGCTCCTTCCTCGGGGACGGACTTCGCAGGCTCAGTACCTTGCACTTACGCCAACGAACGACTTGCCCCAGACACACGGGGCCCGGGCGGGCTACCCCTGGTATTCCGTGCGGCCCCAGATCGCCTGCGTTGGTTCGCGTAGTGAGTGCGTGACAGCCGCCAAGCCCTCACCAAACTCCCGTTTCAGACGCAACTCAGCGAAGTGGGTACAGGCGCCCATCCGTACCGCCCTGGGACTGGACAGCAAGCTGCCCCGTCAGGTGCGGCTCGACTTCCTCGAGCGCGCGCTCCCGCCCGCCTCCAGCTGACCGGGCGCCGTGGCCTGGACGCGTCCGGCGGTGCGTTGCGGCCGGGTGCATCGGCCGC
>NZ_JBHXSG010000112.1:0-17859 GCF_042714835.1 Streptomyces sp. NPDC058678 | reverse complement strand
CGCACCCTCAGCGAGTTGGAGACTCTGCTCCGCAGGCGGCTCAAGGCGCTGCAGTACCGGCACAGCATCCTCGGCGGATTCCTCGCCGGAACGGGCCTCGCCCTCGACAGACCGGACAGACCCTAATACGCCGAAGTCAGTACTACTTCTTGGACCGCTGGGCGGCCTGCTCGAGGATGCGCCGGCGCGTCCACCGACGACGCCCGTTCTGGCGCCCGGCATTCTCGGCAACCCCGTCCGTGGTCTTCAGTAGCGGAAGGTTGCCCTGGGACAGGCTGCTGGAGAAGGAGCCGACGCTCTTGTACCCCAGCAGCGCGGCCGCCTGGCTCGCCCCCAGGAGCTCGTCGGGATCGCCGTCGACGGGAACGTCGGGCAGGGGGGGTGCCTCCTTGGCTCCGGCTCGTCTGCCGCGGCCGGGCCGGGTGGCCATCCACTCCTGCAGGGTCTGCACCTTCCAGAGCTGCCGGCGGTAGGGGTTCTCGGCCGTGCCCTTCTCTTCGACGACGTCCGGTTCGGGGAAGTATCCGGGGTGGTCGCGCACGAAGGTGGTGACCTGGTTGGGGTTCTTGTAGCCGAGGTACCTCGAGGCCTCCGCGGCGTTCAGCAGCGTCTCCGGGTCGATGGAGGGCGGCCTGTGTTCCGTGAGCCGCGGCGGCGCCCGGTGGGCGAACCACTCGGTGACCTCCGCGTGGTCCCACAGGCGGGCGCGGCCGCGCTTGTCGACAGGCTCGGGGAACGTCTTGCCGGCCGTGTTCTCCGCGCGCTCGGTGTAGAACTGGCTGATCCGGGCGGACGTCAGACCTTGTTCAGCCGCGATCTCGGCAGCGTCGGCCAGGCGAGGCTCACGGCGCGAGGTCATGGCAGAACCGTCCGTTCTGTCAGCAGTGTGCCGGCCAGCCCGGCTCACAAAGCAAATAATGGCAGAAGTTTCGGAGGGGGGTCCAGTCCGCGGCTCATAGTTTTTCGCCGGCGGCCGCGCTGAGGCTCCCGGCCTACTCCTCGGGGATCAAGCAGACCCCGCGGCGCGCGGCGGCCTCGGCCATCTCCGCGTACGCCATGGCGGCCAGCGTCATCTCCCACTCGACCAGGACCAGCAGCAGGATCACCTCGTCGCGGTCCTGCGAGGGATCACAGGGCATGCCGGCGGTGTCCGCGGCGAACATCAGATCCGCGGTGGCCAGCCCGCCGAGACGTGCTGCCACATCCCGGTGCAGGTCCTGAAGACCCTGCTGGTACAGCTCGTTCGCCTCGCTCAGGAGCAGCACTAGGTCCTCGCCGTGGCTGGCCGGTGCCGCCGCAGCGAGGTCGAGGATGCGCTGGGTCGTAGTCATCGTCATTGAGTATCCCTCCCGGATGGGGGTGAGCGCCGGTGTGGTGGTCAGCTGCAGCCATCGCACCCGGCGGCGCTGTGCAGGAGCTCGCCCGGCCCGGTCCGGGCCTTGGAGTCCCATGTGGGCGGCTTGCGTAAGGCGGCGTGGACGTCGCGCTCCATCCGCTCGAAGTCCTCGGTCTCCTCAACCTCGACGCCAGGGTCCGGGGCGTCGCGCCGACGGGACAGCGCGATGACCTCGGCCATGGTGGTGTTCGGGTTGAACGGCACCTGGCGGACGCGTTCGACCAGCGCGCACAGTTCGGCGAGCCGCGGGCGGCGCCCGGCGGTCAGCAGTAGGTCGCGGTGGTTGGCCAGGGTGCAGGGCCGAGCACGAACAGCGACTGGAACCACGCCGGTCCTTGGCGCCGGGGTACGAGTCGTAGCACCAGTGGTAGGGCAGCCCGGCACTGATCGTGCGCTCCCAGACCTCCTCGGTGGTGACCTGGTGGGCGGGTAGCCACTCGTCGACGACCCGGGCCGAGTTGTCGGTCGTACGGCGCCACATCTCCCGGTTGCGGCGTTCCGTGCTTTCCTCAGCCCGCATCCTGAGCACGTTGGCGAACATCAGCGGGCCGTCCGTCTCCTTCCTGAGCGCGCGGACCTGCGGGGTGAACGCCTGGTACACCATCTTCGTCTTCCACGGGCCGGTGCAGGTGCGGGCCCGGCCGAGCCAGGGCCAGTCGCCTCGCTCCGCGATGAAAGTCAGCAGGTCGAATGGCACCCGTTCACCGTCGACTTCACGGCTGCGCCGGACCTCGATGTGCCGCTCGGGCGGCACGCCGAGGGCCTGGCTGTGCTGTGCTGCGAGTTCGCTGGCACTCGGCCAGTGAACCCCGTCCACGGTGACGGCGGGCCACTCCATCGGGCCCAGACTCGCGTGGGCGGTCCAGACGCGGTCGGCGACACCGGCCTGGCGGGCAGCGTCCATCGCGATCAGGCCGGCCACAAGTCCGTCCTTCCCGCCGGACAGGTTGATGACAATGCGGTGCCGGGTCGCGGCGAACTCGACCGGGTCGACGTACAGGGGGCTGGGGTTCGACATGGATCGGTTCCTTTCAGAGGGGGTTGATGGGCAGTCCCTGAGGGGACGGCCGGGGCGGCAGCGCGTACCGCGCAGCTGCGAGCGGTCAGACCCCGACTCGTTCGGGATCGGCCTGCTTGGGATAGGGCTGTCGAGCAGGGAGGCCGAGCTTGATCTGCTCCCGCTCACGCCGGCTTCGGCCGAGCCGCCATACGTAGCAGTGTTCTGTGGACATACGCTGTGTTGCCTCACGTCGTGTTGCGGCTGAGGGAGCGAAGTGGCTTACGAATGGCGGCTGTTCTGGGTCGGTGATGGCGGAGCGCCCGCTGCTGACTGGCCGGTGGCAGGGTGGGGAGACCTGGAGGCACGCGAGCGCGCGCTCGGGCTGCGCGAGCAGCAGCCGATCCTCGTCTCGCCGGAGGGCCGGGTCGACCCACGGCTGAGCGAGTGCTTCCGGCGCTCCGCGTTCTCCGCGAAGGCGCAGGGCACACAGTTCACCTACGCGCCGATCTACCGGTTGTTCTTCACCTTCCTGTGGCAGCGCGGGCTGAACTGGGACGGGGCGTCGGAGGAGGACGTCGAGGACTGGGAGGCGTGGCGCCGGCGGGGAGCGGAGAACCCCGCGCCGGTCGGCGGCGGGACCTGGGCGAAGGAACTGGCCGCGCTGAAGCTGCTGTACGACATCGCGGCCGGGCACGGCTTCGTGCCGGCGAACCCGGTGACGCTGCCGGCGCCGTCGGACGTGAAGACCTCGGACGTGAAGTGGCTGTCGCCCCGGGCATTCCGGCTGTGGCGCAACGTCGGGCTCGGCGGGATGCTGCCGAGCGGTCTGGAGGACGAGGCGTGGCGCGGCCGGTGCTCCGGCCGGGACTCGGCGTTCGCTGACCTGCTGTACTCCAGCGGTCTGCGGCGCCGAGAGGGCGGCACCCTACTGACCTGCGAACTCCCGGCTATCGAGCACCGGAACTACTACGCGGGCAGGGTCGGCCAGGCCGTGGCCAAGCGGGCCGGCTACACCTTCTACGTCGGCCACCCGGCGCTCCAGCGCGTCGAGGGCTACCGGATGAGCACGCGCGCGCTGGCGGTGGCCCGCGCCCGGGCGCGTGGCGTCTACGACCGGCTGCCGGGCCTGCGGATCGTCCTCGAGGTCACCCGGGCGGGGCGGCTGCGGTGGACGAGCCGGGACGGCGGGTCGGGCGAGAGCGCGCTGGGGCGGCTGACGGCCGCCGAGCGGATGCGGCTGTTCGTCGACGGCGAGGACGGCCTGGAGCCGGCGATGCTGTGGCTGACGGAGAGCGGTCTGCCGATGGAGTACGCGAGCTGGACGAAGGTCTTCGAGCGGGCGAGCGATCGCTGCGCCGCCGCGGGCCTCGAGGTCTTCGCGACCCCGAAGATGCTCCGGCACTCCATGGCCCTGCGGATGCTGATCTCGCTGCACAACGCGCTGGACCGCCGGCTCGGGCTGACGCCGGCTCAGCGCCTGCACTACGAGGAGGTGTACGGGCAGGTCTGGCTGATGGTCAAGGACATGCTCGGGCACCGCAGCGAGCAGGTGACCCGGGACGTGTACCTGGAGCCGGTGCGCGGTCTGCAGCTGGAGTCGCTGCTCAACGACGACGACAACCCGGTCAACGCGGAGAAGATCGCGGAGCTGGCGGCGCGCACCGGTCTGATCCTGGACGCGGCGTGAGTGGCCGGGGCCGTCGGGCGGCGCTGCCGCCGAGCGGCTTCCGCAAGGCGCCGGTGCTGGATGCGAACGGGTTGGTGCTGCGCCCGGTCAGCGGCGCCGGGAAGCCGCTGGGCGTGTGGGACTTCCGGGACAGTCCTGGGCCGGTGGACTTCCGCCGGGTCCTGGTGGCCGCGCTGGCGGCGCAGGGGCGGGGATGGGGCAGCGAGGACACCTACCGGACCAACGCCCGGACGCTGCGGCTGTTCTTCAAGGAGGCCGCGGCGGCCGAGCCGCCCGTCACCGCGACCGGGCAGATCACGGTGGAGTGGTGGAAGAAGTGGACCGGCGACATCCACGTCCGCCGGGTCCTGGCCGCCGTCGTCCGTCGGGCGCCCGGGGTGCCGGAGGCGACGCGGGTGTTCATGGAGGCGCCGAGGCGGCGCCCGCCAGCCCGCCGTGGCCGGCGGGCGCAAGGAGGCCCACACCCGCGAGGAGCTGAAGACGATCCGGACCGCGGCCGCCGCGACGGTGCGTGCCGCCCGGCTGCGGATCGCGGCGAACACCGCGGTGCTGGAGCGCTGGCGCGCAGGGGCGATCGAGATGGGGGACGGCGACTGGGCGGTCGGCGAGGTGCTGGACGTGCTGGCTCGCACCGGCGACCTGCCGCGCTACTGCAGCAGCAACGACCACTCCGTGACGGCGTACGCGGAGCGCGCACTCGGCTTCGAGGGCAACGCCGCCTCGCTGACCCGGCTGTTCCCGACGCCGGACGAGATCGGGGCGGCGGCCGTGCTGCTGATCGTGCACGAGGCGTGGAACCTCTCGGTCCTCAAGAAGATGGACGTGCCGTTCTGGTGGCCGAACGCAGACCGCGATGACCCGGCGGTGCACCAGGTCGACACGGACAAGGCCCGGCGCGGCCGGCGCCGGCATGCCAGCAACACCCTCGTCGACGTCGGCGAGGGCTCCAGCGGCCGTGCCCTGCGCCACGTCCTGGAGCTGACCGCGCAGGCGAGGGCGACCCTGGATCTGCTCGGCCGCCCCACGGCCAAGCTGCTGGTCGGCCATCGCGGTTTGGGCGGCGGCGAGAACCTGCGCGACTACGCCACCGGCAACGCTCTGGACGGGGCGATCCGGCGCTGGCAGCAGCAAGCCCGCGCCGACAGCGTGGTCCTCCCGCAGCGCATCCACGCCCAGGCGCTGCGGCACAGCGCCCAGGCACACCACGGCCGGCCGCGCAACAACACCCAGAGCACCCACGAGCGGGACTACCAGCTCCTGGACGAAGAGGTCCGCGACGCCTCGCGCGGCGCGGTCGAACTCGGGCTCGCCCAGGCCCTCGCCTCCGCCCGGCAGACGGTGGCCATGCGGCTGGTCGACCAGGCCGACGGCGACACCGAGGAAGCTGCCGAACTCGTGGCCAAGGAGGCCGAAGTCGACATCGAGGTGGCCCGCAGGATCGTGGCCAGCCGGCTGCGCACCCCGGTCGCCTCGTGCGCGGACTTCCTCAACTCCGACCACAGCGCGGCCGGGACGCCGTGCGCGGTGTCGTTCCTGCTGTGCTTCGCCTGCCGCAACGCGGTGGCCACCGGCCGCGACCTGCCCCGCATCGCCTACCTCCACCAGGCGCTGGAGTCGCTGCGCTCAGCGGTGTCCCCCGCGGTGTGGGCCGCGGACTGGGCTACCCACCACGCCCGGATCGGCGACTTCCTGACCACCTACACCACCACCGACAGCAGGCCCCGCCTCGTCGCCGCCGCGAGCGAGCCGGACCGGGAGCTGATTCACGCGATGCTGGAGAGGAGGCTCGACCCGTGACCACCCCCTCCGCCGACCCGGCCGGCCCGGGAGTGATCGACCCGGCGCCCGATGCGTTCGTCCTGCCCTTCGCCCGCCTGCGGCCCGGCTTCGCCCCGGCGCAGCTGCCGCGCTTCGGCGACCTGGCCTGGCGGCTGGCACTGATGAGCCGCAAGGAGACGCACCGCTCCCTGGTCATCGACTGGAGCCGGTGCCCCGCCGCACTACGGCCGGCGCTGATGCGCGCGGCTTTCGCCGAGCTGAACGTGCCGACACCAGCCGTCCTGCTCCAGCAGCGGGCTTCGCGCTCGGTGACCCAACCGGCCAGCCTGCGCCACTACTTCCTGGTCTGGATCCGCTTCGCCTCCTGGCTCACCGACCGCGACATCACGGAGCTCGCCCAGGTCACGGCCGACGACCTTCAGGAGTACGCCGAGCAGCTGCGCCCCAGTGGACGCCGCTGGCGCACCGACGCCAAGACCCTGTGGGTCATCTCGCGGCTGTGGGCGTACGCCCCCTACCTGCCCGAGCGCGACGGCTGGTCATGCCGCCCTGGGAGGACCCGGCCGCGGTCATGTCCGACTTCCTCGGCACCAACGACGACACCCTCGACGGCGAGAACAACATCCCGATCGTGCACCCGGCTGTCATGGCCCCGCTGCTGGTGTGGGCGCTGCGTACCGTCCTGGACCTCTCGGGCGACATCCTGGTCGCCGCCCGCGAGCACCGCCGACTGCTCGACTCTCTTCCCGCCCAGGCCGTCCCCGGCGGCATCGACAAGGCTCGTGCCTACCTGCGCGGCCTACTCGCGGCCGGGCAGCGGCTGCCCGCCAGCCACGCCCCGGGCGCCACCGCCGTGTCCGCCAAGTACGAGGGCCCGCTGCCGCCGATGGCCAACACCTTCCTGGCGGCCACCCTCGGCGTCAGCACCGGCCAGGTCGCCGCCGCCCGCCAGTCCTTGCGCGACGAGCTCACCGCGGAGGACTTCGGCCCCGGCCCGGTGCTCGACGTGCCGGTCTCCGCGCGGATCGGCCACGCCCCCTGGACGCCGACGCTCGGCTTCGATGACGTCGACACCCTGGTGCTGCACCTGTCCACCGCCGTGCTGATCTGCTGCTCGTACCTTTCCGGGATGCGCCCCGAAGAGGTCCTGGCCCTGCGCCGCGGCTGCTGCACCCGTACCGAACGCGACGACGGGACCGTGCGCTACGAGGTACGCGGCCGGCACTTCAAGGGCGTCCTGGACGAGGACGGCAACGCGATCCCCGAAGGCGAGATGCGCGCGGATCCGTGGATCGTGCTGGAGCCCGTCGCCCGGGCCATCGCCGTCGCCGAACAGCTCGAAGAGGGCGAGCAGTTGTTCACCCGCACCCTCTTCCGCGGCGCGAGGCCCACGATCATGGACCGCACCGGCCTGTCCTCGGACGCCGCGGTGGAGCGCATCCGCGCCTTTACCACCTGGGCCAACCAGCTCGCCGCCGCCCACGGCCGCCCTCACGAACTGATCCCGACCGACCCCGACGGCGCCGTCGCCCTGCGCCGCTTCCGCCGCACCATCGCCTGGTTCATCTACCGCCAGCCCGGCGGCCGGATCGCCCTCGCGGTGCAGTACGGCCACGCGGCCACCGCCATGTCCGAGTCGTACGCCGGCCGCTCCAAGGCCGACATGCTCGACGTCCTGGACCAGGAGAAGGGCCTGGCCCTGGCCGAGACCCTCACTGAGCCCGGCGAGCGCATCGCCGCCGGCGAGACGGTCAGCGGACCCGCCGCCGACCGCTACCGCGCCGCAGCCGCCGAGTTCTCCGACCGCTACGCCGGGACCTACCTCGGCAAACGCGAGCTGCGCGCGCTGGTCGCCAACCCCCGCCTCCAGGTCTACGAGGACCCCAAAGCCTTCCTGACCTGCAACCACGACGCGTTCACCGCCTTGTGCACCCCGGACCGCGACCGGGCACGCGACGGCGGCCGGAGCACCCCGGACCACTCCCGCTGCCATCCGGCGTGCGCGAACATCAGCCGCACCGACAGCCAGATCACCATGCTGCGGGCCGAGGTCGCGCGGATCGACGCCGCCGCCGAAGCCGGCTTCGACCCCTACCCCATCGCGGCCCGCGAACAGCAGCGACGAGCCCACCTCACCGACATCATCCACCGCCACCACGCCCAACAGCCAGGCGCAGACGACCCCGAGGAACCACGATGAGCGCCCCTAACGAGCCGCGCGCTAGCGCGGCCCTGGCCCAGCTCGTCGGTCAGGCCCTCGCCCACGCGCACGCCGACAGCGGCTCCGAGGACGTCGCGGAGGTGAAGGCCATCACCGACGCCATGGTCCGCCTGCTGATCGGCGCCCCGCTGCACTCCGACGGCAAACTGACTATCGTGTCCCTCGCCGTCGAGGCCGGGCTGCGGCGCAACAAGCTCACCCACAAGCACACCGGCCTCAAGGACCTGTTCTACGCCTTGGTCAAGGCCCGCGGCCACAGTCCCGAACCGGTCTCCGAAGCCGCGCGGGCCCGCGGCCGCAAGCAGCAAGAGGACCTGGCGCGCGTCCGCACCGAACGCGACGACCTGCGCTCCCAGGCCCAGCTCCTGGCCCGGATCGTCCAGGTCCTGGAGGTCGAGAACCACCGGCTCAAGGAAACCAACGCGGCCCTGGAAGAGCAGATGGCCGCACGCACGGGCGTCTCGGACCTCGCCGGTCGGCGCCAGGCGGCGCCCGTAGCGCCGAGCCCGAGCGACGACATCGAGGTGACATTGGCCGCCGCGCGTCACTGGCTGCAGCCACGCCCTTGATTCCGGACGGCCAGCGCCCAGCGGTTTCCGATCTGCACGACACCACGATCGGACCGACATCACGAATTCAAGTTCAGTAGCAGTGCCTTGCGGTATGGATGATTGCTACGGTGCTTTCGGTGTAGGCATCATCCCGTAGTACCGAAGGGCCGTCGTGACAGCCTGTAGGTTGAAACCTACACCGGCAGCAGCGAATTTCGCGCTCGCGCCAACGAACACTCCGATTCCCTTGGGTGAGAATTCGGTTATGTAAGCGCCGACACTGTATTTGTCGAAAGAGATGTCCACCATCCCAATCGGCTTGGCTTCCTGCTTGACGTCTCCACCTCCCCAGGGCTGTGTCCAGGTCCGTTCGCGGCCGCCGAGAATTGTGATGTGCACACCGAGGTCCAGTTGCAGACCGACTGCATAGATGTAGCCGCCATACCAGCCCTCGTCGTTCGCTCCTCCTACGAACAGCACCTCACTTTCGACGGCCGCTGGCTTTCGAACATGTCCTCCGCCCCATACGAATACGTCGCCTGAGCTGGTGTCCTCAAAGAAACCCTTCTCTGTCTCGGTCCTGTCGGCGGTGTCGAGATCGGGCTCGGGGGCAGCAGCTGTCCCGTCCTCGCCGGGGTCGCCGTCCTCGCCGGGTTCGCCTGGGACGGTCACCGTCAGACCCTCCTCGTCCGTAAGTTCCACTTCTCGACCCTCCATGTTTCCCTCCTCTCCGCCATCCACGACGATCTCAAGGCCTTCGTCGTCTCGGAAGGTCACTTCTTGAGGAGGACTAAGCGGGTGGCCGCCGTCCAGCATGGCCTGCGCGTCCGGTGCGGCGGCCTTCGCGCAGAGGCATTGGTCTGCGGGCTCGAAGTCTTGCATCTTCCGGTGTTCTTGCTCTCCGGCTGCCTGTTCCACGTGACCAGTCGGATCCCAGGTATTGACGGGATCCGCGCTGCCGTAGCCGTATCGGTTGAGCGCCTGCGGTCGTGTAATACCGGGAATGATGGTGTCGGGAGCTGTAAATTGGCCGAGTTCCGGGTCATAGAAGCGGGCATTCATGTAGATGAGTCCGCTCGCGGGGTCGCTGCGGTGGCCCTGCCAGCGGTGTCGCTCAGGGCTCTGCAAGCTGTCCGCACGTTCTGCTCCGAACGGCGCGTAATTGTGGCGGGCCGTGACGCGCTGTTGGGAATCGGTGACGACGCGGGTGGAATGTTGATGGTCCTGGAGCAGATAGGACACGTCGCCGCTCGGGTCGCGCGTGGCGATGAGCTGGTTGCCTGCCCAGTAGTAGCGGGTCAAGCCTGCGGGCGACTGCTCAAGGAAACGTCCGAAGAAGCGCGTCGTGTTCTGTTGAGCAGTGTGTTTCACCAGTTGTCCGCTGGTGTCGTAGGCATAGCTGCTGTCTGTTACGCCGTCGTGGAATCGGCCGGGCATGCCGTTCGGTAGCCAGTCCATCGTGAGCTGACGGCCTGAGGGATCTTTCAGTGTCGTGAGCTGCCCAGCCTCGTCGTAGGTGCGCTGGTGTCCGGCGGACGTGGACGTCACGGCGTGTAGGTGTGCAGGGTCACCGTAGCTGTAGGTGCCTGCGGCCGGTGCGTCCGTGATGCGTCCGATCTTGTCGTACGCATACGACGTTGAGGGGGCGCCGGACGTCGTGCTGCTGGTGTGCGTGATCAGGCGTCCGAGCTCGTCGTAGCTGTACGTTTGTGTTTCGGGCTGCGGATTGGTCGTTGTGGGATTGTTGGTGACGGTTCGGGTGATGCGTCCCGTGGCGTCGCGGTCGGGGTAGTCGGCCGTGTACAGGGGCGCGGTCGGCTTTTGCGGTGACGTGAGGGTGTGGCTGGTGAGCCACTGGCGGTCGGGGTCGTACGTGAAGCCTTCCTGGAGGCCGTTGCCGTAGGCCTGTTGTGTCGCGTGGCCAGCTGCGTCGCGGCGGATGTCGGTGAGGTAGGAGCCGACGGAGACGAGGCGACCGGAGTTGTCATAGCGGTAGCGGACGTGTTCGCCATCGGGGTCGCGTGGATCTGGATAGTGCAGGTCGCTGAGGCGTCCAGCAGCGTCGTAGGCGTATCCCATGGCCTGGCAGACGTCGTCGACGCAAGTCCTGCTGCGCGTGGGGCGTCCGGCGGCGTCGTACCAAGTGCGGTCGCTGCCGGTGACTGCGCCGAGTGGCCCTGTGCTGTAGGCAGCCAGGATCAGCCGGCCGACGCTGTCGCCCTGGGTCTGACCGGTGCGGGGGTCGCGGTCGTAGATCCATTTGGAGATGTGGGCGTCGTCCTTCGGGGAGACCTCTTTGAGGATGGTGGGGCGGCCTGCCGCGTCATAGCCCCAAGTGTGGGTGCCGCGGGCGTCGGTTTCCGTGTCGAGCAGGCCGTCGGCCCGCCATTTCAGCGTGCGCAGCCCCCGGTCGGGGTCGGTGATGGCGGTGGGGCGGCTGAGTGCATCGCGGGTGATTGTCGTCTGCTGACCGAGGGCGTTGGTGACGGTGGTCAACTGGTCGAGGAGGTCGTAGTCGTAGGTGGTACTCAGCGTGGACCGGGAGCAGGTGGGGCACAGGCGCACGTGTTGGTCGACGCCTTTGACGCGGCCGAGTCCGTCGTAACGGGTTGTGGTCACGTTGCCGGTCTCGTCGCGGTCTTCGATCTGGCCAGGCTGGTAGGCGCGGCCAAGGGTGTCTCCAGGGCCGGGGTGGGTGAGGGTGGTCAGACGGTGGGCCGCGTCGTAGGCGTAGTGCGTCCACCGTGGGCTCTGGCTCGCTGTGCGGGGCAGGGAGGCGGCGGACGGGCGGCTGGAGGCGTCCGCGTACTCGGTGTCCGTGACGATGACGTCCTGTGGCGAAGCAGTGGTGCCTTCCGCCCGAGTCCGGTATGTGCGTCCCAGGCCGTCAAAAAGTGTCTCGTTCCACAGCACTTGGTCGCTGCCGCTGCCGTCGCTGGTTTCCGTGCGGATTCGCTGGCGGGCTGTGTCCGGTCCAGTGAATGTGCCGAAGTCCAGGTAGCTGACGGTCGTGGTTCGGTCGGGTCCCGTGGTGGTGAGGAGGCGGCCGTGGGGGTCATAGGTGGATGTCACCGTGCGGCCGTTGAGGTTGGTGACGGTGCGTAGCAGACCGCGGGCCTCATCCCAGTGCAGGGTGGTGCAGCCGACGGGGGTGCATTGGGACTCGGGGAACAGGCCGCGCCCGGGGTCGTACTTGCTCGTGGTGGCGATGCCCGTCGGGTTCTGGGTGCGTGTGAGATTGCCGAAGGAGTCGTACTGCAGGAAGGTCTCGGAGGCCGTGTCTGTGCCGAGGTCGGAGAACGCGGTGATCCGGGTCAAGTCCCCGTGCCGGGCGGGTGGCTGTTCCCAGGTGCCGTCGTCGTAGCCGAACAGGGTGCGGGCGACGGGCTCCCACGTGGTGGGCGTACTCCGCGGCGGCGAGGTCGCCATGAGGACGTCGTGTTTGTAGGGCCGGTTGACGATGTAGTCCGTGGTGTTCGGGTGCACGGGAGTTTCGATGCGGCGGCGCAGAGAGCCGGCTGTTTCCTCTACTGAGACCGTGTTGCCGTACGCGTCGTAGCCCAGGACGGTGCGCTTTTCCTGGCAGTTGGATGTCAGTTCGCACGTGCGGTGCCGGATCGTGTCCGGCAGACAGGTGTAAGGGGCACCGGTGCCGGGATCGGAGAAGGCCACCGACGTCTTATAAATTATGCCGCGGCCGGGCACTTCCAGTGCAGTAGCGGCAACGCGGGCCCCGCAGGCCTCGCTCAGGTCCCGGCCAGTCGTGACGATGCCGTCGCCCTGGTCGGCTCGGATGCTGCCGTAGCCGACGAGCATGCTGTACCGGTTCGACCACAAGGCGCCTGCGTAACTGAACTGTGCGCGGGCCCGCACAGGCGGCTCATGCGCGGAGTCGGTCACGGTGATCTCGTCGACGGTGACGGGAAGTAGGCCGGCTGGCAGATAGGAGCGGGCTTCGGCCCGGGCGGCGTAGCGGATGCTCGTCACAGCTCCCAGTCCGTTGTCGATGGCGGTCAGCCGGTCGTCGCCCGCCTGCCAGCGCAGGGTGCGCAGGGCGGTGGGGTCCGCGCCGCCGAAGTGGGCCAGTTCGGCGACGCCGTCGTGGTCGCCGTCGAGCATGGTCCAGGCCCAGCTGTCTGGCTCGGGTGCGGGTACGCCGGGCTGGTCGATCCAGCGCCATTTCTCCGGGTGGGCAGGGTCGCCGGTATTGATCAGCGTGGAGACTGTGCCCTGAGCGGCGGCCCCGGCGGCGACGCGGGACAGGTGGTAGACGTCCGTGCGGCCGTCTTGGTTGACGTCCGCCAAGCGCAGGTTCTTGCGGTCCTCGAGGCCCTTGCTGGCCGTGCATGGAGACGGAGCGCTGGCGAGAACAGGCGTGGACCAGCCGCTCGGATGGCGCAGTTGGTGCTCCAGGCGCACGCAGCCGTCATGTACCACTGGCCGGGCCAGGTCCTGGATCCCGTCGCCGTTGACGTCCGAAGGCTGCAGCCCAAGGGCGAGGGTGGAATCGGTCGCCGCGAAGGTCCGCTCGGTTTCCTCCTGCCACCCGCCTGGCGCCGTGGACAGCAGGCTGCGCACGACGCGGTAGCCGTTGGTCGGGCCTCCCCCGGTCTCGACGTGGACGAAGTCATCGATGTGGTCATTGTTGAGGTCCATTGTGCGGAAGCCCTGCACGTCAGGGCGGGTCAGGGGACCGCCTGGGACCGTGTTCGAGGTGAACCGGTCATCGGCGGCGGACGTCCAGGTGCCATCGCCCTGCGACCGCAACGTCTCCATGCGCACCCCGCCCGGCACGGCCCGGAAGTACACCAGGTCGGCCGCGCCGTCGCCGTCGAGTTCCGCGGTGCGCCATGTGTGTAGTTCCGGTGCGTCGTACGGAGCGATGGTGCCGTTCTTGCGCCAGGGATAGGTGTGGTGGGCGTCCCAGCCTTGCCCGGTGGAAACCAGCGTGGTGAGGGCCAAAGTCGGTTCGCAATTGGCGCACGGGGTGTCGCGGGCGACAAGGACCAAGTCGGTGCGGCCGTCGGCTCCGCCAGCCGGGCCCGCGACGTCGGCCGCGAGCCACCGGCTGGTGTCAGCAACGTCCACAGGCAGGTCGACCGGCTTATGGTCTGGCAGGTAGCCGCCGCCCGGCTGAGCGGTCAGGGTGTAGATCTCAACGCCGGGGTTGCGGTTGTATATCGCGTACAAGTCCTGGCGGCCGTCTCCGTTGTGGTCGAAGGGCTGCCAGCGGTGCGGGGCCGGCGGCGCGACGTGGGAAGCCTGGGCCCAGACGCTATACCGGGGTTGCGCGTTCACCTGTTCGTGCGTGTGGCATATCAGGTCGGCCTGCCCGTCCCCGTTCACATCCGCAGCTGATAGGCGCTCCCAGTCCCCGGCGCAGGCCCTGCTCTGCGGGTCACGTGTGCCGAGGTCTTCTCGTTCGGCAAAGGTCCCGTCTCCGAGCGAGCGCAGGTATCCGGGCGGGCTGCCGGTGATCAGGTCGTCACGGCCGTCGGCGTCTGCGTCGCCTGTCGTCACGTACCGGCTTGCCACGGTGATCTCCGGCCGGGGATCCAGGGCGAGGGTCGTGCCTTTCCTGGACAGTGCGGTCAGAACCTTGGTGGTGCTGTCTGGGCTGCTGTGCAGGATGAAATCGGCGCGGCCGTCTGCGTCGAGGTCTCCCGGGCTGAACTGCCAGGGGGCGAGGGCCGAGCGACGCCATGTGGTGGGGGTGCTTTGCCATGTGGTGACGGCTCCGTCGGGCGCGGTTACACCGGTGATCAGTGTGACCGTGCCTGCAGCGGGAAGGCCTGGGGCGACTCGGCCAACCAGCATGACATCGCCTGTTCCGCTGGCGTCGACGTCACCGATGGCGAGCCGGTCGGCCTGTGCGTCCCGCACATCGGGCGGTACCGGGAGATCGGTGGCACGCCACGTCCCTTCTGGCGTGGCGTACAAGATCCCGAGGCGCCCATGGTGCTGGCAGGCCATGTCACCCAGACCATCCCCGTTGAGGTCACCGGTCGCGCAGGTCACAGGCCGAAACGGGGACCATGGGGGGACTAAGGCACGGTCGTCGATGGTGAACCGCCCGTCGCGGCGGGACACGGCAGTGACCACATGGCCGGTCAACGACATCATCACGATGTCGTCCGCGCTGTCCCCGTTCACATCCGTCACGTATCCGCTGCGCGGGCATTTCCTCTCCGACGCATGAGCGGCGAGAGAGGTGACAGCGTTCGCACCCCAGCTGCCGCTCGTGCCGAGACGAGCGATGAGCGACCCGCATCCGAGAGCACCGCCCTCCCACGCGGCGACGTCGATGAGCCGGTCTCCGTTGAAGTCCCCATAGACGGGGTCTGTGGTCACATTCCGGCAGCCGCGTCCATGCGGGTCGACGCACTGGCCTGTGTTGCCGCGCACGGTGGTCTCCACACTGGGGAACTCGCGGTTTCCCGGCGCGGCCGTCACCTGCAACGGTGCGCTGACGACAGGCGGCGCGGCCCACCCCCCAGCTGGGCCCGTCATGGACGAGGTGGTGAACGTGGTTGCCGGCAAGGGAGGGGTCGGGCCCGCGGTGACCGTGCCATCCGCAGCCACCGTGGCATCACCAGCGAAGCGCTGGAGGGAGCTGAGCACCGAGTTTCCGGTGAGGGTACTGGTCTTGTACCGCAGGGCGTACGCGGTGACGAGCTGCCCGTCCATGCGTACGGCGACGGTCTTGAGTCGAGTACGGATCTGCCGACTGCCCCTGCTGGTTGTGCGAACGACGATGTCGGGACGCAGTTCCCGGACGAACAGGATCTCTGCGCCGGACCTGCATGCTGGCTGTCCCGGCGCGCTGCAGTCCACAGCCAGTGCGGCGTAGGTGATCCGCTCCACCCGGCAGACACCCGAGCAGTCGTATTGGTACGTCACGGTGTTGCCGTGAGAATCGACGACCCGATGCAGCGACCACTGGGCGGAGCGGTCCGGGTTTTCGCCGATGGCTTCGTACACCAGGCGTGTGCCGTTGCGCTGATGCCGCGTCCAGCGCCCGTCGGCAAACACAATGCGCTCATAAGTGTGTTGATACGTCTCATGCGTGCCACCCGTTGTGCACGATGGTGCGCAGGCGATCAGTTCCATCCCATCGAGGCGGAAGACGTCCGAGCCATCATGGCGGGCCAGACCTCCGTGCGCGCCGGTGCGGTTGATGATGGAGCCCGCGGTCAGCCGCCATCCCATACCCACGTCTCCGTTACTGGAAGCGGAGTCGTAGTCCAAGGCGACGGGAGGCTCTAGGCCATGGAAGCGCGGTATCTCGATCGGGAGAGAGTGCGTGAAGGATCCAGTGGCAGTGGGCTGGATGTCCAAGCCTCCCGGCGCGGCCTGTCGGCTCGCGGCGTCCGCTCGCGTCTGCCTCGGAGCCTGCACACCCGGCACTACAGCTCCGACACCCACGATCACCATGAGGACCACGATCAAGGCGCCTCGACATACCCGGTACCGGCGCCCTGTGAAGTAGAGAGAGCAGACCGCCAATAGGGCGATCACCGTGATGAGAGTGTCCGCAACGGAGATTGATCCCATGACCGCCCCCCCCACTTCGCCGCGGCCAACACAGGCCGCTACCAGAGTCGAGGAAGCAGATCCAGGCCGCCAGCCCTCATTCAGCCTGTCCCTCGATTGAGGCCTGGCCGTCGACATCGTCTGTACCACCGACCGGATCGTCTTCCTCAACAGCACGTCCAGTTCATGAGAATCGACCATCGCCCGCAGGCTGCTCAACGATCTCGACGACGGTGTCTTCCTCCACTGCTGGTGGACAGTTTCAACACGACACATACCAGCGGGCTTTCGACCCCGAGAGCTTGACACGGCGTTGCGGCGGACCAGGGTGAGTCTCCACCGCTCGGTCGCGGCCATGGCCGAGGTGGGGAACGACATCATCGTGGCCCCCGTGCTCAGCGATCCGTGGCGGCTGCTCTCCTGTCAGTCGGTCCTGCACCCCGAGTACATGCTGTTCGTAGGCGGTCGCAACGGCGCGGGCGGTGCCCTGGACAACGGGCGTGGCGCGGATCTGCCCGACGGCGGTCTACAGACGGCTCATCCCGCCCAGGAGGGAAGTGGGGTACTGGGCCGACCGCCAGGAGTGCCGCCCGCCGCAGTCGGGGGCGTTTGACACCTCGGCCAAGTCATCGAGCGCCAGGTCGTCTTGGACCGACATTCATCGGTGACCGGTTCTCGCTCTGCTAGCGTCGTCGGTCAGGCGGCAACACATGGGAACTGTCAGCAGAAGCGGTGCGCGCCGCGGTGCCGTACGTTGCGGGCACCGACCGCGACCAGGGCATCCCGGAGCCAGACCGTCGGGCTGCAGCCAGCCCGCGGCACGGGCGCTCCGAGCGCGACGAGCTGGGCTTCGGCGTACTGGTGGCCCTGCTCCTGGCGGCGGATCTTCTGCGCCGCACGTTCGAAAGCGCGTGTGTTCGTAGATTCTCGGACGGCGGTAGCCGGGAACCTGCGCGCTGACCGCCGCATTGTCTTGGTTCGGCGGCGGGTTCGTCGCTGTCGCCCCTGAGTAGCAGGTGCACTCGGCCTTGGAACGCCGCCGGGCCGCTAATTGGCAAGTGCCGACTGGGGTGGTACTTGGGGCGTCAGGTGCTTTGCGTGCAAGCCTGGCACCCGGTGGCTACGACTTCCTCTCACGATTGCGAGGAAGTCGCTGCACGCATATCAGGTGTAGCGGTACGGTTCCGCGGCAGCGCGGAAATAGGAGGAGGGGATGCTGGTGGAGGCGACGACGGCGCTGGCCGCACCGGGGGTACCTGCGGTAGTGCGACTACGCAGCCCACCGCCGGACCGCTCTCGTCGTCAACAAATCAGCGACAGAGCCGATAAGCGTTCCCGTGCACGCCGACAGCGTGCGGAGAGTCGCCGGTCGGGGATCAACCGGACTCAGCCGCTACCGCTCCAACGGCGCTATTTCTTCGCGTGTCCCTGTAGTGGGGTGTCGAAGGCCTCACCCGCCATGCCTGCGGTGAGGGTGGTGCCATCGGCCGGGTCGATCAACAAGAACGATCCGGTGCGGCGGTGGGCTGCGTAGTCGTCGAGCGCCAGCGGCTCGGTGGTGCGCAGTACCACCCGACCTATGTCGTTGACCGCTAGCTGTATTGACCCGCAGCGTTGTTCACACGGCTGATGGGTGGCTTGCCTCCGAGTGCGGTGTGGCAGCGGTGGTGGTTGTAGGTGTGCAGGAAGTCT
>NZ_JBHXSG010000111.1:1969-17891 GCF_042714835.1 Streptomyces sp. NPDC058678 | reverse complement strand
CGTGTGCGATGGGTTGCCGAGTCCGCCATCGCCTGGCTCCACGGCCCCCGCCGCTTACGAACCCGCTGGGAAACCCGAGACGACATGCACGACGCGTTCCTGCAACTCGCCCACTGCATGACCCTCGCCCGCAAGGACCCAGCATTCTGAAAGGACCCCTAAGCAGCTTGGACAGGGTGGCCATGGACACCCCGGCCGCGTGTGCCACATTCACGCGCCTGGCCCGGACGGGCTGTTCCCACGTGCTTCCCCCCCGTGGGTGTGTGGTCCTGGTCCGCTGCTGCGGCCTGCGGTGACTCATTCCGACCCCTTGACACCGTCTGGCGACGCAACCTAACGTTCGCGAAAGTTTCAGTCAACCGGTTTCCTCGGATGGAAATAGCCGATACATCCGAACAGAGCCCAAGAAACCGGTCATTTCAGTGACAGTGAGATGTCGGCCATGACTGACGTCGAGTCAACTGGGCACTGGAGCCGCCCCTGTGACTCACCGCGGACGCGACCACCGTCGCACTCGCGGCCCCCTGGCACCGGTACGGGCGCCCGTCCACGCAGACGGGAGCACCCGGTCCAGACCGTCTCGCCCCGGTGCCGAGCGAGCCGGCGTCACCGGCGGCCGCCGTCCTCCCCGTTTCGCTCCCGCGGCAGTCCCGCATGCCGCCTCGCATTCGCCGTACGTGCCCCCCCCGAAAGGCCCTCACCCATGCCCGAGTCGTCCACGACGCCTCCCGACATAAGCTCCTTCCTCGCCGTATCCGCCGGTGATGCGCTCGGCGCCTCCGGGCTGTCCGCCTGCGGCGCCGCCTCCTTCAACGGCGGATCGGGCGTCCGCGGAAGCAGCTCCAAGGCGACGTTCACCGCGGACCGGCCCGACCGCGTCACTTCGCGCACCGCCACCGGGACCACCATCACCGACGGCGTCCTCCGCGCCGAACTCGAACCGCTCTCCTGCACGTGTTCCGCCTGACGCACCGGCAGAGCTGACGACCTCGTCGTACCGACCGCTCACGACCCCTGGGACGAACCGATGACAGCCATTGACCGCCCCCTGTTCCGAGACCCCGTTCACGACGGCGCGACCGACCCCACCGTCATCTGGAACCGGCCCGCCGGCGAGTGGTGGATGTTCTACACGAGCCGTCGCGCCGACGCGCCACCGATGAACGACGTGAGCTGGGTGCACGGGAGCGACATCGGGATCGCGTCCTCCTCGGACGGAGGAGCCACCTGGCTGTACCGGGGCATCGCCGAGGGGCTGGACATCGAGTCCGGGCGGCATACCTACTGGGCGCCCGAGATCGTCGACGACGGAACCGAGTACCACATGTTCGTCAGCGTGATCCGCGGTGTTCCGACCCAGTGGGAGGGTCATGCACGCGTGATCCGTCACTACACGAGCCACGACCTCTTCTCATGGACTTACCGTTCCACCCTGTCGCTCTCGTCCGAGAGAGTGATCGACGCCTGCGTCCTGCGGCTCCCCACAGGCGGCTACCGCATGTGGTACAAGGACGAGGCCGATGACGCGCACACCTACGCGGCGGACAGCGACGATCTGGCGCGGTGGACCGTCCGGGGGCCCGCCGTCGAGTGCTCGAAGCACGAAGGCCCGAACGTCTTCGAACTCGGCGGCAGCTACTGGATGCTCGTCGACGAATGGCATGGACAGCGGGTTCTTCACTCACGGGACCTGGAGACATGGGAACCGCGAGGACTCATCCTCGATCGTCCCGGGCAGGGCCCGGACGACGGGGGCTACGGCTACCACGCCGATGTCGTCACCAGCGAACTCGGCGCGTTCGTCTTCTACTTCTCGCACCCCGGGCGATCCGAGGAGGGCCCCGGACAGCACAGCGGCCACAACGACCGCCGGAGCTCGATCCAGGCCGCCCGCCTGCGGGTGAGTGGAGACACCCTCGTGTGCGACCGCGACGAAGCCCTTGAGGCCCCCGTCCTGCCTCTCGAAGGGCCGGTCCGGTGAGAGGAATCCGACGCGTGACAGCAGGGGCCCGTCGGGCGGGGATGATCCCGTTCGTCGCCGCGCTGCTGTTCGTCACCGCATGCCAAGCCGAAGAACGGGCCGGCTCCGGTGTGACCCTGCTCGACGGGAACCGGATCGCCGTCACCGGCCCGACCGTCATTTCCGCCCTACCGGTCGACGACCAGGGAAACGTCGACGCCGCACACGCACGCAGCCAGATCCCGTCGCTCAAGAGCGTGGCGGTGCAGTACCCCGACGTCCGGGTCCTCATCACCGACTCCGACGGCCACACGACCGACGCCGCCCTGCAGAACTTCGCGGCCAACTGGTCCATCCCGTCGGCACTCGTGGTCGCCGCGGACTCGGCATCCGCCGGCGCAGACCTGCCCAGGGACGGCCGGCTCCACACACTCCTGATCGGCGGCGACGGACACGTCACCGCCGACTGGCCGAACCGCGCTGCTCCGACGCAGGCAATCGTCGCCGCGCTCCGCAAGGTCACGGGGAGCTCACCCACCCATCCCGACAGCGTTGTACGGGGAGAGGCATCATGAGACACATCGCAGAGATAAGACGGTTCATCGCCGGCACGGTCGTCACCATGCTGCTCGCCTGCGCCGCGGTGGCGCTGACGCCGGCCGCACCGGCACAGGCGGCGGGCACGAACTACTACGTGGACTGCTCGGCGGCAGCCAACGGCACCGGCACCTCCGACTCGCCGTGGAACTCACTGGCGGGCCCGAACGCGAAGACCTTCGCACCGGGGGACCAGTTGCTGCTGAAGAGAGGGACGACCTGCACCGGCACCCTGCACCCGCTGGGCTCGGGCAGCGCGGCAGGTGGGTCGATCACCATGGACGCCTACGGCACGGGCGCCCTGCCGATCATCGCCGGAGGCGGCGGCACGGACGCGATCTACCTGCACAACCAGGAGTACTGGGAGATCTCCAACCTGGAGGTGACGAACACCGGTGCCGTGAAGGGCGCGAACGCGCGGCGCGGTGTCTACGTGGTGCTCGAGAACTACGGGACCGGGAACCACTACAAGATCGGCAACCTCAACGTCCACGACGTGAACGGCAATCAGTCGAAGGAAGTCGACGGCAGCGCCGGAATCCTCTTCGCCGTTCTCGGGACCACGACGCCGAGCGCCTTCAACGACGTGGTCATCGACGGCAACACCGTGGCCGACATCGCCCGCAGCGGTATCAACATGTCCAGCACCTGGCTGTGCCGGCCGTCCATCGGCTGCAACAACCCCGCCTGGACCCCCTGGACCGGTGTGGTCGTCAAGAACAACACCGTCCATGACACGGACGGCGACGGCATCGTCGTACAGATGTCGAAGGACGCTCTCATCGAGCACAACGTCGTCTACAACGCGGCCAAGGGGAACTCCGCGAACGCCGGCATCTGGGCCTGGGACTCCGACGGCACCGTGATCCAGTACAACGAGGCGTACGGGACCAAGAAGACTTCCGGAAACCCCGACGGCCAGGGCTTCGACGTCGACTACGGGCAGGACGGCACCATCGTCCAGTACAACTACAGCCACGACAACGAGGGAGGGTTCCTCCTCTTCTGCGGCTGCGGCGGAGGATCACGCCTCAGCAGCAACGCGGTGGCCCGCTACAACGTCAGCGAGAACGACCGTCTCCGCGTCATCAACATGCTCGGGTCCCAGGACTCCACGTTCTACAACAACACCATCTACGTCCCCTCGGGATCCACCGCGAACATCTTCGAGGTCTCAGGCGCCTGGAACGACCTCACGCTCGCCAACAACCTCGTCTACAACCTGGGCAGCGGCGGCTACGTCTACACCACCGGCCAGCCGGCCTCGAACTTCTCCTGGCGGAACAACCTCTTCTACGGCAACCACCCGGCAAGCGAGCCGGCCGGCAACGGAAACATCACCGCGGATCCCCTGCTGGCCTCGCCCGGCAGCGGCGACACCGGCATCGGCAGCGTCGCGGGCTACCAGCTCACCGCGTCGTCTCCGGCCATCGGCGCGGGAGTCGTCATCCCCGACAACGGCGGCAAGGACTACTGGGGATCGCCCGTCCCCTCGGTCTGCGCACCCGACATCGGCGCCGACCAGTTCAGCTCGCCCTCCGACGCGACCTGCCTCGCGAACGAGAACCTCGGCTTCGAGAAGGGATCGCTCACGGCATGGAGCGCGTGGAACTCCGCCTCGGTGGTGAACTCGGGCGCCCACAGCGGAACCTGGGCGGCCCGGGTCGGGCCGTCGCCCGCCTCCGTGGAACAGTTCGTCCCGGTCGCGCCCCGCACGACCTACCGCGTCTCGGGCTGGGTGAAGTCCGCTGTCGCCGGTGAGGTCATGAACATCGGAGTCAAGAACACCGGTGGCCTCGAAACGGCGGCCAGCGCCAGCGGCACCGGGTGGACCTTCGTGTCCGCCGACTTCACCACCGGGGCGGCGAACAGCACCGTGCGCCTGTACTGCTACAAGAGCACGGGCAGCAGCAACGGCTACTGCGACGATCTCGCCGTCACTCCCGTCAAGAACCACGTGATCAACGGCAACTTCGAGTCCGGCCACACCGTGCCCTGGCGCAATGGCGACTTCTCGCTCACGGGCACCTCGTCCAACGGCAACGCCGCCGGACTGGCGAACTCGTCGCTGAGCGGCAGCACCCTGTGGCAACTGGTCTACACCCTCGAGCCGAACACCACCTACCGGCTGAGCGGCGCGATCAGGAGCCAGACCGCCGGCACCACGACGGCACTGGAGGCCAAGCTCTACAACGGTTCCGCCGTCACGAGCGCCTCGACCACGTCGAGCACCTACTCGAAACAGTCGACGACCTTCACGACAGGGGCAGGTGTGACCACCGCGCGCATCTACTGCCACCTCGTCTCCGGAACCGGCGACGGCTACTGCGACGAGGTCACCCTGACCGAGCAGTGAACGACATCGAGCAGTGAACGCATCGACCCACACGACGCTTCGGTAGTCGTGTGAGACCTGGGCGTGGGCGTGCCCGTCTGATCACGGACCGAGTCCGTGCGGCACGCCCACGCTCTCCCTCGTTCGACCGGGCGCGACTCACTCAAGGGAGAGATGTACAAAATCATGGAAACGTCACGACGTCGGGAACAGCTCGGCCTGCACGAAGCCGCCCGCCCCGGAACGCTGTCCCGGCGTGGAGTCCTCAAGGGAGCGGCGGTCACGGTGGGGGCCGCCTCGCTGAGCCTCGCCGGATTGGGGGAGGCTCACGCGGCCGACGCCGCCATGACCGCCACGTCACCGGACGGCAGCAACAAGATCACGGTGTCGCTGGTCGGCGGAGCGCTCTCCTGGTCGCTCAAGCGCGCCGGCACGACGGTCCTCGACACCTCGGTGCTCGGACTCGCGATGAGCGACGGCACCACGCTGGGCACCGCCAACACCGTGATGACGACCTACCAGCACTGGACCAAGGACAGCACCTGGACCCCGGTGTACGGACGCAACGCGACGATCCGCGACCACTACCAGGAAATGCGCTGGAAGCTGCAGGACACCGCCGGCGGCGTCTCCTTCGGCATCCAGATACGCGCCTACAACACCGGAGTCGCGCTGCGCTACACGCTGCTCGACACGGGGAGCGTCACCATCTCGGACGAGCTGACCGGCTTCGTGTTCCCCGGCGGCACCCTGGTCCACAGCGCCCGGGACGAGAACGTGTACAGCGCCGTCGCACCGGACGCGATCCCCTCCACCGGCACGTCAGGCACGGACGTCGGCCCCCTCACCGACATGCCGCTGCTGGTCACCCTGGACAGCGGGCTGCGCGCCTGCGTCTGTGAGTCCTCCCGCGTCAACTACCCGCGAGCGATGCTCACGTCGGTCTCCGGGCAGAGCAACACACTCAAGACGTACCTGCTGAAGAAGACCGCCCGGGGCAGCGGCCCGGTGCAGACCACCTCCACCGTCACCACGCCGTTCGCCACCCCGTGGCGGGTGCTCGTCCTCGGCTCCGACGACACCGACCTGGTCGACAACGCCGAACTCGTGCTCAACCTGGCCCCGGCCAACATCCTGACCGACACGACGTGGATCCGGCCGGGCAAGGTGTTCCGCTGCAACCTGACCACCGCCGCGGGAATCGCCGGCGTGGACTTCGCCGTCGCCCGCAGCCTGGACTACATCGAGTACGACGCGGGATGGTACGGGCCGGAGTTCACCACCACCAACGCGACCGCGGCGATCCCGGAGATCGACCTGCCCATGGTGATCAACCATGCCACGTCGAACGGCATCGGCGTCTTCCTCTACGTCAACCGTCTGGCCCTGACCGACCCCGACACCCTGTTCGCCCTCTACAAGAGCTGGGGCGTGGCCGGAATCAAGCTCGGATTCATCAACGACGGCACCCAGACCATGACCAACCAGATCATCACCTGGGCCAAGACCGCCGCCAAGTACAACCTGCTGATCGACATGCACGACAACGTGCGGCCGTTCGGCTACGAGCGCACCTACCCCAACTGGATCAGCCTGGAGGGCGTCCGGGGCAACGAGCAGTTCCCCACCGCCACCCACAACGTGACCCTGCCCTTCGCCCGCAACGTCGGCGGCCCGATGGACTACACCATCTGTTACGGGCAGTCCCGCAACCTGACGACCAACAACCACCAGTTGGCGATGGCGGCGGTGTACTACCAGCCCCTCAACTTCCTCTACTGGTACTCCACACCGTCGTCTTACGCCACCACCGCCAACTGGCCCGGACTGTCGTGGTTCGACGCGGTCCCCACCACGTGGGACGAGAGCAAGACCCTCGCCGGTTCGATCGGCGAGTACGTCGCGGTCGCCCGCCGCAGCGGTACCACCTGGTTCCTCGGCGCGATGACCAACGAGACCGCCCGCACCCTGTCGGTCCCGCTGGACTTCCTCGACAGTGGCGTCAGCTACACCGCCACCATTTACGCGGACGGAACGGCGGGAACCGTCCCGCGTGCCACGCCCACCGTGGTCAGCACCCGGACGGTCACCTCCTCGACGACTCTGAGCATGGTGATGACCAGCGCGGGTGGTCAGGCGGTCGTCCTCAGGCCGAGCTGACGCCGCGAGATCCGCTGCCGCTCAGTGGCGCTTGACGCTCCGGTCAAGAGAGGTACGGCTGCGTCCCACCGACGCGCTTGGCCATCGCCTCGGCAGAGGTGCCCGTAGTAGCCCCTGAGCGCGAACTCGGCGATCGCGGCGCGGGGATGACGCTCTCGCGGCTCTCCTGCCTGCTCATCCGGCCCGTGTCGCCATGCTGGCTGGCGCCGGTCAGCTCAACGTGAAGTCAGCTGGTGACACGGCCCGGGATCAGTTGCCTGTTTGAACTTGTGCATGGAAACCGATCGGTTTACAGTGAAGGCAAGGAGAAACCGATCGGTTTCCCAGATGAGTTCGGGAGTGCATGATGACGACGAATCGGCCGGTGGCACTGGTGACGGGTGCGTCATCCGGCATCGGAAAGGAAGCCGCCCTCGCGTTGGTCGCAGCGGGTTTCAACGTGGCCGGCACAGGCCGCGACACCTCACGCGTCACCGCGCTCCACGGTGTGACGTTCCTCGACCTCGACGTGGCCAGTGACAAGTCGGTCACCGCCGCGGTCCAGCAGGTGATCGAGCGGTTCGGGCGGATCGACGTCCTGGTCAACAACGCCGGCATCGGCTCGATAGGCGCGGCCGAGGAGACCTCCGTCGCGCAGGCCCAAAACGTGTTCGACATCAACGTCTTCGGCGTCATGCGCATGGTGAAGGAGGTCCTGCCGCACATGCGTGCTCAGGGACGCGGGCGCATCATCAACCTCTCGTCCGTACAGGGCTTCATCCCCGCTCCCTACATGGCCGTCTACGGCGCGTCCAAGCACGCGATCGAGGGCTACTCCGAGTCCCTGGACCACGAGGTCCGGGAGTACGGCGTCCGGTCGCTTCTCGTCGAACCCGCCTACACCCGGACCGGATTCGAGGCCAACAGTGCGAAGCCCGACACGCCCCTGCCGGTCTACGCGGATCAGCGCCACGTCTTCGACCGCCTGATGACAGAGGCGATCAAGGGCGGCGACGACCCCGCCGTTGTCGCCAAGGCGATCGTCGCGGCAGCGACCGACGCGAAGCCGAAACTGCGCTACGCCGCCGGCCCCATGGCCGGGCGCGCGCGCCTGCTCCGCTTCGTTCCCGCCTGGGTCTTGGACAAGCAGATCCGCACGATGAACAAGCTGGCCGGCTGACACCTCCCACCCCGTCACCCGCAAACCCGTTCGCGCCGTTGATACCGGGAGAGACCCATGTCCGAGACCCTGCACTCCGCGGCCGCTACCGTCGCGAGCTGGCGCGCCGCCTCAGAACGCGGTGACGTCGACGCCGCGGTCGCGTGCCTGAGCAGGGACGTCGTGCTCAGCTCGCCGCTCACCGATCAGTTCCGCCTCGAAGGACCCGACCAGCTGCGCTCCTTCCTGACCTCGGCGTTCATGGCGGTCGAGGACATCCGCTTCCACACTCGGACCGGCGAGGGCGACGCGTACGCGCTGTTCTACCGGGCGCGGGTGGGATCCCAGCCGTTCGAGGAGGCGCAACTGCTCCGGCTCGACGACGAGGCACACATCAAGGAGATCACGCTCTTCGGGCGTCCGATGCCGGCCCTCACCGCCCTGATGATCACCTTGGGGCCGAAGCTCGCCCGTCGGCAGGGCCGCCCGGGCCTCGCGGCGCTCATGCGCGCCAGCGCCGCGCCCGTGCACGCGATGGTCACCTTCGGGGACCGCCGCGTGGTCCCGCTGACCCGGCCGGCAGCCCGGCGGACCTGAGAGAACCAGGTCCAGTGGGCGTTTGTCTCCGTTGCCCTTCCAGGAGTGGCGTAGCAGCAGGCGATGTCTTCGGCGGGCGCTTCGCAGCGTCCGGCCGATCCCCCCACGCGCCGAGGTGATGCGGCAACTCGCCGCGCGCTCCGGCGACTTGACCCAGCAGGAGACGCTCGCATGAAACGACGTACGTTCCTTACGGCGACCACCGCCTCGCTGGCCGCCACCCAACTCGCCGGGCCTGCCTACGCCTACGGTTCAACAGCCGGAGATTACGAGGTCGTTGCCCGCTTCTGGGGCGCGATGCCGACCGGTGTCACCGTCTCGCGCCGCGGCCGGGTCTTCGTCAACTTTCCCCGCTGGGGCGACGACGCCCCGTTCACCGTCGCCGAACTGCGGGGTGGGAAGCCTGTGGCCTACCCCGACGCCGAGGTGAACCGCCAGGACGCCTCCGACCTGGCCGGGCACTTCCAGTCGGTGCAGAGCGTCGTCGTCGACCCGGCCGACCGGCTGTGGATCCTCGACACCGGAAGCCCGGGGTTCGCCGGGTCCTCCTACGGCGGTCCCAAGCTCGTGGCGGTCGACCTGCGCACGGACCGGATCGTACGGAAGATCCTCTTCCCGCCCGAGGTGGTGCCGGCGAGCAGCTACCCCAACGACGTGCGCTTCGACCTGCGGCGCGGCGCCGAAGGCATGGCCTTCATCACCGACTCGGGCGGCTCCAACGGGGTGATCGTGGTCGACCTCGCCACGGGCCGCTCCTGGCGGCGACTGGCCGGGCATCCCTCGGCACTCGCGGACGAGGAGTTCCTTCCGGTCATCGAGGGCGAGCCCTTCATGATCCGCCCCGCGGGCGGCGAGCCCACGTACTACGAGACCGGCTCCGACGGCATCGCTCTCAGCGCCGACGGCACGCGCCTCTACTACTGCCCGCTCTCCAGCCGCCGACTGCACAGCGTGTCCACCGACACCCTCGCCGACCCGGACGCCACGGACGCCGAGGTGGCGGCGACGGTCGAGGACCTCGGGTTCAAGCCGATGGCCGACGGCCTGGAGAGCGACGACATGGGGCGGCTCTACGGCGGCGACCTCGAACACAACGCGATCTGGCGCAGGAGCCCGAACGGCACCTACCGGACCCTCGCCCAGGGGAGCGACCTGCTCTGGGTCGACACCCTGTCCGTCGCCTCGGACCGGCACCTGTACGCCATCGCCAACCAGCTCAACCGGCTGTCGCCCTTCCACGAGGGCAAGGACCTGCGCCGCAAGCCCTATCTCCTGGTCCGCCTGCCGATCGACGCCGGGCCGGTCAGGCTCGTGTGACCTCGCCGGCTCGCCCAAGTGGATGCCTGGTCGCTGTCCCGGTGCGCACCCCAGCCGTGCAGCGGTCGACCTCGACCCGGACGCGGACCTGGTCGCGGGCGGGGCAGAGGTGGGCCCTTGCCCAAGCAGGTAGGCGCGGTCGCTGTCAGCCCCAGCATCCGGATGCTGATCGACACCGGATGCCTGCCAGGAGCGGTCCTCCTGGGAGACCCGGCCCGGGGCGCAGAGGGTGCAGTCTGCGGTTCTCCGTGTGTCCGAGGGACGGCCGCCGCCCGGAGTTCAGCGTAGGCCGGCGAAGAGGTCGTTCTCCGGCAGGGGCGTGCCGGTGGTGTCGTGAACCCGGACGAACGTCTCCACGCCCATGAGCTGCGTGAACCTCTCCTTGCCCATCCGCAGGAAGAAGATGTTCTCACCCTGGCTGGCATGCGCGGCCAGCGCGTCGAACTTCTGGCTGCCGAATTCAGTGGTGTCCACCCACGTGGTGATCTCCTCGTCGGGCAGGCCGATTTCGGGCCCCTCTCCGGCCTCGGACGGATCCGGCTCCTCCCAGTCCGCGCCGAACTCGCGCATGATCTCCCCGAACTTCTTCATCATCGAGCGCGGCGCCGTCGTCCAGTACACCTTCGACGCCATCCCGGTCAGCGACAACGCTGCCATCGTGATCCGGTTCGCCTGGATGTGATCGGGGTGGCCGTAGAACCCGTTCTCGTCGTAGGTCACGACGACATCGGGCTGGTAACGCAGCATCAGTTCGGCCAGCCGAGCGGCTGCCTCATCCACGGGCGTACTCCAGAACGATCCGGGCGCGGTGTTGGCCGGCCAGCCCATCATCCCGGAGTCGGCGTACCCGAGCAGCTCAAGATGACCGACCCCCAGCACGTCACAGCTCGCTTCGAGCTCGCCTCGACGCAGCACGGCAACGGCAGCTGGATCATGCCCGGGGTCGCCAGGCTTGGCACCCCCCGGACCGTCACCGCAGCTACCGTCGGTGCAGGTGACGAGCACCGTGCGGATGCCCTCCGCCGCATAACGCCCCAGGACACCCCCTGTGCCCGTAGCCTCGTCGTCCGGGTGGGCGTGCACTGCCATCAGCGTCAAAGGCCGGTCAGTCATGAAATCCATCCCCTGGTCGGTCAAGTGATCGGTGCCAGTCTGCGGCACAGCGGTATGTCGCCGCCCGCAGCCCGCCGAGTCTGTCTCCTTGGCGGCCAGGAACCATGGTCCCGGCCGTCGCGTCTGCCGCGAGATACCCGCGCCGAGGTAGCTCTGGTTGACCCCTTCGTCGTGGACGAGTCTGCCGCTTCGAACGGCCGCTCCCAGAGGAGCGGGTTCTCCTCGATCGACACGGGGAAACGCGAGCCGCCTGACCGGACCGTCACCGCTTGCGAAGATGTCGGGTGCGCAAGGCCCTTCGAGGGCGGGCGTCTCTGGCTCCTCGGCGGCATGGCCTGCGTCGATGAGCAGTGCCGCGGGCCGGGCGAGCCGCGCGGGCGAGAGGCGGGAAACCGAGCCCGCGCCCGTTGTCACCCGGGATGACGGGCCCCGGGACCGCGGCTGCGGTGATCAGACATCGACGTCGTTCGGATATCGACGTCGTTCAGCGGCCCTCGCTATTGGCCGCCTGGTCGCCACCTGGTTGAACAGCGGCGCGTGACGAGGCGGCCCCACTGCCGCTCGCCCTCAGGTACGACCACGAGCTGGGGCCCGCGCAGACCGCCTCGAACGCCTTTCGGCGCCACCGTCGGCCGCGGCGAGGATGACACCGACGACCGCGTGCTTGGTGTTGCCGACATGCGGGCGGTGGTGATGCGATCACGGCTCGGCGACGGCCTCTTTCCCAAGACCGTCGCCGAGCCTCTGAGCGGCCTTCAGACGTCTGCGCGGCGCCGGGTATCTCCCCGGCACCTCCGGGAAACCGATCGGTTTTTATTTCGTCCGATTCGAGTTAACCTCGCGGTATGACCACCAAAGTGAAGCCAAGTCCCAGAGAGCGGCTGCTGGAGGCGGCGGCCACGCTCACCTACCGAGACGGTGTCGGCATCGGCGTCGAGGCGCTGTGCAAGGCGGCGGGGGTGTCGAAGCGCTCCATGTACCAGCTGTTCGAGAGCAAGGACGAACTGCTGGCGGCGAGCCTGAAGGAGCGTGCCGCTGCTTTCGTGGCGAACCTCCTGCCCCCGGCGGACGATGGCCGCTCACCCCGCGAGAGGATCCTGCACGTCTTCGAGCAGCTGGAGTCGCAGGCGGGTGTCCCCGATTTCCGAGGCTGCCGGTACCTGGCTGTGCAGATCGAGCTCAAGGATCAGACCCATCCCGCGAGCCGGGTGGCCCACCAGATCAAAGCGAACCTGACGGCCTTTTTCCGTTCCGAGGCCGAGCAGGGTGGCGCGAGCGATCCCGACCTGCTGGCCCGGCAGCTCATCCTGATCTTCGACGGCGCCAGCGCCCGCGCAGGAATCCAGGCCGACAACCTGACCGGGCTCATCGCACCCACTGTGGCCGCCCTGCTCAATGCGGCAGACATGCGCTGACGCGCTCCGTCTTTGAGCAGGCTCGGCGACCGAAGCGCTCTTTCGGGTTGATGCCCGTCTCCGGCAGCCGGAGTAGCACTCACGGCTTCACGCCCTTGCTTCCCGGCCATCGGAGGTTGATGGCCGTAACGGCGTTGCCGAGCATGCCGCAGGCAAAGAAGCTTGCGGTCTCGTGGACGTCGGCGCCCAGGCGACAGGTGCACGGTTTCCGACAGTCTCATCCGGCCGGCCCGGACGAGCTCGCCCAGCTGGTCATCGTCCTCCGCCTTCGCGGCCGCGACGACGGCGTATCCCTGCATCTGCCCCAGGAGCATTTCGGGGCGCGCCAAGATCAGCCGCGCGTTTTCGTCCGCCCTGGCACGCGGGGCCTGCTTGCCGCCCGCCGGCCCCTGCGGACTGGCCCTCTCGTCGGGAGGCCGCGTCGCTGCAAAGGTCCTCGCGGCCGTGGCGCCTGTCATCCCTGTCGTCGCACGCCTCGTCGACCCGCCCGCAGCACTTGAGCGGTCATTGCGCCGCCGGCAGCGGCCGCCCTTTGTCGCCGAGCCCTCGTCGGCGCGCAGGGCAACGGTCGGGATCGGCGACACCGAGGCGCACGGCGCAGCACTCCTCGAGTCCCTCCGCAGAAGTCCCGCCTGAGGCCGGCCGGCAAGGCCACGTCGATCGCTGTCGGTGGGCCAGCGGCTTCACCGGCCTGCGCCGGACAAGTACGGACTCCGCCGACGGATACGAGGCCAGCCCCCGACGCATCAGCTCCGCCCGGCTCCACCTCGACACCGCGCGCCGTGTCATCGGCACCCAAGCGACTTGCATGACAAAACCGATCGGTTTACGGTGGTGAAAACCGATCGGTTTCTATCTTCGTGGAGTGAGTCATGACAGCAATCAAGGGAGCCAACGTCTTCGTCACCGGAGGCAGCCGTGGCATCGGCAAGATGCTGGTCGAGGAGCTCTATGCGCGCGGGGCCGGCAAGGTCTACGCCACGGCCCGTGACCCGCGCTCGGTGACCCACCCCAAAGCCGTTGCGCTGGCGCTCGAGGCCACCGACCCGGCATCTGTGGCAGCCGCCGCCGAACAGGCCCAGGACGTCACCATCCTGATCAACAACGCCGGCGCCTCCGTCCGCGCTTCGTACCTCGACTCCCCGATGGAGGACGTGCGCCGGGATCTGGAGACCAACTTCTACGGGCCGCTGCTGGTCACCCGGGCCTTCGTGCCGATCATCGAGCGCAACGGCGGGGGCCACATCCTCAACGCCCACTCCGCCCTGTCCTGGCTGGCCGACGGCACGCCCTACGGCGCCTCGAAGGCCGCCCTGTGGTCGCAGACCAACTCCCTGCGCCTGGAGTTGCGGCCGCGCGGCATCGCGGTGACCGGGCTCCACATGGCCTACGTGGACACCGACATGACCTCGGGCGTCGACGCACCCAAGGCCGACCCCCGCGACATCGCCGTGGCCGCACTCGACGGCATCGAGTCAGGCGCGCACGAGGTGCTGGCCGACGACATCACCCGCTGGGTCAAGTCCCAGCTCTCCGCCGACCTGGAAGACATGTACGCCCAGCTGAAGTGAAGCAGTAGCACGCGCTCACGCACTTCAAGGAGATCCGCGTGGCCTGGCGGCGGCCGGGTACCGGGTCGCCGCCCCCGACCAGCGCGGTACGCCCGCAGCGAGCAGCCGCCGGACGTCACGTCGTACACCCTGCTCCACCTCGTCGGCGACGTGATCACCCTGATCGGCGAACTGGGGGAGGAGCAGACGGTCGTCGTGGGCCACAACTGGGGTGCGCCCGTGGCCCGGACAACGGCCATGCTGCGACCGGACAAGATCCGCGCCGTGGCCGGCGGAGTCTTCCGTGGCCAGGGCGGATCGGGCAACCCGCTGAGCGCTGTCGCGCCACTACTGCACGGCCCGATGGTGCTGCCGGGATGCGGGCACTGGACACAGCAGGAGCGTCCAGCCGAGGTCAACGCCGCACTCCTCGACTTCCTCGCCCGCATCGACGGCCCGGCACCCCGATGACACGACCCACCTCAACCAGACAGAGGACGTACTGATGCCAGAGCGCAACCCCATCCTGATCACCGGTGCCGCCGGCGAAATCGGTGGTGTGAGCCGAACGATGGTCGACATGCTGCTTGACCAAGGGCACCCGGTGCGCGCGTTCGTGCGCCAGGACGACGAACGCGCGCACTCGCTCCGCAGGGCAGGAGCCGAGATCTTCGTCGGTGACCTGCTCGACATCGCCGACGTGACCGCCGCGCTGCAGGGCTGCCGCCGCATCTACTTCAGCATGAGCCTGTCGCCGTACTACACCGACGCCGTCAGCCTGATGGCCGCGGCGGCGCGGGCCCAGGGCGACATCGAGGTCTTCGTCAACATCTCCGAGTACGAGCAGTCGTTCATGACGTTCGAGAAGATGACAGCACCGGAGGAAGAGCGGCGTGAATGGCTCGGCGGACTCGTCACGCAGTGGTCCCCGCAGCAACGGGCCCACTGGGTCGCCGAGCAGGTGCTGGACTGGTCCGGCCTCCCGACCGTCAACATACGGGCAGCCATGTTCGTCGAGAACCCTTTGATGACCTGGCTCGCGCTGGGCCCGCTGAGCGACGGTGAACTACGCCTGCCCTTCGGCCACCACCAGCTCGCGCCCATCGCGGGCTACGACGTGGCGGAGCTGTGCGTGCAGATCCTGGCCGACCCGGCGCCGCACATCTCGAAGTCCTACGAGCTCAACGGCCCGGAGCTGAAGGACATGCACGGGTTCGCGGAGGACTACGCGGCCGCGCTGGGACGCCAGGTCACCTACGTCCCCGAAGACGTCGAAACCTGGAACGAGACCTACGTGGACACCGCCCTGGCCGCGTTCCCGCACACCGCGGAGCACCTGAAGACCCTGACCCGGCTGATGGGTGGCGGGGGGTACCGCGGCGTCACCGACCAGCTGGAAACCCTGCTCGGACGCCCGCCGAAGACCGTGCGGTGGGCGCTGGAGAACCACCCGCGCATCCGGAAACTGGCGTCTGCCTGAACCACCTAGCGATCCGGGCCGGGTCCGTTGCGGGAGTTGCCGCCGTTCCTGCCTGCCGGATCACCGGTCCTGGCCGAGATGGTCGGTGACCTCGCCCCGAATGCGGGGCGCTGCCGGGCACTACCTCTGATGCCACCGACATTCCGTTCATGGCGGTGGGGGGGGGGGGGCCCCGCCCCCCCCCCCCGGTAAGACTACAAGGGGGACACTACGACGGGGGTTTTTTGCTGGAGCCCCCAGTTTAAAATCTTAGGGTGGGA
>NZ_JBHXSG010000111.1:0-1959 GCF_042714835.1 Streptomyces sp. NPDC058678 | reverse complement strand
GGGTGGGTTACCTCGCCCCGATGGGGGGGCGCTGGCGGGCACTACCACTGATGCCACCTAAATTCCTTTCTTGGGGGTGGGCTTCGACAGCGCGACCCCCACCGCTCGGTACTCAGACTCAGCTGCACTTACGTCCGGTGTTGATGCACTGGACCGCCTTGTTCATCAGCTTCGGGTCGAAGACGTTGATGAAGTCACCGTGGTCGGTGACCGGCTTGTGCTGCTGTTCGGGGAAGCTGTCCAACGAGAAGAACGGACGGGTCTTGCCGTTGTCCTTGACGCTGGGCGCGTCCACGTCGTACACGAGACGCTGCACCAACTGCGGAATGGCCTTGAAACCGGTCGGGCAGTTTCCGTTGGCGTCAGCGAAGGCCACGTGCGTACGGTGGTTGGCGCTGTCGATGTTCCTGCCGTCCCAGCAGCTCTGGAACTTGAAGGTGCGCACCACGTCGCTGCCTGAGGGGCAGAGAGGGTACTTGTCCTTCAACTGCACCTTGTTCTCGAAGCCGGTGCAGCTCCAGGACGCGTTGGCGTTGGCCGTGCCGTTGACGAAGGCCTTGGCGTCACCGGTGATGATGCGCAGGAACTTGGGCATTGCCACCACCTTGCCGCGGGGGCTGCCCACGAAGTCCAAAGTGGCCTTCTTGGCCGTCAGGATCCGGCCCGTGTTGCCCTCGGCGCCGCCGCCCTGCTTGTCGGCGTCGAACTCCTTGGTGCCGTTCTGCAGGCGCAGCACCGGCCAGTAGTAGGACGACTTGTCGCCCTTGTTCTGGCAGCTGGTCCCGGCCTTGGCGAAGTCCTGGTCGCTCGAGAAGGCGTCGTTGTCCTGGTTGCCGACGTAATCGTGCATGTGGTGTGCGCCGTTGGTGACACCGGGCGCGACGATGACGTTGTCGCTGTTGTACAGCTTGTTGGCGTTCACCCCACACTTGCTGACGAAGACACCCTTTGAAGCCTTCGCCGACTTGGCCGGCGTGCGCACATTGGACTTCACCTTGGTGATGTCCACGAAGTCGGCGGCGACGGGACCGTTGCCGGTTGCTCCGGCATTGGTGTTGTTGCCACCCTGGTTGTTGTTGCCGCCCTGACCGGCGGCGGGCTGGCCGCCGGTGGCGCGCAGCGTGCAGGCCGCCAAAGCGTCGAGGCCCTGCGGCTTGGCTGCCACACGGCCGATGGCGGTGGCGATCCGGTCGATCGTCGCCTTCCGCTTGTCCTTCAGCGGACCCACGATCGCGTTCTGGGCGAAGCTGGCGTCCTGCTGAATCGCCTTCTGGGAAGTGGAAAGGCGCTGGTATGCCTCGGATATCTGCTTGTCGAGGAGTGCCAGTTCCCTGTCGACCTGGGCCTTCGCCTGGGCGGGCACTGATGTCAACTGCTGACCGACGTCGGGGCAGTCAATGGTGGAGGTGCCGGCTGCGAAAACCTGGTTCTGGGCAGAGCCCTTGGACGCGCTGGTTTCGTCGGCCGAGGCGTAGATGTTGACCGCCACCAGTCCACCGGCCCCTACGGCCAGTGCGGCCGCCGCGCCTACCGCCCGGCGGGCAGTCTTCGATCTCTTTCGCGTATTGCGTCTCATCAGGCCTCTCAAGGACATCTCCGGAGCCGGCAGGACTTCCGGCATGGGTAAGCGCGTCCTCAGATACGAATGTGAGCGTCGAATGCTCAGCGGATTCTCAGATTCATAGGTTCCTCCATCCGCAAAACGGTGCATGAGTGCCCAATCCGGGCCGGGTCAGCTTCCAGTGATCGTCGTGACTGGCTCACTGGTTGCTCCGCCACACCCACGGCCGAAAGGCCGGGGTGGTCGAGGACGGGCACCAGGTCGCCCAAATCGGTGACGGTGAGTTCGAAGCACCGGCCGACAGCAGTCTCTGCGCCAGGTCGGACGTGGTCCGGGCGGGGCGAGCCGGGACCGCTGCACCGGCGCGGTGCCGAAGCCGAACAGGTGCGGGGTGGAAG
>NZ_JBHXSG010000110.1:0-18019 GCF_042714835.1 Streptomyces sp. NPDC058678 | reverse complement strand
TACGTCGCCGACCCCCGCCGCCAGGAGCAGCTGTTCGGCCCCGTCCCCACGGCCGAAGACGCCCTCGCCCGGTACACCGACGAGCTGCGCACCGCGCGGCACCGGTGACGGGCCCGCCGCCCGGGCAGGGGCCAAGCGATGGGTGGAGAAACCGCTGTGACAGATCACCACACGTTCCTACCGCATCCGGAATGGGAGCTGCCCGGTGGCTTTGTTCACGAGAACCTCTCGTGAACAAAGCCATGCCCGGCCCGGCTGCAGCCGGGCTTCACCTGAACTGGCGATACCACGACACCTGTTGCACCTGTTACTGAGGTTGAACTCGTGGTTGTCGTAAGGGCTGACGGCTGGCCGTCGGCCGCGGTATCACCGGAGGCATGCGGTATCCACAAGGGGGCGGGCTGACCGCCGAACGGCAGCAGTTTCGTGAGGAGTTACGGCTCCAGGCGGCGGAACGGTTCGCTCGGGGTGAGGCGAGCTCGGTGATCGCCAAGGACCTGCAGGTGAGCGTCCGTTCGGTGCAGCGGTGGCGGGCGGACGTGGGACGAGGGCGGTCCCCGGGCGCTGCGGTCGCAGGGGGCCGGCATCGTTTCCGAGGCTGAGCGAAAAGCAGTTCGCGCAGTTGGAAGCGGAGCTGGCCAAGGGGCCGGCCGCGCATGGCTGGGAGGATCAGCGGTGGACGCTGGCGCGGGTCAAAACGGTGATCGGCCGGCGCTTCCACCTGACCTACACGATCCAGCGCGTGCGGAAACTCCTGGTCCGCAACGGCTGGTCCTGCCAGGTTCCAACCCGACGCGCTGTCGAGCGGGACGATGACGCGGTCGCCGGGTGGGTCAAGGAGGTGTGGCACTGCGCGGAAGACTCGCGGCGGCTCGTGGAGCCTGGCTCGTCTTCGAGGACGAAGCCGGATTCTCCATGACGCCGCCGCAGGCGAAGACCTGGTCACAACCCGGACACACACCGGTGGTGCGGGTCCGCGGCCGTTCCCGCAGACGGATATCCATTGCCGCACCGACCTGCTACAAACCCGGCCACCGCTCAAGGCTGATCTACCGGCCACGCAGAGACGACGGCCGACGCGACGGGCGCAAAAGCTTCTCCTGACGCGACTACCGGGACCTGCTGATTGCCGCCCACCAGCAGCTCGGCGGCCCGATCGTCCTGGTCTGGGACAACCTCAACGTTCACAAAGCCGCCGACCTGCGGCAGTGGGCGGCAGCCCGGGAGTGGCTGACCATCTACACCTGCCGCCCTACGCACCCGACCTCAACCCCGTCGAAGGCATCTGGTCTCTCCTGCGACGCGGATGGCTCTCCAACGTCGCCTTCAGTACCCCCGAACACCTCGACCAGCGCATCCGACGCGGCTTACGCCTCATCCAGTACCGCAGTCACCTCATAGACGGCTGCCTCGCCGAGACCGGCCTGACCATCGGACCCGCCTGATCAGCGACACGACACCACGAGTTCAACCTCAAGTAGAGGAGTTCGAGAGGCCGATGGAGAAGCAGCCGACCGAAGTCCGTGCGGCCCGAGGGGCCCCTCAGGCCGCCATCAGCGCCGCCAGGGCGCGGTCCATTGCGGCGTTGAACTCTTCCGGCGTCAGCGGCAGACGGGACTTGACGTCCCGACTCCACTGGTCGGCGAGGACCTCGGCGGAGCCCGCCTCGACACCGTCGAGCGCCGCGTCGGCCAGGTCCGACGGAGCGATCTTGTCCACGGGCCAGCCCGCCGCCATGTCGGTGTCGGCCAGGCCGAGGTGTACCGCTGTGACGAGCGTGCCCTGCTCGGCGAGCTCCAGGCGGACGCCGTTGGTCATGGCCCAGGCGGCGGCCTTGGTCAGGTGGTAGGCATTGGCGCCCTTGCCCCCGAACCACGACATGGCGGAGAGGACGTTGACGATCGCGCCCCCGCCGTTCCTGGCGAGCGACGGAGCGAACTCCCGGATCATTCCCAGGTGGCCGAACATGTTGGTCTCCAGCTCGTGCCGCACCGCGTCCAGCGAACCGGTCACCAGGTCGGTACCCGTACTGATTCCCGCGTTGTTGATGAGTAGCGAGACGTCCGGGGCGGCCGCGGCGGCGGCCCTCACGGATGCGGGATCGGCGATGTCGAGGGGCAGCACCTCGACCCCGGGCAGGTCCACGGTCTCCGGTCGGCGGGCCGTCGCGTAGACCTTGCGGGCGCCCCGTTCTAGCAGGCGCTGGGCGAAGGCGCGGCCCAGGCCGCGGTTGGCTCCGGTGACAAGGGCGACGGAGTTGTTGATATCCATGGCCGGTACGCTAAAACCTGACGCTAGCGTCAGAGGCAAGTGCTGGTCGTCAGAGCCAGAGGTGAGAGGAATCACCATGACTGTCACAGTGGCCGCAGCCGAGCGGTTGATCCGCATCGGCGAGGTGGCACGAGGTGCCGGCGTCTCAGTGCGCGCCGTGCGCTACTACGAGCAGCAAGGGCTGCTCATCGCGGAGCGCAGCCCGTCCGGCCAGCGCCTGTACCGGCAGGACGCCATCCCCCTGGTCCGCTTCTTCCAGGAGATGTTCGCCGCCGGCCTCACCAGCCGAAGGATCACCGAACTCCTGCCGTGCTGGGACTCCGGGCACACCGACGCCGATCAACGAGCCATGCTGCGAGCCGAGCGCGAGCGCATCCAGGCCAAGATCGACGACCTGCAGGCCGCCCTGGACCACCTCGACGAGGTCATCGCGATCACGGACACGCACCCGTAGGCGCGGTCGGCCAGACGTCTCATCAGCGATCTAACCTCGCTGTCTTGGTTGGGGCGATGAGGAGTCGTTGAGGGGGAACTGTTGTCGGGCGGCCGACGCGATTTTCGGTGTTCGGCAGGGCGGAGACCAGCGCGGTGGTCTGGTTCTCCAGGGTCTTTCCGGTCGTAGGCTGTCACGGTTTGCCGGTCAGCTGGCAGGACGGTGTGGTGCGGCCATGCGATGGAAGGCCTTGACCCCTGATGTCGGACACACGAGACACTGGATCCTGAGGATCTGAGAACGGACATCTCGTGGTCATGAAGAACTATCCGCCGCAGTCCAAGGCGGACGCGGTCGCGCTGTACCAGTCGCGGCCCGAGGCAACGATCAGGTCGGTTGCCGCCGATCTGGGGATCAAGAACTGCTGACGTTCGGCGGTCAGCCCGCCCCCTTGTGGATACCGCGTGCCTCCGGTGATACCGCGGCCGACGGCCAGCCGTCAGCCCCTACGACACCACGACTTCAACCTCAGTAGTAGGCGTTTTTTGATCCCTGGCCGTGAGATGCGTGCGCCTGGATGATCTGATCTGTGGGAGCTGGCGGGACGGCTCGGCGGTACTGCCGGGAGTGTGGTGATCCGCTGCCGCAGACGATGGCGGCGGAGGCAGTGTTCTGCTCGGGTCGGTGCAGGTCACGGCAGTGGCGGAGGCTTCAGCGGACCCGGCAGCGGATGGCCGCGATGCAGCGGGGAGAGCGGGCGGAGTGCCCGGTGTGCGGGCGGTCGTGGACGGTGGGGGCGGAGCGGTAGCCTTCGCGAGGTGCTTCCACCAGCGTTCTGAAAGACTGCACACCATGATCTTGGTTGTCGAGGGTCCGAGCGCGGCCGGAAAGTCAACTCATTGCGCCCAATTTGCATCTGGGCAAGTGGTCCCTGAACTGCCAGGCGGCATGCCCTCTGCAGACTGGTCCCTGGACGAGACGAGCGTGTTCTGGACCGAGCGCAACGTGACCCGCTGGACACACGCCTGTGAACTCGAGGCCGAGCACGAGCTGGCCGTCTGCGACACCGACCCCCTGAAGCTGCATTACAGCTGGTGCTTGGCACGCGCCAGGCTCACATCGGCCGATGACTTCGAATCGCAACTACCCCTCGCGCGGAGCGCGATCGAGACGCGGCGACTGGGTCTCGCCGATCTGATCGCCTGCCAGATCCCTTCCCCTGACACCCTGCGTCGTCAGAAGGAGCACGACACCACACGCAGCCGCAGAAACTTCGACGTCAACGCCCACCTGGCTGGCCCACTACGCGAGTGGTACGAAGCACTCGACGATACAGACCCGGGCCGGGTGGTGTGGACCTGGAGCACCGAGCCATCTCTGATCCGACGGCAACGGTATGACCGCGATTTGTTCGATGCCTGGATGAAGCGACTGCCTGCCCTATCTGCATGACCCGCGCCGCGGAAGCGCAAGACCCTCTGTCTGATCTCCCTTCAGGGAACGAAAACAGGCACTCAACCCCGTACAGCGGCCGACCGGATGCGGCCCAAGTGCTGCGCCGCCTCGTGCTTGTCGTACGGCTCGACGCCCCGCTGCCGTCCGGAATGGGATGTGCCGCGTCACCGAGTAGTGCGATCACCGGTGGGGCGGCGGCGGGCGCGGAGCCGGTGGACACCCTCCACGGCGTAGGCGGCGGCCACGAGCGCGAAGCCGACGAAGGTGAGCCAGAACCAGGATTCCGCCACCATGAGACTCAGCAGCAGGCCGCCGAAGAGCAACAGGGAGCCGACGACGTCCAGTAGGTCAAGGCGCGCCTTGAAACGCACCGCGGAGTCGGATCCGCGCAGTCGGCGGATGACGGGAACGAGGCCGAGGGCCTGCAAGACGGCCAGACCGAGAGCGATCCAGACGAACCAGCCGGGTATGTCCACAGCGCGCACTGTATCGCTCCCTCGAGACCCTCGGCTTCGGTCGGTGCACAACAGTCTCGCGCATGCGCAGTTTTCTCCCTGATGGTATGCGCAATGCTGTGACCTGCTGTGACCTGCTGTGACCTGCTGTGGTCGGATGCATGGTCGGGGCTGCGATGCGCATGGTGTGACGCCTGGCTTTATCGGTTTCTAATGCTCTGTCTGCAAAGGTTCACCGCCTTGGTTGGCACGTCTAGCTTGCTCCCATGAACGATCACAGTGTTTTCTCACGGTTTCACGTCGGTGGACACGCAGCCCCGGCCTGCCGAGTGGGTTCAGGTCCTGGACCGGTTGAGTGCGGAGTCGTTCTACGCTGCTTGCAAGCAGCGATTGTAAGAGTCTCTGCGTGCCGAGGCCGGCGGACTGTTCCTTGAGGTCGGAGCGGGTACCGGGGACGCCGCCGTGGCCCTGCGCTCGCGCTGTGGGGCCGAGGTCGTCGCGGTCGACAGCTCCTTGACGATGATCGCGCAGGCACGAGACCGAGGACTGCCGCAGGCCGCTGTTGCGGACGGGCACCGGCTGCCGTTCGTGGCAGGTCAGTTCGACGGCGCATGGGCTGACCGGGTCCTGCAGCACGTCGTCGAACCGGCCCAGGTGCTGGATGAGTTGCTGCGGGTGATCCGCCCCGGCGGCCGGGTCGCGTTGGCAGACCCGGACTACGACAGCCAGGTACTCGACATCGACGACCAGGAGCTTGCCCGCCGGGTGCTGCGCTTCCGAGCCGACGCGGGCCTACGCAACGGCACGCTGGCCCACCGGCACGCCGGACTGCTCGCCTGCCCGCGGCCTCCACGACATCACGGTGGAAGCCCGGACTCTGGTCGTGCGCGACCCGTCGGCGGCCGACAATGTCATGGGCCTGCGCATGTGGGCACACGCCGCCGCAGCCCGGGGCTACCTCGACCCCCTGGACGCGGACCGGTTCATGGCCCAATTCGACGATGCCGTGCGCGCAGGTCGCTTTACATACGCCGTCACGTTTTTCCTCACTGCCGGCACGCTGCCCTTGTCAGGCTAATGGCCAGCGGGTGAGCGCAGCATGCCCGCATCAGGCAATAGCGGCGAGTGGGCGTCCGCCCCAGCGGATTCCCTTCTCGCTTCGAATGCGGGCGGGTTCCTTGCGTTCGGCGGCCAGGACATCGCGGTGGCGGGCGTTGGCGTTGCGCCAACGGGGACCGCGCCGTCGCCGACAGCCCTCGACCGCAGCCCACCGCGCCGACGCACACCCATCAGCCCGGCGCTCAGCCCGCGTCGGGCCGGACCACAGGAGGAGTCGCATGAGCACCCCGGAAGAACTCAGCCTCGAGGACGTCGTCGCTCGCGCCCGCGAAGCATATAAGGAGCTGGCCGCCGTGCTTGATGAGCCGCCGCCGTGGGAGTCGATCCGGAAGCGGCCCCGGAAGCCGAAGTCGAAGGCGGAGAAGAAGCAGAGCTGCGCAAGCAGCCTAGGCGGCTCCAGGACGCCGGACGCCGCCGCTTCGCCGCCGGACAGTCGCGCCGGCCCCGGTCCCGGCAGAACCGCATCGGCAACGCGGCCGCGCGCCGTGACGCCCGTGCCCTGTGCACCAAGTCAGTTCTCGCGGGCCGGACTGCGCCCGGTTGCGAGGCGTTTCTGCCCCTCGGGCATGGGCAGGACCGCCAGTGCGGTGTCTGCAATGTTCCGCAGCGTCTCCGGGTCCAGGCCGGCTTTGCCTACCGCCTCGATACCGCGGACCACCGTCAGCAGCAGTGCCGCCAACCGCTCCGGATCCGCAGTGCTATCGATGTCGCCGTGGCGCTGGGCGGCGCTGATCTCCGTCCGCAGCAGGGCCAGCAGTGCCGTCATAGTCTCGGTCGACCGTCCGGCGACCGTCGGATCGTGCTGGGACAGTTCCGCCGCGCCCTTGGCCAACAGGCACCCGCGGCGCTCGGTGTCGGAGGCGGTGTTCTCCGCCATCAGGTGTACGTATCCCGACAGCCGGGCCAAGGCCTCTGCATCCGGGCCACCTGCCAGCCGCCCTTCGGCCACCTCGACGACTGCGGTGCACCAGTCGCCAAACACGCGGTGGAACAGCTTGCCCTTGTCGCCGAATGCGCCGTACAGGCTGCCCTTGCCCAGGCCGGTCGCCTGGGCGATGTCGTCCATCCGGGTTCCTGCATAGCCGGTCGCCCAGAACTGTTCCCGGGCCCGCTCCAGGACTCGGCGTTCGTCGAATGCGCGTGGTCTCGGCATGGTCTCACTCTACTCATTCTTGACTCGATCGTCCATTACTGCCTACGTTATGGACGATCCATTCCACAACTGAAGGGGTTCGACATGCCAGGCGTGCTGCACGAGAAGGTGGCCGTGATCACCGGCGGGACCAGCGGGATCGGGCTGGCCATCGCCCGCCGCTTCGTCCGGGAGGGCGCACGGGTCTTCGTAACCGGCCGGGACCTCGACCGCCTCGAAGCGGCAGTCAAGGAGATGGGCCCTGCGGCCACCGGCGTACGATCCGACGTCTCGGTCCTGGCCGACCTGGACGCGCTCTACGCGCGAGTCCGCGAGGAGGCCGGACGCATCGACGTGCTGGTGGCCAACGCGGGAATCGTCGCGGACGCCGCGCTCGGCGCCCACACCGAGGCGAACGTCGACCTGACGCTCGCCGTCAACGTCAAGGGCCCACTCTTCACCGTTCAGAAGGCGCTTCCGCTGCTGGCGGAGAACGCCTCCATCCTGGTCGTCGGCTCGAGCAACAGCGTGCGGCCCAATGAGCAACTCGAGGTCTACAGCGCCTCGAAGGCGGCGGTGAGCAACCTCGTGCACAACTGGGCCCGGCAGTCACGGGAGCGCCGATTCCGGGTCAACGTGCTCAGCCCGGGACCCACGCGGACCCCTGGCCTGCTGGGCGCCGCGGGGCCGGACGTCGACCAGTTCGCCGAGGCCGTCGTGCCTCTGGGGCGGCTGGCCGACGCCGAGGAAATCGCCGAGGCCGCTCTCTTCCTGGCTTCGGACGCCTCGTCGTTCGTCACCGGCGCCGAACTCTTCGCCGACGGCGGCTACACCCGGGCCTGAACGACGGCCGGTGGTGCGCATCCGGTTCCCGCGAAGCGATGGGGCGCACTCCCGGCCGCGCGTGTGCGTCGTACGAGGCCAGTGCGCCCGAAGCAACGAGATCGTGGCCGCGGCCTCTTGGGGTGACGTCGGCCGCCACCCCGACTGCCGCTCCGGCAACGCCAACCTCCGCTGGATGCTCATCCATCTCGTTGAGGAGACCGGACGGCACGCGGGGCACGCGGACATCGTGAGGGAGCTGCTTGACGGGGCGAAGGGTACTACTAGCTCTCTCCGGTGGGTCGCGACCGGAGCCAAAGTCGGATCGAGGCAACGGTGACGGTGCCGTAGAAGACGTAGGCGCGTTTGTCGAACCTCGTCGCCACAGCCCGGAAGCTCTTGAGGGTATTGATCGTCCGCTCCACCTCGTTCCTGCGTTTGTAGATCGTCCTGTCGAAGCCAGCGGGCCGACCGCCCCTGCTGCCTTTGTGCTGTCGATTGGCCCGCTGATTCTTCGGTTGGATGATCGTGTGCTTGATCTGGCGTCGCCGCAGGTAGCGGCGGTTGCGGCGGCCGCCCCGTGAGCGTCCCAGGCCCTCATCGGGGCGGTGCTGCAGGGGCGTGTGTCTTTTCCCGGAAGCCGCGGGGATTTCTTACGTGGTCCCGCGGCGTGTTGGTGGGCCCGGCAGGTGGTGGAGTCCACGCTCGCCATGGACCAGTCGATGCGGCCTTCCGCGTCAGCATCGGCGGGGACAGCCATGAAGAGATTGTCCCATGAGCCATCCGCTGACCGTATGGGGCCGCCAGCCACACTTCGGCTGAGCCCCTCGCATTGCCGTCAACACCCCTGCAGTAGGGGTGCTTTGACGCTAAACCAGATGTTGTGCCGACTCCGCGTGGGGTGGCGGAAGCCGGGCCACACGCTAATTGAGAGCTGAGGCAGGCCCAAGGCAACTCGGCATATATGCCTATCATCTCGGCGTCGCTCGAATCCTGGTTCTGGAGCACTTTTGGTGCTGGACTGACGGAGGTCACCGTTGGCGACATATTGAACTGTCCGAATGCCTCAGCCATTGCGGACCCATGAGGTGAACTCGTCGGCGAGGCCGGGCGGGTTGGCGGCCTCGGTCTGCCGGGCGATCGCCTCGTAGTACTCCAGCTCGTGGACGATCACTGGCACTGTTCGACCGACAGATCTTTCGATGACGCCGGTCGTATGGAGGGTTCGGGCGAGCTGGCAGCAGGTCTGGTTGAACCGGGCCTCGATCTGCGTGGCGAGTGGCCCGATGGCTGAATCCCAGTCGGCGGGGTCGGTTGGCTCGTCGTACCAGAGTCCGAGGCCGCTGATCCACTCCTGGCGAGCTGTGGCCCCGGCGGGGTCGCTGGTCAGGTCGCCGACCACAGTCAGCTCGTTCTGGATCCAGAAAGCGTAGTTCCAACGGGCTTCTGCCTGGTCAGAGGCGTCCTGGATGCTGCGTCGGGCCTGAGTTTCAGTGTTGTAGCCGATCGTCAAGGTCGGCTGACGGGGGTTGTCGTCCTCGTTGTCGATGAGGAAGGAGACAGCGTAGATGTCGCCTGCGTCGGCGGCCGGGATGGATGCGAGGGCCCTCTCGACGAGATGTTGGAGGTGATCGTTGAACGTCATGGTCGGCAAGGTCCTGTCGGTCGGGGTCATGAGTCCCACTGGTCGCAGTACTCGATGTGGATCTCGCGCGCGTCGCCGAGGATGCCGTCGTTGGAGTGGAGCTCGGTGCAGAAGTGCGGGTAGCTCGGATGGACGGGGACGTATCCGGGGCCGTTTCGGGCGACGTCGAGGAAGTGCCGGGCGGTGTCCCTGAACACCTTCGCGCTGCCGGTCATGAATAGGGTCTCGGCGTGGAGATGTTGGTGAAACAGATCCCGGTTCTCCTGGTAGTGCCGTGCCTCGTGATCAATCACGGCTTCGTCGGTGTGTTTTGCGGCGGACAGCGTCACGGTCTGCGGACGCCCTGGGCCGAGCCGTCCTCGTACTTCCTTCCAGCGTGAGGGTGCGAACTGGAGCGAGTGGTGCAGCAGCACGAGATCAAGCTGCCGTGTGCCGTCTTCCGGCAGCTCGCGTGAGGGGCCACGGTTCCCCCGCATCGGTAGGTGGACAAGCGAGCGCGGTGAAGATGCAGCGAGCTTCCATAGCCCACCGATTCGCTGGGCGGCGTCCTGATCGAGGTAGGTGTCCAGGTGCCGATCGTGGTCGATGAGCACTGCGTGGACCAGTGGCCGGGCGGGTCGGATGACCTTGAACTCCGTGGATCCGAGACGTGCTTGGTGGATGGTGATGGGTAGCTTCATTGGTTCTCCGGGACACGGCGGCGGACATCGGCGGCGTAAGAGGCCCAGTCGCCGCCTGATGCCTTCTGCCATTGGACGGCGACTTGGTTGTGGACGCCGAGGACCCTGGTGAGGATGGCGGCGGGAAGTTCGGCGGCGAGGGTGAACAGTGCGGTGGGGCGGTCCTGCCGGGGCCGAATCCCGATCTTGTGGAGACGCATCAGCGCCGAGCTGCTCAACGAGTCGTTCATCGTGTGAGCGCAGGCTTTGGAGGACGGCTACAAGGGGGCGGAAGCTGGTGCTGGCGACCATGTCAGTGGGGTCCTCTCCGGGCTCCAGGCATACCGGCACGATGATGCGGGCGACCTTGGTGGAGCCGTCGCGGTTCAACCTGAGTGCGCGGCCGATGTTCTGCACGATCTCGGCCTGTGAGCCGCGGGTGTCGGCGAAGCAAATGGCCTCCACCCAGCGCTCGTCGGTAATGTCGACGCCTTCCCCGAGCACGCGAACGCTCGCCAGGAAGGTCCGGTGCACGCGCCGGTTGGTGGCGTCGATGCAGCCTGCGAACTGCCGCAGGACCTCGCGTCGTTCGGTGACGAGGTGGTCGCCGCACAGCCATGCCGACCACACGCGGTCCGGCGGTACGTGGCGGCCGGTCTCCAGCTCGTAGAAGGCCGCGTCGATCGAGGACGCGGGGAGCCGGTTCGCGGCCGCCAGGTCGTCGTTGGAGGCGTCGTTGACGTACAGCTGCGCGGCCGTCTGCGGCATTTTCTCCGCGAAAGCGGCGGTTTCCTCCACCTTCTGATGGAAGGTCATGACGGTGCGCAGGTTGTACGCCGCCGCGTGCTCCAGCAGGGCGGTCCTCAGCAGGGCCAGGCGCCGGCCCCGCTGAGCCTCCTCCGATTCCCCGAGGACGGGGGAGGGGTCGCGGATCTCCAGCACGTCGATCTCGAAGCCGGCGAGGATGCCCCGCTCGATGCTCTCGCTCGGCCCGAGCTTGGCCAGCCACGGGCCGTAGGTATCCGAGTCCTGGCCCATGGTCGCGATCTCCGCCTCCTGGCCGTCCGCGCCCTTCTGCGGCCGGGGCGCGGCGAGGATGCGCGGGGTCGCGGTCAGGTACGGCCGGAAGTCCGCGGGGATGCGGACTGTCGTGGATCGCCGCCCAGGGCCTGCCAAGATCCCCCGAGGTATCGTGGGCGTCATCCACGAGGTGAGCGAAAAACCGTCCATCTGCTGTCCGCACAGGCGTTCCCCTCCCGCCAGAGCGGCCTCCAGCGGCCCGCGAACGCGTCCCTGGCCCGTCGGGTCGTCGAAGTCCTCGCGGTCCACTAGGGAGGCGTACGTGGCGAACACGACCATGGGCCCGGACCCTGCCCACAGGGCGAGTTGGATCGGGTTGGTGGTGGTGCGAACCCCCAGCCTGTTCAGCACAGGGTCGTTCTCCAGCGGGCACACCGCGACCATGGGGGAGCGGTGGCTCACCAGGCGCCACGCCTGGGCGGTTTGCGCGAGTAGGTCCAGGGTCGGCACGGTCACGAGGATTCGCCCGCCCGGGAAGTACTCGAGCGCGCGCGGCCGCGGTGATCGTCTTGCCTGGTCCGGTCGCTGACACGATTGTGCCCGGTGCCCCCTGTGGGGGTACTGATGACCTTGCAGGGAATCCGGCCTACTTGCGGAAACTGGCCTTCTGGTCGACCTGGTGTTTCTTGAGCTGGATCGCAGGCATTTCCTTGCTTCCCGTTGATGCCCTATTGCGGCGGTTATTCAGACGACTGTGTGCGGGCGTGAGTACGCGGCTGGGTCGTCCCAGATCGACGCATTGGTGAGGTGCCGGCAGGCTTTCCGTCCTTCCGGGACGGCTTGTCGTCGTAGTGCCCGGCCTCGCGGGTGCAGAGGGTGGCGTCATCGGTGGACAGCTCCATCGTCCGCGCCGTGCACAGACCGCCGGCCTCGCCCAGCGCCTCCAGCATTCGCCGCTGAGTGGTGTTCGGGTGCGTGCGCGGCAGCACCGTCTCGTACGCCTCAAGGAGTAGCAGCCCGGCGCGCTCACGCTGCCTCAGATCCACGACATGAACGGCTGGTCCAGAGCCCCGGCCGACCGGCCGCTGCGTCGCAACCAGTCCAGGAAGCTGAGGCCGGTGCGCTACCGTCCGGCTGTATGAAGAGAAGTGGGGTGGGGTCCCGTCTGGCCGTTGCCGTGGCCGCTTCGGGGTTGTTGCTGGTGGGGTTGCCCGGGCTGTACTTCGTGACCATGTACGGCTGCGGTGAGCGTGAGGACCGGCTGGCCGAGGTGATGGCCGGCGCGGCGGTGCTGGATATGGCGCCTGAGGGGGCGGAACCGGAGGGCAGGTACCGGGACTGCGACGACGACGATCGCTTCGTGGCCGTCGGGACGCGGTATCGGTACGGCGCGTCCGCGCAGAGTGCCCTGGGCCACTACGAGAAGGCCGCCCGGGCGGACGGCTGGCGGCCGGCGACCACGGCCAAGGGCGGGACGACGGCGGGTTGTTACACCAAGCCGATGGGCGGGACGACCGCCTACCTGGGGGTGCAGGGCCCGGACGAGGGACTGCTGCACGTGGAGATCGTCGCGGACAGCGCGGGTTCGCAGTGGTGTTGAGGGACTGGCCCGGAAGGAAGCAGCGAGTCCCGCCAGTGAGCCCTCTCCGGAACATGGGTAGTCCTTGCACTTCCGGGGTGCCGGTCGCCCAGGGGGTGCCGTGCCCGGCAGGGTGACCGGCTGAGGACGCCTCGCGGTTCAGGCGGCCGGGGGATCAGCAGTACGACCTTGATGCCCCCGCATGTCGGTCGCGGAGTTCGACCAGCAGATCGCGATGATGCCGGTCTCGATCGACCAGGCGCTGAAAGGCGTGACGATGAAGTGGAACATCGGGTCGACGTGCTCGTCGTGTGTGACGTCTAGCGTGAAGTGGACGGACGGGCAGAACAACAATGCCGGATCGGCCGCGTACTGGGATGTGGACGACGGTCCGCCGTACGGTGACCGATGGGGCCGGGTCACGACGCAGTGGAACGGCACGGGCAAGGGAGACCATCGACTGCGGCTGGTCGGGGACCGCGACCGTGGACGCCAGCAGCACCGTCCTCGCGACGGCGAACTTCGGAACCTCCGGAAAGAGGCGAGGTGAAGGAGCTTGCGCCGCGCTGCGACGACTTCGTCGGCGGCTCTGCGCCGGGCTGTGTGCTGTCGTTCTTCAAGCCGACCTGGACGGTGGACACCAACCTGTACCCGGCCGCTAAGGGGGACTACTGGTATGTGCAGCAGGTGATGCCTGATCACGCCGGATCGAAGCGGTGGGACTCGCTGATGTACTACCTGGGCCCGGACACCCCGGTGAAGACCAGCTCCGGCGGTACGTGGACGTCAGACAACAGCCGTAATGTCGTGTGTGGTAAGAGCTCCTCCTGGAGCGTGCACCCATCCGATGCTTCGGTGGGGACGGCCGACTGTGACGAGTACGCGATGGCCTCGACGCACGAGTCAGGCGGCTACCCGGGGACCACGGCGAAGCCGAACCAGTTGGGGGACGGTTCGGCGAACTTCGGCCTCCACGCGGACACCCGCACGGCGACGATGGGGCCGGGTGGTACGGAGCGGTGCGGGCGTGCAGCATCCCGCGCGTGCAGAACCAGATGGCGTTCAACTGGTTCCCGGCCCCGGCGTGGCGGATGCTGGGGACGGGACGGGTTTTCGTGACTCTTCCGGGATTCGAGCACTGCACGTCAACTGCGACTACCTGCACGTGGCGCAAGATCGGCTGTCCTAGTCTGAACGCCAGCAGATGAAGGAGGAAGGAGGCCAGTCGTCGGGGCTGGCCCTCCTCTTTTCGTACGTAGTCAGCCGGTCAGGGGCTGCCACCGGTCTTCCTGTGCGGGGTCGATACTGCTGAGCCACACCAGCGTCCCACCGATCAGGCCGGGCTCATCCCGTGTGGCCAGGGCGGGGATTCGAGCATGTCGGCAGCCTCTTCCAGGTAGGTGACCAACGTGTCCCGTACTTCGCCGGGGCCTTCGTTGTAGCGGGACCAGCGGCCCAGGTAGCCACTCGCAGCGTCCAGGTACAGGCCCGAGGTGCTGTCAGCCGGGCCCAAGGCAACAACCGGAATCCACGTTGCCTTCCACACGGTAAGCCGGTCGTCTTCCAACCGGTCGGCGTTGAGGCCGTCCTCGCGGGCCTGGGCGTCCGTCATCAGCCGGTAGAAGTCCGCCACGGCATTGAGGGGCATCAGAGCCATGTTGCCCGGAAGGCATCCCCAGCCATCACCCCCGTCGTCGCCCGCCGTCAGCAGCCACAGGACGTGCAGCTCGAGGGGTAGCTGAATGCCGAGGTCTTCTTCCAGAGCGGCGATGGCGGCGGGACTGGCACCGGCGCGGAGTGCAGCGTATGAGTCAGGGGCGTTGTGCTTGAGCCTGCCGGTGATGCGCCGCCAGGCATCGGCGACCTCCCGGACGGTGACCGCGGCGGTGGCAGGGTCGGCAGGGTGGTCCAAGTCTGCGCCCTGCTCCTGCTCTTGGTCATGGGCGTCCGGGGAGGGCTCGGTGGAGGCGACCGCCCTCAGAAACCGGATCTCGATCCGGTCCGGCTCGCGGATGTAACCGACGGACAGGTCGGGGCAGTCCTCGAACATGTCGCCGTCAACTGTCACAGTCAGGATGCCGGGCAGATTCGAGGGCCGGCCCATGTTGGGGTCGTCGGCCAGCTGGCCGGCCAGGGCCTTCAGCGCATAGGAAACGCCCGCCCCTAACTGGGCGGCGATGTCGCGTACGTCCGGCTGAATTTCGACCTTCACAGCCTGTTGGCTCCTTGCTCGTCGGATGGAGGACGGTGCCCCTCACACAGTAGGCTGGCTGTGACGTTGTTCAGTGGCCCCGGCAGGACGCCTTGCAGCGGCCCCGGTTGGTGAAGATCTCGTGTCTCCTGGACGTCTTCACGTGGCCCCGGGGATCGGCCTGCGCCGGGACCACTTGAGCGGGCGTTTTCGGCCTCTATTTCCCAGGTTTTCGGTGTGCCTGAGTCTTTGGTCGTAGGTCGGAGGTCGGTGGTCAAGTGATCGGCGGCATCGGAAGATTCGAGATGTGGAATCTCCTCGTTTTGATGTCGACGCTTTCCTGCAGCAGCCACTCACTGCTCGCATCGCGACGAGCGGGCCGACGGTGCGTCCTGTCTGGTTCCTCTGGGAAGAGGGAGCCTTCTGGACTTTGACAGGCCCGTGGGCCCGGTTGTTCGACCGAGTGAAGGATGACCCGAGCGTTGCCCTCGTGGTGGACGAATGCGATCTCGTGACGGGTCGCGTCCGGCAAGTGATCGCTCGAGGCCGCGCCGAGCTGGTGCCTTTCGACGTGGCGAGAGGGCGGCGGAAGCTGACCCGCTATCTGGGAGCCGACGAAGCTCTGTGGGACGCGCGCTTCGTGCACTACCTGCACGATGATCCGGGCGAACGAGGCACCATGTGGCTGCGTCTGGTGCCTGCCTCGCTCACCGCGCAGGATCTCAGTTACTCCGTGGCGCCGTGACGGTGTACTTCGTTGCGTCGTTCTTCTGGGCCTTGGTGCGGGCGAGGCGGTAGGACTCGGTTCCTGTCTCGATGATGGTGGCGTTGAACGTGAGGCGGTCCACGATCGCCGCGCAGAGCCGTGGGTCGGTGAAGGTCCGGTTCCAGCCGGTGAACGCCTCGTTGGAGGCGATCGCGATGCTGTTCTTCTCCTCACGCTCAGTGAGACCTGGAAGAGCATCTCCGCGCCGCGGCGGTCTGGTTCGAGGGAGGCGAGTTCGTCGACTTCGAGTGGGTCGACGGGTCCGTAGCGGGCGATGGTCTTGCCCGGCTGCTTGTCGTCTGCCGCCTCGACCAGCTCGTTCACCAAGGCTGCGGCTGTGGTGTAGCGGACGCGGTAGCCGGCCAAGGCGGCCGCAGTGCCCAGCGTGATCAACAGGTGCGACTTGCCGGTGCCCGAGTCTCCGATCAGACACAGCGGGTGATCCACTCGCAGGTGGCGAGATTGTGGATGACCGCCGGATCGACGCGAGGGCCAACGCTGTAGTCGAACTCCCCCGCAGGGACTTCTCGCGAGGGAAGTGAGCTGCCTGGATGCGTCGCTCGGCCCGGCGCCGGTTCCGGTCCTCGCACTCGGCCATCAGTAACTCGGCGAGAAAACCCGCGGAGGACAGGCCCTCGCGTTCGGCCCGGAAGGATGGTGTCGGCGGCCTGGACCCGCATGGTGGGCAGCTGCGGCCGCAGCTGCAGCTGCAGCCGCAGCAGGCGGCAGGCGGTATCGATCGCCGCGTCGGATGCCTGTGCGGTCAGTGCGTGATGGGCGGTGGTCATGACGGGTCCTTCCGGCGAAGCTGCAACAACTCGTCCCACTGCTCCAGTCGGGGCAGGGGACGCTGGTCGGCGGGCGAAGCACGGGCGAGGAGAGGCGGAGTCAAGGGAGTCACCTGGGCCGGGTCCAGATCCAACGGCTCCGGTGCGGGGGTGCAATCCTCGAACGAAGGAACCCGCCGAACGCGGAAGAGCTTGTGAAAGCGGCTTGACACGACATAGCAGCCTCGGAGGGCACCTGCGCCACGCCCGGTTGCTCTCCAGAACAAGGAACCAGACGGCTCCTCGGCGGCCCGGTACGGCTCGAGGCAACTGTGTCAGCCCTCCCGCTCTACGCTTTGCCCGTGACTTCTGAGATGCGGGACCGGTTAAGTCCCTTCCGTGACAGGGCGATCGCGCGGGGCGTACCCGCCGGCGACGTAGAGCGGTGGCTGGCCACCGCCCGCCCCTGCGTGACGCTGGCGCGGGACGGGGGCGGGCCGGTCGTGGGTCAATTCGGTGGTCCGCTGCTGCTTCCGGCCGATACCCCGGACCCCGCTCACCCCTTCGTCGCCTCCATCGACCTCGCGGCCCTGCCCGCCGACGGGACGGACCTGCCCCTGCCTCCCGACGGCCGCCTACTGCTCTTCGCCTTCCCCGAGACCGCCGACGACTGCGAAACCATGGGCAGCGTGGTGTACGTCCCCGCCGGCACGGCCGTGAAGGAACGGGACAGGAACGCCTGGAACTCCTTCGACTTCGGGGATGACGAGGCGATGTTCGAGGCGTTCCCCCAGGGTCCGCTGCGAGCGATGGCCAACGTGTCGCTGCCCTACCACCACGCGGTCGAACTGCTCGGTAAGCCGGGGAGTGGTCCGCTTCCCGGGCATCCTTGCTCCGAGGAACTCGTCGCGGTCTGGGCGAGCACCCATGACGACATCGCCCCCGAGGGGCCGTTGCAGATCGGGGGGTACGCCGATGAGGAGGCCGTCTACACCGACCCGGTCGCCGTTGCCGTGTCCAGGGCCATGAGAGCGGCGGAAGCGGGCCGGTGGGACGGACCGGTGTCGGATGACGTCCTGGACTGGGTGCTCCTGGCCGACTGGCATGCCGGCATGGACGTGCAGGGCTGGGAGAGTTCCACTGTCCACTGGGTGATCCAGCGGGAGGACCTGGCAGAGCGACGCTTCGACCGCGCGTTCACCTCGGTGTTCTGGAACCCCTGACTTGTGCCTGGGGATCGCGGCCGTCCGCGCGGCGACGGCGGGCAGATGATGTCCGCCGCCGCTCTGCTGTGCGCACAGGTTGGCGGACCACGGAAAACCGCCCCGACTGCCGGTCGTTGCACACCTCGCGAGAACCATGTCTGACATCTGGGAGGAGCGCAAGCTGCCACAGGTCCATCTCGGCGACGGTGATTATCTGTGGCGGGTCTCGGTGTTCATCCTGAATGCCGCACTGGTTCCCACGCGGCGCACTCCGCTCCTCACCTCTGCAGTGATTGCGTCTGAGTAATTTATCAAGTCAGGTACTTGCACTTGATGTTAAGTGAGGGACTCCCTAACGTTCCCGGCATGAACCTCACCGTCCTCGCGGCCTCCGGCCAGACCGGCATCGCTCTCACCCGACAGGCGCTGCGGCGTGGTCACACCGTGACCGCCATCGCGCGTGATCCAGGGCGGATCGCCCTGCCCGACTCCCCGAACCT
>NZ_JBHXSG010000109.1:9551-18038 GCF_042714835.1 Streptomyces sp. NPDC058678 | reverse complement strand
CGTTTGAGGAGCGGGGGTTTGGGGGCGGAGCCCCCAAGGTCGGGACGGGAAGGGGCGGCGGGGGCGAAAAGGCTAGTCCACCTCGGCCACCGCCTGCGCGAACTGCGCCTTGTACAGCCGCGCATACGCCCCGTCGGCCGCCAGCAGGTCGGCGTGCGCGCCCTGCTCCACGATCGACCCGTTCTCCATCACCAGGATCGTGTCCGCGTCCCGGATGGTCGACAGCCGGTGCGCGATGACGAACGACGTGCGCCCGTGCGCGAGCTTGGCCATCGCCTTCTGGATCAGCACCTCGGTGCGGGTGTCCACGGAACTCGTCGCCTCGTCGAGGACCAGGATCACCGGGTCCGACAGGAAGGCCCGCGCGATGGTGATGAGCTGCTTCTCACCGGCGCTGACCCCGCTGCCCTCGTCGTCGATCACGGTGTCGTAGCCCTCGGGCAGCGTCCGCACGAACCGGTCCGCGTGGGCGGCGCGCGCCGCCTCCTCGATCTCCCCGCGCGTGACCTCGCGCGCGGCGCCGTACGCGATGTTCTCGGCGATCGTGCCGCCGAACAGCCAGGTGTCCTGCAGCACCATGCCTATCCCGGCCCGCAGTTCGTCCCGGGACATCCGGGCGATGTCGACGCCGTCGAGGGTGATCCGCCCGCCGGAGACCTCGTAGAACCGCATGAGGAGATTGACCAGCGTGGTCTTGCCGGCTCCCGTGGGGCCGACGATCGCGACCGTGTGGCCCGGCTCCACCGTCAGGGAGAGGTCCTCGATCAGCGGCTTCTCCGGGTCGTACCGGAACGACACGTGTTCCAGCGCCACCCGCCCGCGCAGTTCCTCCGGCTTCACACCCGGCACCGGATCCGCCTCCTGCTCCTCCGCGTCCAGGAGTTCGAAGATCCGCTCGGCCGAGGCGACGCCCGACTGCACCAGGTTCGCCATCGACGCGACCTGCGTCAGCGGCATCGAGAACTGCCGCGAGTACTGGATGAACGCCTGCACATCGCCGATGGACAGCGCACCGGCCGCGACCCGCAGCCCACCGACGACCGCGACCAGCACGTAGTTCAGGTTCGACACGAACATCATCAGCGGCTGCATGACCCCGCTGTTGAACTGCGCCTTGAAACCGGCCTCGTACAGCGCGTCGTTCTGCTCGGCGAACTGCTGCGCCGACTCCTCCTGGCGGCCGAAGACCTTCACCAGGTTGTGCCCGGTGTACATCTCCTCGACGTGAGCGTTCAGCTTGCCGGTGGAGCGCCACTGCTGCACGAAGTGCGGCTGCGACCGCTTGCCGACGCGCGTGGCGACGACGAACGACAGCGGCACGGTGACGAGCGCGACCAGCGCCAGCAGCCAGGACACCCAGAACATCATCACCAGCACGCCGATGATGGTGAGCACCGAGTTGATCAGCTGGCCCATCGACTGCTGGAGGGTCTGCCCGATGTTGTCGATGTCGTTGGTGGCCCGGGACAGCACCTCACCGCGCTGCCGCTTGTCGAAGTACGACAACGGCAGCCGGGACAGCTTCGTCTGCACGTCCTCGCGCATCCGGTACATCGTCCGGTTGACCGCCCGGTTCACCAGCCGGGTGGCCACCAGCATCAGCGCACCGGCCACCACGAACACGGCGAGCGCGAGCAGCAGCACCTCCCCGACGGCACCGAAGTCGATGCCCTTGCCCGGCGTGAAGTCGGTGCTGCGGAGCATGTCGGCGACGGAGCCCTCGCCCCGCTCGCGCATGGCCTCGAGGGCCTCCGCCTTGGTCTCCCCGGCCGGCATCTGCCGCCCGATGATCCCCGCGAAGACCAGGTCGGTGGCCTCCCCGAGGATCTTCGGACCCACGACCGACAGAGCGACGCTCACCGTCACGCAGAACAGCAGCGCGTAGATCGTCAGCCGCTCGGGTTTGAAGTGGGTGATGAGCCGTTTGCCCGACCCCTTGAAGTCCATCGAACGGTGGTCGGGACCGGTCCCGGCCAGCATCCGTCCTCCAGGCCCCGCCATCAGGCAGCCTCCGCTTCCGTGAGCTGGGAGAGCACGATCTCCCGGTAGGTCTCGTTGTCCGCCATCAGTTCGTGGTGCCGGCCGGTGCCGACGACCCGTCCCTCGTCGAGGACGACGATCCGGTCGGCGTCCCGGATGGTCGACACCCGCTGGGCGACGATCACGACGGTCGCCTCGGCGGTCTCGTCGGCCAGTGCCGCGCGCAGGGCGGCGTCGGTCGCGTAGTCGAGCGCGGAGAAGGAGTCGTCGAAGAGGTAGATCTCCGGGCGCTGCACCAGGGTGCGGGCGATCGCGAGCCGCTGCCGCTGACCGCCCGACACGTTCGTCCCGCCCTGTGCGATCGGCGCGTCGAGTCCGCCCTCCAGCCCCTTCACGAAGCCCTTGGCCTGCGCCACCTCCAGCGCGTGCCACAGCTCCTCGTCACTCGCGTCGGGATTGCCGTAGCGCAGGTTGGTGGCGACCGTGCCCGCGAACAGGTACGGCCGCTGCGGCACCATGCCGACGGTCTTCGCCAGCAGTACCGGTTCGATGGTCGCCACGTCGACACCGTCGACTAGGACCTCGCCGTCGGTCGCGTCGAACAGCCGCGGCACCAGCCCGAGCAGCGTCGACTTGCCGCTGCCGGTCGAGCCGATCACGGCGGTCGTCTCGCCCGGCCGGGCCACCAGGTCGATCGCCTTCAGCACCGGCTCCTCGGCCCCCGGGTAGCGGAAACCCGCCCCCCGGATCTCCAGATGGCCGTGCCGGCGCAGTTCGAGCACCGGGGCCGTCGGCGGCACCACGCTCGAAGAGGTGTCCAGCACCTCCTCGATGCGCTCGGCGCACACCTCCGCGCGCGGCACCATCATGAACATGAAGGTGGCCATCATCACGGACATCACGATCTGCATCAGATAGGCGAGGAACGCGGTCAGGTCGCCGATCTGCATCTGCCCGCCGTCGATGCGGTGCGCGCCGAACCACACCACCGCGATCGACGACAGGTTCACCACCGTCATGACCATCGGGAACATCAGCGCGAGCAGGTTGCCGGCGCCCAGGGCGGTGTCGGTCAGATCGGCGTTGGCCTTCCTGAACCGCTGCTCCTCGTACTCGTCCCGGACGAAGGCGCGGATCACGCGGTTGCCGGTGATCTGCTCGCGCAGCACCCGGTTCACCGTGTCCAGCTTCACCTGCATGGACCGGAACAGCGGGCGCAGGGCGCGGACGATCAGCGTCACGCAGATGCCCATCACGGGCACGACCGCGACCAGCACCCCGGACAGCGGCACGTCGAGGCCGAGCGCCAGCACGATGCCGCCCATGCACATGATCGGCGCCGACACCATCAGGGTGAACGTCATCAGGGCCAGCATCTGGACCTGCTGGACGTCATTGGTCGTCCGGGTGATCAGCGACGGGGCGCCGAACTGGCCGACCTCGCGCGCCGAGAAGGACTGCACCCGGTCGAAGACGGCGGCCCGAAGGTCCCGGCCGAGCGCCGACGCGGTCTTCGCGCCGTAGTACACGGCACCGACATTGCACACGACCTGCACGAGCGAGATGCCGATCATCAGGGCGCCGAACGAGAGGATGTAGCCGGTGTCGCCCTTCACGACTCCGCTGTCGATGATGTCCGCGTTGAGCGTGGGCAGGTAGAGAGTGGCGCAGGTCTGCAGGAACTGCAGCAGCACCAGAAGGGCGATGGGTTTCTTGTAGGGCCTGAGATAGGTCCGCAGAAGTCGTATGAGCACGCTTGGTCTCTCGGAGTCGGCGGTGGGGGCGGGGTTTGGTTGCCCCTGGCCCCTATCGTCGGACACTCCACCCGTGTTACCTCAACCGATTTAGCCGACAGCAGTGCTTCGTACGGCCTTCCGGGCCCGGCTCATACCGGAGTCTTACGTTCCGCTATGACCGGAACGCCCCCGGATGCGTCTGCTCCCGCACCGAAACGAACTGCTGCCGCACGGCCTGCCCCACCGCCAGATCCTCGCCGGGCTCCAGGACCTGCGCTGCCGCCCCCTGCCAGGCCGGCGGGGTGCGCGGGTCGAGGTTCCCCTGCGACACGCCGAGCGCCCAGGCGGCCTGCCGGGCCGCTCCGATCGCCGCGTAGTCCGCCGGCTGCGGTACGACGACCTGCGCACCGAACAGCGCGGGCGCCGCGGCCTGCACGGCGGGCAGCTCGGCCGCCGCACCCAGCAGGAAGACGCGCCGCACCTCCACACCCCGGCCGCGCATCACGTCGAGCGCGTCCGCGAGCCCGCACAGCATGCCCTCGAACGCGGCCCGCGCCAGATGCTCCGGCTTCATCGACTCCCGCCGCAGACCCGCCAGTGTCCCGGCCGTGTGCGGCAGACTCGGCGTCCGCTCACCCTCCAGATAGGGCAGCAGCACCAGCCCGTGCGCGCCCGGCGTCGACTTCATCGCCAGCTCGGACAGGCTCTCCAGATCGGCGAGCCCCAGCATCTCGGCGGCCCCGCGCAGGGTCCGTACGGCGTTCAGCGTGGTGACGACCGGCAGGTGCATGCCGGTGGCGTCCGCCAAAGACGTGATCATCCCGCTCTGGTCGACGAGCGCCTCGGGGTGCACGGCCATCACGGAACCGGAGGCCCCGAGCGACACCACCGCATCACCCAGGCCTAGCCCCAGCCCGAAGGCGGCGGACATCGTCTCGCCGGTCCCGGCGGAGATCAGCAGCCCCTCCGGAGTCGTACCGGCCGCGTCGGAGGGGCCGATCACCTCGGGCAGCATGACCTGGTGCCCGAGCGCCAGCTCGACGAGATCGGCCCGGTAGGCGCCGGTGGCGGCAGACCAGTACCCGGTCCCGGAAGCCCCGCCGCGATCGGTGGTCCGTCTCACCGGCCGCCCGAGCAACTGCCACACCAGCCAGTCGTGGGCCTGCAACAGGACGGCCGTGCGCTGGGCGGCCTCGGGCTCGGTCTTGGCGAGCCAGCGCAGCTTGGCCACCGGCTGCGCGGTCTGCGGCACACAGCCCACGGCCTGCGCCCACGCCTCGCGCCCGCCGAGCGCGTCGACCAGATCGGCTGCCGCGACCTGCGCCCGCCGGTCCCCGCCGACCATCGCCGGCCGCACGGTGTTGCCCTGGGAGTCCAGCGGCACCACCGCGTTCTGCTGCGCGGACACACCGATGGCCTGCACGCCCTCCAGCAGCCCGCCGCCGGCGGCTTCACCGAGGGACAGCAGCCAGGCCTGCGGATCGACATCGGAAGGCCGCGCACCGCCGTCGGCGTTCTCCACCGGATGCGGCGCGTAGCCCTGCCTCAGCACGGCGCCCGTGTCCGTGTCACAGACGACGATACGAGTGAATTCGGGCGAACTGTCCAGCCCGGCGACTATCCCCATGGCCAAAATTCTGCCGTACGGCGGGGGGTGAACGTGTCGGCTCGGGGGCCCCTGTCCGTGGAAGGGCCCCCGGCACGGCCCGGACCGCTAGGTATTGCTGGTACCCCAGTCGTCTCCGGCGGCCCCGTTGGCGTTGTGATCGCGCAGGGATCGGACCCGCTGGGCCACCGAGTCGGGCACCCGGTCACCCACCTTCTCGCTCACCACGTGGTACGCCTTGCCCGCGTACTGGCGGCCCTGCTGCGCCGCCGTCTCCGCGGTGTTGCGGACGGCAGGGTTCTGCGCGACCTGGCGGGCGGACTTCTTCAGCTGCTCGTAGCGCTCGCGTCCGGCCTTCGTGCCCAGCACGTAACCCAGAGCGAGTCCGACGACGAACGTGAGCCGGTAGCGCATGACAGCCACCCTTCCCTCGTGTTGGTCTCCGACGCGGCATCGGTGTCGGGGGGAACCGATTGGCGAAGCACCCCCCTGCTTGCGCTAATGTATGTGTCGCAGCGACCGCCCGCCCCCTGGCGAATACCCAGGGAGGTAGGTTCGATGCAACGAGGCGATCCTCCGTAGCTCAATTGGCAGAGCAGCCGGCTGTTAACCGGCAGGTTACTGGTTCGAGTCCAGTCGGGGGAGCTTCGATCTTCCGTAGCTCAATTGGCAGAGCAGCCGGCTGTTAACCGGCAGGTTACTGGTTCGAGTCCAGTCGGGAGAGCAGCTGGAAAAGGACCCCGTAGGGGTCCTTTTTCATGTCCGGTGGAACCGGGCTCAGCGCGGCGCAGTCCTCCAGGGCAGGCGAAGTCGACCATCCGAAGCAGGAGATCGTATGAGCGGCTATGCTGCGGCAGACGGCGCGCACACGTGTACGCGACACGCCGCTATGGGGCGGTAGCTCAGCCGGTTAGAGCAGCGGACTCATAATCCGTCGGCCGTGGGTTCGAGTCCCACCCGCCCCACCTGTGCAGGCTTCTGACCTGCGGAAACATTCCTCGTGAGGTGTCGGAGCGTCAACTATCGCTCAACGGACTGAATCCGCTGCTCGCGAGTTCGTTGCGGGCAGGTATGCACCTGCTGATGCGCGTCTGACCTGCGAGGATGTGCCGGGAGCGTACGCGGCGCAAGCCGTGGAAGGGCCATGCGTCCATGGTGTGGGGACGCTGTGGGGACACCGGTATTTCGGAAGGTGTCGGCGAGGGGCTGCGGGCAGATCTGTTCTCTGTCTGCCGATTGAGGAGCCCGACGCGGCGAGCGTTCAGGTTCGTGGCCACAGGCGACGGCAGAGGGAGCGACCGGACGACTGTCCTGAGGTACGGAGAAACGGCCCGAAGAGAAAACCCCGCATGGGCGGACGGCAGGCGCGGGCGCGGCGATGACGCCGCCATCCCGCCCATTGGTCACCAGTACGACATTGGCTCTTTCGGCGACACCAACGCCGTCGACGATCGTGTCGCCGCGGCACAGTGCGGCCCTCAGGGGACGCAGACGTCCAGGACCGGGAGCATGTCGATCATCGCCTGCTCCGCAGCGGGGAGGTCGGGCCACGACGCGACGGTCTCCGTCTGCGGCCGTTCCTCGTCCATCGACCGATGGATCAGGCGGTCGGCAGGGTCGCGTTCTCGGTGCGGTCGGCCGGGTGCTCGCCTTGGTGGCGCGTGAAGTAGGTCATCCACCCGTCACGCAGCGTGTGGAGCGCATCGGCTGCCTGCTGGGCCAGGACCAGGGCCTCACGGATGTCGGCGGGGGGATCGGCGTCTGCTCGTTGCCGGAGGATGTCGCACAGCTGATCACAGTGGTACACGGCTTGATCTGCGGCAAATCCCACTTCGGTGGGAACGCCCCACAGCGAGACTGATGGCGGTCGACGAGCCGTAGCTGTGCCTGCCACGCGGCGTGCGGAAAGACGCGTGACGGCCTGCGCCGGATCGGCCGCCGCATTGTGCGCCTCCCTTCCCGTCTCTTGGCCTGCGGCCCGCTGGGCCTCTCCGCCCGCGCGCTGCTGGGTGTGGTCGGCGGCCGTACGTCACCCCGCCCCTCATCCTGCCAAGATCCAAGACGGCCACAGCAGCAGCCCGCCGCTTCTCTCGGCCGCATCCGTTGGCGCAGGTCGACGGGCCTTTCAGTGCAGAGCAGCCCGTGGCTCCTCTCAGACACCCTAGAACGTGATCACCGACACCGAGCCCGGGTCCGAGTCCGCGTTGGCCACGTAGACCCGGCGTCCGTCCGGGGACACCGCCACATCCTCCGGGCTGGCACCGACGGGGATGGGTTTGCCCACGGTGCGGTTCGTAGCGGTGTCGATCACCGACACCGAGTCCGCGCCCGCGTTGGTCACGTAGGCGCGGCGTCCGTCCGGGGACACCGCCACCCCCCCCGGGCTGGCACCGACGGGGATGGGTTTGCCCACGGTGCGGTTCGTAGCGGTGTCGATCACCGACACCGAGCCCGGGTCCCCGTTGGTCACGTAGGCCCGGCGTCCGTCCGGGGACACCGCCACCCTCCTTGGGACGTCGCCGACGGGGATGGGTTTGCCCACGGTGCGGTTCGTAGCGGTGTCGATCACCGACACCGAGCCCGGGAACGCGCTTTGGTTGGTCACGTAGGCCCGGCGTCCGTCCGGCGACACCGCCACCCCCATCGGGTCCGCACCGACGGGGATGGGTTTGCCCACGGTGCGGTTCGTAGCGGTGTCGATCACCGACACCGAGTCCGGGTCCCCGTTGGTCACGTAGGCCCGGCGTCCGTCCGGGGACACCGCCACCCCCCACGGGAAGTCGCCGACCCGAATCGAGGACACGGATGTCGGTGCGGTGGGCAGGGCAGTGGGGGATGCAGTGGCAGTGGGTTCAGGACTCGGGGAGCGGTCCGGCACTGCCAAGTAGATGCCGAGGCCCCCAGCGGCGAGCACCGCCAGCACCACCGCTGCGATGAGCCAGGCCCGCCGGCGCCTGGGGCTCGGCGGGCCTGGCCGCGGCCGGGTCGCGGCGCCCGTACGCGGCGGCGTGGGCGGGGGCATGTCAGCCGGTTCATCCAGCTTGGTCAGCTTGGCTGGCTCCGGGGGGCGCGTCGGCTTCGGGGCGGGGGGTGGTGGCTCGCGCGGCGGACTCCCCCCCCGGCGCGTCGGGGGCGGCTCGGGAGGCGGGGCCGGCGCTGGGGCGC
>NZ_JBHXSG010000109.1:0-9541 GCF_042714835.1 Streptomyces sp. NPDC058678 | reverse complement strand
GCTGCGCGGCCCCCGGGGGGCGCGCCGCCTGGGGGCGGGGGGGTGGGGGCGCGGGGGGCGCCCAGGCACGCCAGCGCCTGGGGCTCGGCGGGCCTGGCCGCTGCCAGGTCGGGCCGCCCGCTCGCGGCGGCGCGGGCGGTGGTGTAGGCGGGGGTGGGCTGGCCGGTTCATCCGGCTCGGTCGGCTTGGCCGGCTCTTGGGCGCGCGTCGGCTTCGGGGCGGGCGGTGGTGGCTCGGGCGGCGGTCTCCCCACCGGGATAGTCGGTGGTGGCAATGGAGGCTGGGACGGCGGTGGAGCGGCGATGGGAGCGAGCCGGTCAGCGGCCTCGTCACCGTCCATCCGTCGGGTGGGGTCCTTGGCCAGCAGCCCGAGCACCACCGGTGTCAGACGGCCCGCCCGGAGCGGCGGTGGCGGATCTTCGAAGAGCAGTGCGACCTGCGTGGCGTAATTGGAGTTGCGGTCGAAGGGGCCGGTCCCCTCCAGCGCGAAATACAGGGTGGCGCCGAGCGAGAACAGATCAGAGGCCGGGGTGGGCTCCTGGCCGCGGGCTTGTTCCGGCGCCATGTAGGGCAAGGTCCCCGGCACCTTGGCGGTCTCGGTCAGGCGGGTGTCGCCGGAGTCCTGCTCCAGCGCGATGCCATAGTCGGTCAGCAGTACCCGTCCGCCCTTGGCGCGGTACCCGGGCCGCGGTTCGCGGACGGGGCCGGTGAGCAGAATGTTGGCCGGTTTGACGTCCCGGTGCAGGAGGCCGAGCCCGTGGCCCTCCCGCAGGGCGTCCAGGACCGCCACACCTATCCGCGCGACCTCGGCGGGCGGCAGCGGACCGCGGGCGCATACCACCGCGTCCAGGTCGGTGGCGCCGGGGACGAACTCCATGACGATCCACGGCAGGCCCTCCTCCTCGAGGATGTCGTGCACGGTGGCGACATGGGGGTGGTTGCGCAGCCGGGCGGCGTGCCGGGCCTCGCGGCGGGCCCGGGCGATCCGGGGGCTCACCTCTGATTCCGGGAGGTTCGGCGGCAGGGCAATCTCTTTGAGGGCGACCTCGCACGCCAGTTCCTGGTCGTAGGCGAGCCACACGCGCCCCCAGCCTCCGGCGCCGAGCTGGCGCAGGAGCCGGTAGCGTCCGGCAATCACATGCCCGGCGACCTTGCCTGCTCCTGCCATGGCGTTTTCTCTTCCAGGATGACCAGCAGGGTTCCTCGGCGATCGGGGAGAGCCTCCTCTCTCGGTATCGCACATACCTGAAGAACGGGCAAATCGTGCATAACGGGTCGTGTGGAACGAGTAGAGCTCGCGCGTGCCCCGTGCGGCGATGCCCGGATCATGAGCGGGAAACAGCAGTGGACGGCTGGTGGGCGAAGTGGCGCTCCGGCGTGCGTGAGGCGCTGACGGCTCCATCCCTGCGGGCGGCGCGTGGGAGAACATCAGGCGCTGCCCGAGGCCGAGCAGGAGGCCGTCCGGTAGGCCATCCTCGATCACCAGCCCCGTGACCTGGGACTGCGTGGGCAGCTGTGGACGCGCGCCCACGTGGGCACACTGATCGCGAAGTTGTACGGGGTGCGCCTGACCGAACAGGGGGTGAGCAAGTGCACAGCCGGTTCGCGATCTGCTCCGGACTCGGCTTGTGCCGGTGCGGTCGCAGGTGTCTTCCAGCGGGGCTATCAGGCTCCGCCAGTTCTGCCTCTGCGGCGGTGCCCGACGTGAACTGCTCGAACTGCCAGGCGAAAGAGGGCGCTCACCGAGCACCCCCGGGAGCTGTGTCGTTGAGGAGTCGGCAGAACTCCTCCTCCAGGCTCGCGACCGGTTCGGCCAGTTCATACACCTCGACACCGATGGCCGCGGCTGTGGCCAGGATCGTCTCGGCGCTCGCCCCCTGGACGAGTACGCCATGTGCCGCCTCCGACCGGATGTCGCCCGCGGAGGAGGCGAGTTCGGCAGCCATGCGAGCGTCGTCCGAAGTGCGCACTCGCAGCGCACCCCCGGCGGGGAAGGAACGTCGGCGCAGAGCCTCGACGGAGCCGGTGAAGAGGACCCGCTTGTGCAGCACGACCACGCGGTCCGCGGTCTGCTCCACATCGGCCAGGGTACGGCTTGACAGCAGCACAGCGCGTCCCTGATCGGCCAGGCGTCTCAGGAGAGTCCGCAGCTGGCGGACGCCATGCGGGCCCAGGCCGCCTGCGGGCTCATCGAGAATGAGAACGCGCGGGTCACCGAGCAGTGCGGTGGCGAGTCCCAGGCGGTGGCGTGTGCCCTGGGAGCAGGTTTCGATCTTCCTCTCCGCGACATCCTCGATGTCGGTCATTGCCAGGACTTCGTCCACCCGGCGAGCCGGGACACCCGCCTCGGTGACAGTCGCCAGCAAGTGCTGGCGGCCCGTGTGTCCGGGGTGTGCGCCGGCATCGTCGAAAGCCACCCCCACCTGCCGGGCCGGGCCGGGAAGTTCCGCGAAGGGGCTCCCCAGGACGGTAGCGGTTCCGCGGTCCGGTGCCACCAGACCGGCCAGTATCCGCAGGCAGGTCGTCTTCCCGGCGCCATTCGGCCCGAAGAATCCGGTGACCTCACCGAACTGGACGGAGAAGGTCACATCCTCAATCGCGGTACGGGCGCCGTAGCGTTTGGTAAGCCCGGAAAAGGAAATGGCGGTCGTCAACTCTCGCACCTCTTTCTGGCTACCTCGTGTGGAGCCATGCATATACATTGACCGGCCTGTCGCGGTCGCTTGCAGGGTCGACATAGGACCTGGCAATCCGAAGACCTGCAGCTCCACTGTCCCGCGTCCCCTGGACCCAGTCTGCTGGATACCAGTCCTCCCTCTTCTGGGAGGATACCGACAAGTGCCAGCTGCTTATCTTTGCGCGCTGGAAATACTGCTCTGTGTAGATGCTCCAGGAATGGCTCTCCGTGCCGGAGTAGCGAACTCCCGTGGAGACCCTTATCTTGTATCCGCTCTCGTCCTGCTTGCGTTCGAGGCACGTCTTCGTCTTGATCGGTACGGGTTCAGAGGATTTCGCGGGAATTTTGACCCATCCGCTGCAGTTTTTCTGAACGGATGTAGCGGAGGCTTCTCCCGTGTTGACCAGAGTCAGCGCTGCGATTGCCAGGGCGGCAGGCGGAGCGGATCGGCGGAGGGACCTAAGTTTCATTTCCGTCCTGTCCTTTCGGTGACTTTGGGTGTGGCCCCACATGTGAGGCGGAACGTCTGATCTCATCTTTGCAAGCGGTGGGCGGCGAGTGCAGTCCCGAGGCTTCGGGGCTTGACGTCGGGCGGGACGTGTGAAGCACGCGCCCCAGGTGCCGTGACGTGTGGTTACGTGAATGTGCCCCCGGTCCGGCCCGGACCGGGGGCACATTCTTGAGTCGCCGAGGTGGTCACACCTGGGACAGCGGGTTCGGGACGGTCCGGGAGTATCCCATGGCCTTTTCGAATTCCCGCAGCGCCTTGAAAGCCGTACAAGCCACCTTGGCCTCGTTGCTCAGGACTCCCGCGAAGCACGTTGCCTTTTTGACATTATCCCATATCTGGTCACCAATACCGTACGTGTACCAGCGCAGGCTGACTCCTGCCGGGCGCCATTCGTTGACGAGGTAGTCCTTCACCGCGGTGTTGAAGAGCAGCGCGTCCTTGACCGGAGAGGGGCCGATAGCCTTTCCAGTCTTGCCGCCCCGCACCTTCCACTGGCAGGCCTTTTGATCCAGCCTCTTCGACCAGCTCAGGTTGATGCCGACATTCCGCTTCCCGTAGACCATGTACTCCTTGTCCGAAGTGTTGTAGAGGGCGAGTTTCTGGTCGTAGCGGACCGGACTCGAAGTCCCTGAACTACCGCACTTCACGAACTTCCACTCGTTCTTTGCGGACTCGGTCCACTTGAGGCTGATACCCCACTTGCGCCATGCATAGTAGAGGTGATCCTTCTCCCGCTGGCTGTAAAGTGCAAACGGCACGTTTGTCCCGGCGGCACCGGAGAATTTCAGTGTCCACTTCGCGGAATGCTTGATCGGCTTCGGGAGCGGCGGGTGATGCGTCTGTGTCGCAGATGCCGGGACTTGCGATACCGCCGTTGCAACCATGAGCGTCCCGAGGACACTCGCGATGGCGCGACGTGACATGACTCTGGACATGTTGAACTCCTCACGAAATCGAGAGGGTTTCCGAATCGGCGAGGTTGCCGAATTCGTTGACACGACTTTCCGCGAGGAGAGCAGGCGAGGGGTAGCCCCGTAACACCGGGGCTTGACATTCTCCCCCTTGCTTCTCTTGGAAATACTCGGGATCCGCCACCCGCCATGTCCGTTCAGGCAGGCGCGTCGGAGCCTGTGCCCTGCCGAACCCCTGGTCGACGTACTGCGCTGGTGCTCGGTGGGCCCCAGGTTGATGCTTGTTAGGAGGGCGCTGGTTGTGCGTTCCCGTGGGAAGCGGGATATGGAATCCGTAGGCGTGAGGTGAGCGGTGATGGAGCGACCCACCCCTCCTGGTGAGTGGCTTGACGAGGCACAGGTCGCCGGGGAGCCGACCTACACGGCCACGGCCACCATCGACGAACAGGGCCGTGTGACGGGGTGGAGCGAGGAGGCCCGGCGGCTGCTGGGGTATGCGCCCGCGCAGGTGGTGGGGCTTCCCGCTGCCGGGCTGCTCGCCGATGACGTCGGCGGGCAGGTGCGGCGGGCGGCGGCCAGGCAAGAACGCCTCACCGGCACAGTGGCGCTGAGACGCGGCGACGGCCACCGGCTGCAGCTGGGGCTGCTGGCGCACCACCGAGGCGGCAGTGGCGGGACAGGCGAGTGGCTCGTGGTGTGCGCGGTGGCGGACCCAGCGCGTACGCTCCGGGGTGATGCGCTGGCGAAGTGGACGTTCATTCAAGTCCCTTGCGTCCTGGCGGTCTTCGACACCGACTTGCGGCTGGTGCGCGCCAACGCGGGCATGGAGGGCGCGCTGTCCTTGGAGGAAAGGCAGATGCTCGGACTGCATCTGCCAGAGATCGCGCCGTGTCCGGCGAACGATGAGGTCGAAGAGAAGATGCGGCTGGTGATGAAAGCCGGTCAGTCGCAGCAGGTGGAGCCCTATCTTCATCCCGCGGGTGTCAGCGCGGAGCACAGCTTTTCGGCCACTCTTGCCCCGTTGAAGGACCCGGACGGCCGGGTACGTGCTGTGTGCCTGGCGGCGCACCACAAGTCGCAGGGGTACCTCACCCAGGAGCGGACGCTCCTGGGGAACGATGCCGAGGCCACCTTGGGCATCACCCGTGCCGCGCAGGAGCTGGCCGACGTCACCGTGCCTCGGCTGGCGGACTTCACCGCCGTCGACCTGCTGGAGGGCGCCCACCGCGTGGAGGAACTCCCCTTCTCGCCGGCGGAGCTGGTGACCGTGCGCCGTACCGCTGTGCGCTCGGTCCGCGAGGACAGACCTGAGTTCTTGGATGTGCCGGCGGAGACGACCGCCTACCCGGCGCTTTCTCCCCCGGCCAGGTGCTTGGCCCAGGGCCGCAGCGCCCTGTATGACACGGCCGATGCCGGTATCGCCCAGTGGGTGCAGCAGGACCCGGCAGCCGCGTGGATCCGCCGGTGGGGAGCACACTCGGTGATCGTGGTGCCGATGCGGGCGCACGGCACCATCATCGGCGTGGCGTTCTTCGGCCGTTACCAGCGCCCCGAGCCCTTCGAACCGGACGACCTGCTAGTGGCCGAGGAGCTCACCGCCCGGGCGGCAGGCAGCATCCTCGAAGCCCGTCGACGCCCCCGCGCGCATACCACCACCATGACGCTGCAGAGCAGCCTGCTGCCGCAGACGCTGCCCGATCAGGCGGCCCTGGAGGTCGCCTCCCGCTACCTGCCCGCCGCGACCCGCGCCGGTTTGGGGGGCGACTGGTTCGATGTGATTCCGCTGTCCGGCGCACGGGTGGCCCTCGTCGTGGGCGACGTCGTCGGCCACGGCATCCGTGCCTCGGCCACCATGGGCAGGCTGCGCACCGCGGTGCGTACCCTGGCCGAAGTCGACCTGCCGCCCGACGAGCTGCTCACACACCTCGACGACCTCGTCCTGCACCTGTCGGCCGAGGAGGGCAGCACGGGAAGCACCCCCGAGACTGTTGGGGGCATCGGCACCACATGCCTGTACGCGGTCTACGACCCGGTCTCATGCCGCTGCACCCTCGCCCGGGCGGGCCACCCCCAGCCCGCCGTGGCCGCCCCCAACGGCACGGTGTACCTCCTGGATGTCCCGGCCGGTCCGCCGCTGGGCCTGGGCGGTCTGCCCTTTGAGACCCTGGAGACCGAGCTGCCGGAAGGCAGCCTCCTCGTCCTGTACACCGACGGTCTGCTCCAACCTCGCGACCGCGACATCGACGAAGCTCTGGACAAGATGTTCACTGCCCTGGCCCGCCCCGTCACGCAAGTGGAGGCGGTCTGCGACAGCGTCCTTGCGGGTGTGCTGACGCACCGCCCCGATGACGACGTCGCCCTGCTCATCGCCCGTACCAGGGCTCTGCATGCCGACAAGGTCGCCGTCTGGGACCTGGCCAGCGACCCCGCAATCGTCGCCCAGGCCCGGCGCCACGCCACTGACCAGCTGGCTGTCTGGAGACTTGACGACGCCGCCCTGATCGCCGAGCTGATCGTCAGTGAACTGGTCACCAACGCCATTCGCTACGGCCGACCGCCTATCCAGCTGCGGCTGATTCACGAAGGCAACATCTTGATCAGCGAGGTCTTCGACTCGAGCAGCACCGCCCCGCACCTGCGGCGCGCCCGGCTGTTCGACGAAGGGGGGCGGGGCCTGCTGTTGGTCGCTCAGCTCGCCCACCGATGGGGCACCCGTCATGGCCCCATCGGCAAGACCATCTGGGCCGAACAGTTCCTGGCCGCCGGCACCTGAGGCTGCCGCGCAAACAAAACGTGGGCTCGGGCTCCGGGCGATGCTCCGGCTGGCCGTTGCCATGGGCAGGCGCGGGTACCGAGTGGGTCGGCTCGGGAGATCACAGCCCGAGCATCAACGCCAGTCGGATCAGTTCTGCCTGGGTGTATACGCCGGTCTTGGCCCGGATCCGGCGGAGATAGCCGTCAACGGTGTGTACGGAGATACCGAGCCGACGTGCCGTTCCGGCATAGGTGCATCCCTCTGTCATGTGCCGCAGGATCTGCTGCTCGCGGGGAGACAGGGCGGGACGTGACGTCTGGGGAGCAACGCGAGGCGGCTCATGCATGCTGACTCCTTCAGCAGGCGGGGCCCGATGCCCCACGCTCGCATACAAGAGCCGCGACGGCAGACCACGCCAACAACATTTCGAAGCCCTCTTTTCTTTCCTCCCGCCGGCGGCACTCGACTCGGCCCAGCGAGGCTGGGTCGACGCAGCCTCGGCTCCGGCTGGTGTGGGGCTGAGACAGCCGCCCGATCTGCTCGACCACTGCGCACAGGGCGTGGTCACGGCCGCCAGGGCCGCCGTCACGCGTCCAGCAGCGAGGGGGGTTCAAAATATGTCCGTTTTGCTCTAATGTTTCCCATGTGGACGATCATGAAATAGTGGCTGCCATTCGGGCTGCGGACTGCCGGGGGCTGGCAGCGGCGTACGACGCCTACGCAGGTCAGATCTATGGCTACTGCCGTTCAGTTCTTCACGACAGCGACGCTGCCGCCGACGTCTTGCAGGACACCTTCGTCCTCGCCAATGAGTGCATTGACCAGCTGCGAGACCCTCAGCGGCTTCGTCCGTGGCTCTATGCGATCGCCCGCAATGAATGCCGACACCAGTTGCGTACCAAGGGTCGCACCACTCAGCTTGAAGAAGCCGGCGAGCTGGTTGACGAGGCTGTCGACCTCGGTGCGCGCCTGCGCGCCGAGGAGATACGGACTCTGGTGTGGGAGGCCTTCGAAGGGCTCAATTCGCGTGATCGCGAGGTGCTGGAGCTGTCGGTACGCCGGGATCTGGACGGTGCCGACGTGGCTGCGGCACTGGGGGTGCAGCGCAACCATGCACATGCGCTGCTGTCCCGAGCGCGGCAACAGTTGGAGAATGCCGTGGCGGCGGTGGTCCTGGCCCGCAATGGGCGGAAGGACTGCACCGAACTGGGCCAGATGCTTGACGGCTGGGACGGCACAATGACTGTGCTGATGCGCAAGCGCATCACCCGCCACATCGGGCAATGCGAGATCTGCGACAACCCCAAGCGACGCGATGTCCGCCCCTCGGACGTGACCCACGCTGTTCCCGGTCCCTTTTCTCCCCTCGGCCCAAGGCCGCGGACCTGGTGATGTCGTCGACCCCGACGGTGACGACTCTCCTGGCGACGCTGGTGGGACGGTCACCGGCGAGCCGGACACCGGCGAATGTAAAGAGACCAACGGGAACCTCTGCTCATGATGGTGAGTAGCGTCATCCACCGCGCCAGTCTCCGACCCTGATATCCATGGGTTGGGTACCGCATGACCGAGTGTGCGTCAGGGGCCGGGCCGCCGGTCTACTGCCGAGCGTCGCCCGTGGTGAGCGGGCTGCTCATAGGGTCCGCGGGCATCGCCCCTCGCGCTGCACGGCCCGCCCGCCCGCCGGTCGTTCCGTGCGGCCGGTGGCGACTGTCAGTCCTTCATCACCGCCAGACTCCAGCCTCGACCAGGGGGTGCACGTGCACCAACGCTGGAACGAAGGCCACACCAGCGGAGCCAAGCTCCGCGAACGCGGCCGCCGCTTCCGCCGCGCACCGGATGGTGCCCCGCCCCCGCCAGGGCCGCCCGGGGTGCGCAAGGTGACTGGATGGATCACCCGGAACCCCGACCGCATGAGCGACAGCGACCAGCAGAAACTCAAGGCAATCCTGGCCCGCTGCCCCGAATTTGAGGCCGCCACCGGACGCGTCCGGGTTCTTCGCCGCGATGATGGCCATCCGTAGCGCGAGCCGACTGCCCGAATGGATTGCCGACGCCCGCGCCTACGTGAACCACGGCCTACGCGGGGCTTCGCCGACGGCCTGCTGGCTGACCTCCATGCCGTCATCCTCGGGCTGAGCGCGGAATGGGGCTGAGGCTGCCTCGCACAGACATTAAGCTGCTCAAACGGCAGATGGCAGGACGAGCCGGACTCCCCTTGCTCCACAAGCGAGTCCTACCCGTCGCCGCCAACCGCCGACAACACAGAGTCACGAACCAGACGGCTCACTGACCCGCTTCACGGAAATCTTGACTTAGCCAGGAATGCAAGCGACGCCAAGAGCCTGGTTGTGTTGGTCCTGTGAAGGTGGATGGGGCTCCGCCGCGGCACTGGGCACGGAGCCTCTGCGCGTTGGAAGGGGAATCCGCTGCGCGCGTGGTCGCGGTGTGCTGCCGAGCAGGTGAATTTGTCCTCCCTATCCTGCGCTTCCGTCCGCAAAGACGGAGTTGGGGACGCATTGGGGACGCAAGGATAGGAACAGACTGACAAAGTAGGAACGTGGAGGTTCCCTCAGTCAGAGGCCGCCGTCGCCGCCTGCGCCGCCGCCGCCGCCGATGAGGCCGCCGCCGCCGTCGCCGCCTGCGCCGCCGCCGCCGCCGATGAGGCCGCCGCCGCCGTCGCCGCC
>NZ_JBHXSG010000108.1:0-18856 GCF_042714835.1 Streptomyces sp. NPDC058678 | reverse complement strand
CCGTGCCGTCGGCCTGGGTGGCCGTCTCGTGCAGCGGGAAGACCGCGCGGGCCGGGCGCCCCGTCCCGAGCGGCTCCCCGTTGTACAGGTGCGTCACGTCACCGGCCACGAGGGCCTTGTCGTAGATCCGTACGTCGTCGATGGTGCCCGGGAAGAAGCTCGCCGCCGAGCCGGAGTAGTTGCCGGCGCCGATCTGCAGGCCCCGCCGCGCGTCCCACGCGGTGGAGTAACTCGTGGTCCCCTCCAGGGTGCCGTTGACGTACAGGGACAGCAGGTCGGTGGCCGCGTTGTAGGACCCGGCCAGGTGGTACCACTGGCCGGGCGACACCCCGCCGGCGGCTGCGGACATCGCCCGCACCGGGGTGGCCGAGGGCGAGTCGGAGCCGTACTGGTTGAACACCCACCGGTCGTATGCCTGCGAGTAGTACAGCTCGAAGCCCGGTGCGTAGTTGCCCGGCTGAGCGGCCACGATCGCAGCCGTGGTCGGCATCCGGTCGAGCTTCACCCGGGCCGCGACCGTCATGCTGTCGTTGGTGTGCGCGGTCGGGATGTCGGACTGGAGGTAGGAATCGGTCCCGTTGAAGTCGATCCCCGTGCCTGACTTGCCCGGCGCGCCCAGCGTCGGGGAGCCCACCACGCTCAGAGTCCGGTCACCGGCGGTGCCGACGGCCTGTGTCGCTCCCGAGGCGTCGTCCAACTGCCACTCCGCCCGCGCCGGCTGTCCCTCCTTGACCCGGAACTTGTACACCTCCGGCTCACCGCCGTTGCCGGCGCTGTCGAAGGCCTGCACGTAGAGGAAGTTCGTGCCGGCCCGCGTCGGCCGGAACATCACCGACTTCGCCGCACCGGACGAGGTGGTCACCGTGTGGTCGGTGTCGCACACCGGGTCCACGTTCACGCCGTAGCAGTACTTGACGACGTCCGTGGACGCCGAGTCGAAGGTGAAGGTGCCGTCGCGGCCGACCCGTCGTACGTCGGGTCGTTCGGATCGCTGTCGTCGACCGCCGGGTAGTCACCGGACGTGATCACCGGACCGGCCGGCACGCTGGTGTCGTACACCCAGTAGCAGTTCGTCGCCGAACCCCCGGACGACCACGGTGAGTAGCTGTAGTACGTGCCCTGGTCGTAGTCGACCGCGCGCGCCTGCCAGGCGAGCGTCTTGTTCTTGGGGATCGTCTTGCCGTTGGACAGGGTCGAGGGGAGCGTGGTGGAGAACGTCGACCCCGACTTCTTCGGCCCGATCTTCGACGAGGTCCACTGTGTGGTGAGGCCCTTGCCGTCCCCGGCGTCCCACGCCAGGGAGAACTGCACACTCACCTGATCGCCGTCCGGGTCGGTGACGTCGCTCGCGGTGATCGACGGCAGGGTGCGGATCCGCACGGCGGCCGACGGGCTGTGGCACGAGCCGCCGGGACTCATCGACAGCTGGGACATGCGGATCTGCTGGGGCGGCATGTTGTAGTGCACCCGCAGGTACGCGTCGTTGGTAAACCGCTTCCAGCCGTACGGATCCGATTCGTCGGAAGCCCGCAACCCGAAGGAGGTGGTCGAGGAGTTGTGTGCCGCCGCGTAGCGCACGCCGGTGGTGGCGTTGAACTCGACGTCGGAGGCCGAGCAGCCGGAGTAGCCGTGCGCCTCGTTCTGCGTGTCCAGGTGATCCAGCCAGTTGTCCGACGAGGAGTCCCACGTCGTGCCCGAGGTGAAGCCCTTCGTCCGCCACAGCTCGACCGGCCGCGCGCTGCACGAGGCCGCCCAGGTCTCATGCCCGATGAACGTGGCGTCCAGAATCGACTTCCCCGCGAACCTCGACGTGGGGAAGGAGTAGAACAGTCGCTTCACGTCGTACGGGGAGCAGTAGGACCAGGCGCAGTCCCCCACCCCCGAGTCCGAGTCGCCGTTGAAGTGATACTGCGGGCTCGAAGCCCACGTCTTCGACACCATCGTCCAGTCCCCCGCCTTGGGGGTGTACGTCTGGGGGTCGATGTACAGCGGGAACGACGTCCCCGCGCCGGCCAGCAGGGAGTGGGCGGGTGTCAGCGTCAGCTTCGAGTCGCCCGAGGCGCCCGAGTCGACGGCGACGGCGATCGGCGCCACGTGCGAGGTGTCGGTCGGCCCCTGTGTCGGGTCGTCGGTGTTCGCGCCCTGGGACACGGCCGTCGCCGTCACACGAGAGCCGGAGTCCCACATGATCGGCTGCGGCGCGGAGAACACCTCCCCACCACTCGCCGTGTCGGTGGCCGTCAGCCCCCCGCCCGCGGCGCGCGAGACATGGAGGCCGATCCCCCGCACCTTGAAGGTCAGCCGCGCCAGCGCGGAATTCTTCGCAGCCGCGGCGGTGTTGACCACGACCAGTTCATGGAACCCGTCGACGTCCGCGCGCACCTGCAGGTCCACGTTCGGCAGCACGTTCTTGTACGTCGCGGTGTCACCGCTGAGCGTCGGGGCCGGCAGCGCCGAGGGCCAGGCGTACGACAGCTTCCGCCCCGCCCGGTTCAAGGTCACCAGCGGGCCCGAACCGCCACCCGACAGCGTCATCCCCACCGCCGCCACCGCGGGCGCGATGCTGCCGTCCGGCTGCTTGACCAGGGTGTTGTCGATGGCCTTCCAGGCTCCGCCGACGCGCGCCCGAACCGGACGCAGATGCTGGTCCGTCTCCAGGCTGCCGTCCGGCGTGGCGTACGTCTCGCTGGACTCCGTCCGCAGCGATGTGATCTCCACGTTCTGGCCCGCGCCGGCCGCCTCCCGCACCGCCGCGCTCTGGGTGAGCGCCGTGCGGTGCGTGTTCGCGCCGGCGTCCTTCGTCGTTTTCGCGGTCTCGACCGGCGTCGCCGCGGCGGCCTGGCCCGCAGCCGCAAGGGCGGCCGCCGGTCCCGCCGCGGCCACAAGGGCCGACACAACTGTCACGATCAGTGCGCGACGCGAACGCGCCCGTCTGTCCCGACCAACTCCATGACCTCCCCAAACACGCGCGCCCCAAGGGTGTTTGGAAAGGTGCGCGATCAGGCGAGAACCGTAGATCTACATTTTCACGGCGGACAACAAAGTCATTCCCAAATTCAGCCCAAGCCGGGCGATATGATGGTTCGTCATTTATGAGCCACGCCTCGGGCGAGATGCCCTGCCTTGTCCGCTTCAGCACCCGTTGCGTCACCGGCGCCGAGCGGAGACGAGGACGGGTTTTATGTCATGCACAGGACAGACAGAAGTGGTCGCGAATTCGCCCGAGTTCGTGGGTCTTGTGGCGCATGAGCGAGGGGATCGAATGATGAACCAGGTAATTCTCCTATTCGATTCGATGAGAAATTACCAAGGAGAAGTCGAATTGAGGAGCGAGAGTCTGCTATACCGCCCACGAAGGAGCTGGGCCGACTTCGGGCGGCGAACGCCGCGGCCGCTTCCTCGAAGGACGCGGATTCAGGTCCCGGGACGGATCGTCGGCCACGATCAAGGAGAAAGAAAGCGAGCTGAACCGGCCTGACGGCAATGGAGGGATCTTGCACCCGACGGTGGCGGACATGCGACCGGATCTGCGGGGCTGGTGGGGTGGGCGCCCACCGCGGTCACCACACCCGCCGCCTCGGAACCGAGCCGCATCGGCAGGTTCGCCGGATCGGTCCCGAAGGCACCGCTGCGGTAGCCGAGACCCGCGGGGTCCACCCGCCGCTCCCTCAGCTGACCGCTTTCTTCCAGTCGCTTCAGTCGACGAGATACACGTCCGGCATCACCGACGCAACCTCCCACGTTTGCCCATACCGGCTGGTCGGCATCCGCGTCAGAACGCGCCCGGGGTGTCCAGCGGCCACCTGTCCGGCTCCGACGGACGGCGGTAGGCCATGGCCCGGCCGAGCCGCTCGCGCCGCGCCGCGTCGAGGGCGGCCTCGGCCGGGTGCGGCAGAAGGCCTCGGCAGTACTCCGCAAACCGGTCCCGTCGCTCCGGCCAGACGATCATCACCACCACGTGCAGAACCAGCGCGAACACCCCCCACGTCAGCAGGCCCGCGATCACACCCACCAGGATCTCGGCGGCATTCGCGGAGAACGCCCCGGTCGCGTACATCAGTTGGGCGGCGAGCCACCCTGCGAGCAGCGCGGCGACCAGAATCGCGGCGATCTGGAGGCGGTCCTCGGCGTGCCCAGACCAGCGCGGCCACCTGGCGTCCTCGGCCCGCAGGAAGGGATCGCGCCGCCGGCAGTGCTCGGCGTCCACGTACAGCCAGTTCAGCGGCCACGGCCCGGCGTGCCCGCGCAGCGTGGCCAGCACGGCGGCCGGGACCGGATGCTCCGGCGTCCGGGCGGTGTCCGCGCCTTGGTCGGTGACGGCCACCTGTCCGTCCTCCTCGATCCGGATCAGATCGGCCAGCAGCAGTTCGGCGGCGGCGGCCCGGTCCGCGCCCTGGTAACCGTCGACCGTGGCAACCGCGTGGTAAGGGTCGACGTGCGCCCCGTCCACCCGCGCGACGACGGCCCGGTCGGCCCGATCCCGGATCCACCACAGCACGCCGAGCACGGCGTACACCACGCCGAAGGCCGCCAACACGGCGAGGACCAGGTCCACTTGACTCACGGCGGTCTTCCTCTCGGACGCAGACGCCGACGGAGGCGGCGACAAGGACCCGGCGGACCAGGTCACGTGCCGGAGTTTCCCGTCCCGCGACGAATCCATGTGTGACACACGTCCGTTCGTACCGACCCGTGACATTCACGGCGGATCGCCGACGCGGGCAGGAATACTCGGTCGGACCCGACGGGGCTGTCTTTCCCTGGAGTCGGCGCCACATCGCCGAAGGGAGGGTCGGGACGGCGCCGACGCGCACGAGGAGGAGCGGGAACATCCGCAGGAGGGGTCGGGCCGCCTCGCCCTGCGATCCGCCACCCTGCCACTGATCATCGCCCTCACCACCGCGTGTCGGAAGTGGGCGTCGGTGCGGGATCTGCTGCCGGTGCGGGATGGCTGGCGGGCCGGGGCGGGCGGCCGGAGGGCTACTGCCACCGGCAGATGATCGACGCGGTGCGCTATCTCGTCGACAACGGCATCAAATGGCGGGCGATGCCGTCCGTTCCGCCCTGGCCGCAGGTGTATGCCTTCTTCGCCCGCTGGCGGGAGTGCGCCAAGAGCCCGACACGTAGGCCGGCGAGTGTCGGCCGTCCGCGTATCAGGCTGCGGCACAGACACCGTCAGGCGCTGCGCGGTCGGCGGCCCGACGTCTTCTTCGCGTCTCCTTCTTTAACGAGCTCGTGCATGGTTGGCGTTGGCACGTCGAGGGCCATGATCGTTGATCATGGTCGGTGTGGTGGGGAATCGGGTACGTGCAGCGATCATGCGAAGCCAGCGGATCACGGGTCTGGCGCCCGGAGTGATCGCCGAACTCGTCGCCGAGATCGGCCCGTTGTGGCACGAGCGGCACCAAGCCGGTCTCGCGTCGCGTCCCCGTCGCCGGGCCGTGGGTGCCGGGGCGAAACACAAGCTGGTCTTCGTCGATCGGCTCTTGGCCACCCTCGTCCACCTTCGTCATGGCGCCACCCATGACGTGCTGGCCTGCTGGTTCGGTGTCGACCGCTCCACCATCACTCGCACAATCGGTGAAGTACGGCCGCTGTTGGCGATGCGCGGCTGCACCGTCGCCACCGACGTCCGGCTGCGTACGCTCGCGGAGGTCATCGACCATCTCGGCGCAAGCGGGCAGACCGGGATTATCGACGGCACCGAGACCAGGGTCCGCCGCCCGGCTGCCGGACGCAAGGACCGGGAGAAGTTCATCTCCGGCAAGAACAAGCAGAACGCCGTGAAGTCCATGGTCGTCACGGACGCTGAAGGGCGGCTGCTGTTCTGTAGCCCAGCCGAACCCGCGAGCTGCGCGGACATCACCCATGCCCGGCAGTTGGGCCTGGTCCAGCTCCTGGCCAACGGACCGGCCGTGGAGATTCTTGCCGACGCCGGCTACCAGGGACTGGGCGCTCAGACAGGCGGGCGCGTAGTGACACCACCGCACCGCAAGTTCAAGAAGAACGCCCCGGACTGGTACGAGGAGATGCATGAACGCCAGCGCAAAGCCCACTCCTCCCGGCGTATCCGCGTCGAGCACGGCATCGCGCACTTGAAGAACTGGCGGGCCCTTGCCCGGCACCACGGCCGCCGCGAGCACATGACCGACATCGTCCAAGCCGTAGCCGGGCTCCTCTCGCACCAGCAGACCGCTACGCTCTCCGGCGATCCGCGAATGTGAACCTGAAGGGTGAGCCGCAGCCCTCGACGTGCCAACGCCAACCATGCACGAGCTCGTTAGGGCCCAGCAGCCGGCTTCGCTCTTCCTGCGCAGCACCTGGGGACGGTGTCGAAGGCCCGCCCGTACCCCGTGCCGGTCAGCAGCATGGCGGCCGGTGACCGCAGCATGGAGGAACTCCCGACAACCACTGCTGGTCATCAGGCTTTGAACAAGGGCGTGTCGGCTGGCGTCAGATCGGTGCGGACGCGGTGCAGCCGGGCCGGGTGACGGAAACGGCCGGCACTGTCCCGGGCGACGTCGGCGGCGATTTCCACCACCAGCTCGGGCTGTACGAGGGTGACGGTGAGGGTCTCTCTGGTGCCCCACCCAGCGGAGAACGTCCACCCTGTCCACGGATGCCCGGCCGCGGCCGGGACGAGCAGCCCGGACAAGAGCGTGCTGGCAGCGCGGGCCAGCGTGGTGGTGCGGCCGGTGTACTGCAGAAGCCCGCGGGCGTCGAGCCTGCCCAGCAGCAGGCTGCGGGGAGCGGCAAGGGACCCGGTGATCGCGCCGACGACCGCCTCCCGCCTTTCGCGCACCTTGTACTTGCGCCATCCGCGCACCGCCGGCCGGTAGGGGTCCTCGAGTCGCTTGAAGCAGACGCCCTCCATGCCGACGGCCGTCCACGACAGCCACTCGGTCGCGATGTCGGGGTCCGTGGTCGACGGGCACAGCGCCCACGGCGCCGACAGGAGGCGCTCGGCGAACAGGTCCTCCAGCGCGGTCCGGCGCCGACGGTACGGCCACGCCGTCGTCTCAGTGCCGGCCAGCCGCAGCACGTCGAAAGCAACGAAGTGGGACGGCCATGTCGCAGCCTCTACCGCCCCTGCTCCACGCCGCAGCCGGCCTTGGAGGCGCTCGAACGCCAGCCGCCCGGATTCCCACACCACCAACTCACCATCCAGCGCCGTCGCGTCCGGCAGCTGCGCCGTTGCCGCCACGATCTCGGGAAACATCTCTGCGAGATCGGTGCCGCGGCGCGAGCGCAGCACCACGTGCCCTGCCTCCGTGGAGAGCTGCGCGCGGAAGCCGTCCCACTTCGGCTCGGCCGCCCACCCCTGCGGCAGGTCGGAACTGGTCACGGCCGCAGCAAGCATCGGCTCGGGAAGTGTCCAGGTCACGGGCGCGGCATTCGGGCGGACGTCAGGCGGCGCTCTTCCATGGCATCAGCCTCACGCGCACCTCACCGCCCCGCATCCCGTCGAGGCGAGTTCCGGATCCCGCCTCGCCGGCGGGGGGCCCGAGAACGGATCTGGCGTCACTGTGACCGTTCAGGCTTGTTGGCGTTTGGTCATCAGGGTTGGCGAGTTCTCGCTGCAGGCGATCACGTCGCGCTGAGTAACGAGCAGATGCGGTGATCTGACCAGCGTCGGGTACGGCAGTGCTCCTGTTGACCCATGCGCGGAGTAATGAAGGCGAAGATCCGATCGGACTCATGCGGGCGCAGCCGGGCTAGCAGCCTGAACCGCCCCGGCGGGTCGGCGCCGTGGTTTCCGCGGGCACGGACGACTTCGGCGCGTCCGGTGATGAGTCCCGCAGACCGCCGAGCGCCAGGACCGTCATCACCACCGCGGCCCCCGCCGCCACACCGAAACCGCCGTGCGCACCGCCCGCGTCCACCACCCGCCCCGCGACCCCCGCGGCGCCCGCTATTCCTGCCGCGCTTGCGGAGTTACCCCAGGTAAATGCCTGGGTGAGGACGGCGCGCGGGACCGACGACTCGGTGAGGACGGAGGAGAGGATCAGCAGGACCGGCACGGCGAGTCCGGTCAGGGCGAGGGTGGCGCCGACCGCGAGAGGCGCGTCGAGGAAGGTCAGCGGGAGGCTCGCGAGGGTGAGGCAGGCGGCGGCTGCGGCCTGGCGGCGCCGGGGTGAGCCGCCGAGGCGCCATGCTCCGTAGGTCCAACCACCCACCAGATTGGTGCAGTTGGAGGCGAAATAGAGCAGCGCTGCCGCGTCCGGTGTGCCGCGTCCGACGGCATACGCGGCGACGGACACCTGCATCGCGCCGAAGAAGACCCCGAGCGCGAGGCCGAGCGCGACCTGCCTCAGGAATGCGGAGCGGAGCAGGGCGCGTCCGGCGTGCCGGCGTTCGGCGCGGCCGGTGAGGGGCGGCATGGTGCGGCGCTGGGCGGCGAGGGCGAGCCCGCCGACGACGACGAGCGCGGCGGCGAGCAGCACCCCGGAGCCTGGGCGGCCCGCCGCACCGAGGACGCTCACCAGGGCCGGGCCGGCCAGGTAGGACACGCCGTTGACGAGGGCCTCCAGGGCGAAGGCGGTGGGCAGCGCGGCAGCCCGTTCGCCGGACAGCAGGGCGGACCAGCGAGCGGCGGACAGGGCACCGAGCTGGGGCAGCGTTGCCCCGACGAGCACCCCGGCGACGAGGTCCGGAACGGCACCGGCGAGCAGCAGCGCCACGGCCCCGGCATGTGCGCCCAGCGCACAGGGAAGCACCCGCGCCTGCCCGAACCGGTCGACAAGGCGCCCGAGTTGGGGCCCGGCGACGGCATCCGCGACAGCAAATCCGCCGGTGACGAGACCCGCGGCGGCATACGACCCAGTGCGTGCGTGCACCAGCCAGACGATGCCGATCCCCGTCATGGCGATGCCCAGACGCCCGACAGCGGCGGAGAGGAAGAAGGCCGCGGCACCCGAAGTGCGCAGCAGCGTGCGGTAGTTCGCCGAAGCCGAAGGCACGGCGCATCCCTTTCGCCGCCCGGCGGGACGCGCCACACGGGGTCGTCGGCGTCCGGATGTGCCGACCCGTGGCTGCGCCTGAAGCCGTCCAGTGGTGGCGTGGAGCGGGGACGCGCACCCCACGCCGACTCCGTCACCGGGCAGATGTCATGCGGTAGTTGATGATTTCCTCGAGGATAAAGGAACGGCGCGCAGATACGAACTGCTGGCCTGACCAGCGATCTCGCTCAGGAAGAGCTACACCCAGCACTCTTCGTGACCAACGAAGCCCCTTCTCCCGCCAGCTATCTCGAACAAAACCCGCCAACCCGCGTGAACAGAAACCGCGCGAGCAGCGAAACCGCCCCGCCTCAATCGCCAACGGTCACAGTCACTGTGACTGAGCGCGCTACTTGGCCAGCCTGGCCAAGTAGCGCGCTCGGGGTTCTGCGCCGACATTACTCCTCAGGAAGCGGACTTCAGAGCGGCGGTAGGTTTCGCCAGCTCAGGGGATCGCACTCTGCTTGAGCACAAGGAGTTCCGGCTCCTGCGAGGTCGGCCACATGTCGACGAGGTATCCCCGGTCCGGCTGGTCCGGAATGATGACGCTTCGGCAGGGGAGGCGGTCCGCACACGTCGCCTATCGCACGGCGACGTGATCCCCGGTCGACGACTTCGCTCCGGAGGTGGAGTTCCCGTAGTACGTCCACCGCCACGTCCCCGGCCCGGTGGCGTTCACCGTGGTCTTGAGTGCCCCCGTACTACTCGATTTCGCTTTCTTGATCGTCGTGTACGAGGAGGCGCCCGCCGCCTTGAACTGCAGGCTCACCGTGCGGCCCGCGTAGCCCTGGTACGTGTGGGTGTCCCAGTTCGCCCGTGTGACCCGCCCGGTCACGGTGATGGTCTTCCCTTTCGTGACCGGCTCCGGCGAGGCGTTGACGGTGACGCGTGTGGCCCGCTTGACCTGCAAGGGGAGGTTCATGTCGTCAGTGTCGTGGGCGTCGCCGGCGAGAAAGACCCGAGCAGCAGTTTTCCAGGTGCCGGCATCCTCGTTCCCGAAGTCATAGTTCCGCGGGTCGATGTACAGCCATTCCTCGAAGTCGCAGATTCCCTGCGCCGCGTCCACGACCTTGCAGTCGCTGGTGATGATGGAGCTGTGCAACGTGTCCCCAGAGTCGGGCTTCCCCCGGTAGGGGAACACGGTCGGCCCGTAGTCGTATTTGAGCTTGGTCGTCATTCGGAAGGCCGCACGCACCTCGACCTCCTCCTTGACCCCGATCACGATCGGCTTCCCGCCGTTCACCGCGACCCGAGAGAAGGAGACCCCGCCCTCCGCCGCCCCAGCCGGCACCGCCGCCACCCCTGTGAACACGATCGCCGCTCCACCGGCCGCCACCGCTCTCCACATCGTCGTCCCCATCCTCGAGCCCGCCCTTTCCCCTGCAGCCCGGACCGAGCGCGTAGGCGCATCGGCCGGAGATTCATCCTCGCGGCTGAATGTCGGACAGGAGAGAACTGTGCGCGGTTGTACGCGATGCGGCAACGATTTGATCACCACGGCATCGCCCTGGTCTGGCTCCCGGGAGGGCCCCGATGGCTTCACGGAGGATCCGGTGATCAGCCTTCCGCGTGCCTGTCTCCGCAGCGGAACAGGTACGCCCGAAATTCGCGCATCCGCCGCTGGGTCGTCCGTGTTCTGCCTCCACGCAAGAACTGAGCGCCAGAGTGGCCAACTGTCGTGCGCAGTGGCCAACTATCCCGCCGACCACAGCGGCCTGTGACCGTTCGCAATAGTTGGCGGTTCGCCCGTGGAGCCCTCGCAGGTCATGGCACGTCTGTTCATCGCGGTTGGCGAGACCTGTTCATGGGTGTTGGCGGATCCGAGACCCGATCCGGGCAGGCCACCAGCGGGCGTGCCGTACGCCGCGGATCGCGAGGTCGGGTACGTCGGTCAGTCGCTCCAGCAGGACCGGGATCTCCTCGGGCACGGCCCCGGGGTGCTCGCGGAGTTGGTCAAAAGGCAGGCGGGATCGGCGATGATGGGGCGTCGAGAAGTCCATGATCTTGGAAGGGCACGTCATCCGCCGACGGCGTCCTCGGCCTCCCAGCGCAGCAGGTCGCCCGGCTGGCACTTGAGCACCTCGCAAAGCGCGGCGAGCGTCGCGAAGCGCACCGCCTTGGCGCGGCCGTTCTTGAGTACCGCCAGGTTGGCGGGCGTGATCCCCACGCGGTCCGCGAGTTCGCCCACGGACATCTTGCGCCTGGCCAGCAATACGTCGATGTCGACGGTGATCGGCATCAGATCACCTCGTCCAGCTCGGCCTGCATCTGTGCCGCTTCGACGTCGCGCGCGACGGCCTGGGCGAGCAGCATCCGCAGCACGAGCACGATGAGCGCGACCCCCAGGATGGCCAGGCCGATCCCGCCCATGATGACGGTGACACCCGGGTCGTCCCGCTGGCCCGGCGCATTGACGGCCGTGACCGCGAACCACACAAGGGCAGCCGCCACGATCGCGCCGATCACGCCGTCCACGTACCGGAAGGCGGCGTGGGAGAACACGGTTCCGCGTCGCACCATCGCCACCAGCCGCCATACACAGACCAGCGCGACCTGGACCGACACCATGCCCAGCATCGTGATCACGCGCAGCGCGGTCAGCGGGAGCGAGCCGTCCTCCGGGTCGCTCCCGCTGACCAGCGCCCACACCATCCCTGCCTGTACGAACACGGTGCCGGCGAGCACCACCACGAGCACGGCGCGCAGCGCACGCACTGTCAGCTTTCCCACGGCCCATCCTTCCATCGAATGACGATGGGAATCTATCGAGATTCGATAGGTAAAACAAGGGCTGGGACGGAGAGTGGTGGCAGGTTCGCACGGTGGCGGGACGCCGCCGCCTCTCATGGTGTGGCGGTTGCGTGAGCGGTCTTGATCTTGTCGAAGTCCCCTGGGTGTCAACCATCGAGATCAGGTGTCACCTGTCTCGACAAGTCGCGGCAGCTCCGGTGGTCGACTCAGGGCCGCCGCCAGCCAGCGTGAACGTCCGCCACCTGTCGCGAACAGTCACACGGCCACTGCTCGGAGAGGGGCAGCATCGAAACCACTCGTTCGAACTCTTGTACTATTCTGCGTTATGGTGGATACCTGGAGAGGAACCAGGTCAGGGGAGGGACAGGCGATAGACGGAGGTGCGGGGCCGTGGATTTACTCATCTGCACGTCGCCTCCGGCTACTCGGCCCGCTACGGCGCATCCCTCCCCGGTGCCCTCGTGCAGCGCGCCGCCGAGCGCGGGATGACGACGCTCGCGCTGACCGACCGGGACACCGTCGCGGGCACGGTCCGCTTCGCCACCGCCGCCGCGGCCGCCGGGATCCGCCCCGTCTGCGGTGTCGACGTCGGCGTCGCCCCGCTCACCCCGCCCGACCCGGCCGCCGGACGGCCGCGTACGCCCGTGCGCGGCGGTGCTCACGTGCTGGAGCCGCCGCTGCGGATCACCCTGCTCGCGCAGAACGCGGCCGGGTGGGCACGGCTGTGCCGTCTGGTGTCCGCCGCGCACGCCGAGGCCGACGGCTCCCTGCCGGTCGTGTCCTGGCCCACCTTGCGCCAGTACGCCGACCAGGACCTGGTGGTGCTGCTCGGTCCCGCATCCGAACCCGTGCGGGCTCTGTCCGCCGGCCGCCCCGACGTCGCCGAGCGGCTGCTCGCGCCGTGGCGGGAGCTGGCCGGAGAACGACTGCGACTGGAAGCTGTGTACCTGGGTCGGCAGGGCACTGGCCCCGGATCCTTGCGGCTGGCCGCGCGCTCCGTGGGCCTGGCCGACCAGCTCGGCGTCCCTACGGTGCTGACGAACGCGGTCCGCTACGGCGACCCCGACCAGCGCTGGCTGGCCGACGTGCTGGATGCGGCCCGGCTGCTGCGGCCCGTCGACCGCCGCCACCTGGACGGCGGCGAGCGGTGGCTGAAGGGCCCGGCTGGCATGACCGCGGCCGCCGAGCGGATAGCCCAGGCCGTCGGCGACGAGAGGACCCGGGCCGTACGCCTGTTGGCCGAGACCGAGGCCACCGGCCAGTCCTGCGCCCTCACTCCAGCCGATCTCGGGCTGGGACGGCCTCACTTCCCCGAACCGTCCGTGGTGGGCGCCACCGGCGAGCACGGTTCGGCGAAGCGACTGCTGCGGCAACGGTGCGAGGCCGGCATGGTGGCTCGCGGCCTGTTCCAGCTTGATTCTGTGTCAACTTCAGCTGTGTTGCTCTTGCCACCTGGTCTCCGCCACTACCTACTTGCCCTGGCGCATCAGCAGGCGTCTGTGCGTGGCCTTCAGGCCGTGGGTTCGCATTCGGCGAGGCGGTTGATGTCGGCACTGTTTAGCACCTTCGGGCCGCTGCCTTTGAGTCCGACGACGGCGATCACCGCCCGGCCCAGGTTCTCGGTCGTGGTCACATGGCCCGGTGCCAGTCGGCGCAGGACGGGATACAGCCACGACGTCGAGCGGTACGTCAACCGGTAGGCGGCGGCCTTGGACACGGCGCCGTGGCGCGGCTGGATGTAGCCGGGCCGGAACATGTAGGCGTGGAAGGGCATCGCCAACAGCTCGTTCTCCGTACGGCCTTTTACGCGAGCCCACATGGAACGACCCTTTTCCGTGCTGTCGGTACCCTCCCCCGAGACGTACGTGAAGGTCAGGGAGGGGTTGGCGGCGCTCACGGCCCGGGCAGCCGCCAGCGTGTAGTCGTATGTGATGCGCGTGTACCGCTCCTCGCTGCGCCCCGCTGCGGAGACGCCGAGGCAGTAGAAGCAGGCGTCCAATCCCTTCCAGTCGTCCTCGATCGCTGCGAAGTCGGTGAAGTCCCGGTGAACGATCTCGCGGACCTTCGGGTGATCCACGTTCACCGGAGCGCGGACGATGAGCAGAATCTCCTGGATGCCGCCGTCCATCAGGCAGGCGCGCAGCACGGCCTGCCCCACCATGCCGGACGCTCCGAAGATGACCACACGCATGACTGCTCCAGATGACAGATGGGGTAGGAAGGTGAATGGGGCCGTCAGGCTGCGGCACGGGCAAGGGTCACCAGCAGCTCCCGCAGCGCGGGAACAACCTCCATGCGCAGCGCAGCCAAGGTTCGGGTCGGAGTCGAGGGCGGCAAGCATGCCGAACCGAGAACCTGAGAAACTCGGTCTCGTCGTTCAACATGCGGCGCGACAGAAGCTGTTCACCGTCCGCGTTGATCACCACGCCAGCGGTGATGCGCCTTGCCGATGTCCACCCTGGACCGGATCTGGGGCACGGCCACCTCCGCCAGCGTGCCCCGACACGTCTCCCGCGGACGACCTCGCTGACGTGGTCCCCGGCAGCGATCGCAGTCGCATCTCCCCATGGGCGGTCGAGTCGTCGCGGGGGGGGTCCGGGCGGCCAAGGGCCGTGAGCCATCGGGTCTCCCGCAGGACAGACATACCGGGAGGGCTTCACAGTGAACCGCGTGAGGACGCCGTGGAGCTGGATAAAGGCGCCGCCGCGGCTGGGCAACCCGCTCACCGGCCTCGCGAACACCGTGACAGGGCCGATGCCCGGCTGCCGCCGTTCCACGGCCGGGACCGGAGCGGAGCCGACCGCATCCGAAACGGCCCCGGCAGCAGTCCCTGGGGGGCGCGGCGCTTCGGTCCGACACCCCCACGGGAGCCGGGTCAGAGGTTCTGCTCGACGCGTGTGCCGTTGCCCGGGGTGGCGAGGGACTTCCACAGGTCGCTGCCGCCGCCGGTGATCGCCGCGCGGAACTCCTCCCAGTACCACTCGGGGCCCAGCAGGTGCTTGGCGCGGGGGATGATCTCGCCGTCAGGGCCGGAGTAGTAGCGCACGCGCTCGCTGCGGTTGTCGGTGGCGGCGCGGAAGATGACGTCGGCGGCCACCGAGGGGGCGGAGCCGAACTGGGCCTGCGGCGAGGCGAAGAACGCCGCCATCTCGGGCTGGTAGTCGGTGGGGATGTCCGCGGCGATGTCCATCTTCGAGAAGATCGCCGTGGTGTGGGTGCCGGGGAAGATCGCCTTCACGGACACGCCGAACGGCGCCAGTTCGATGTTCAGGCCTTCGCTGAGGGTGGCCACGGCCGCCTTGGAGGCGGCGTAGGCGGAGGTGTACGGGTAGCCCTGCTCGGCGCTGATGGACGACGCCCTCCTCTACCGCTACTTCGGCAGCAAACTGGATCTCTTCGACACCGTCTACAGCCGCCTGGTCACCGACACGGTGGACGCGGTCCCCCTGGACGCCACGGACCTGCCTGGCTACGTAGGACGGTTGTACGACCACTACGCCGACCACCCCCACATCGTCCGCCTCACGGTCTGGCACCAGCTGGAACGCCCCGACCAGCCGCTGCCCGACGCGGTCGGCGCCGCCACCAAGAAGAAGATCGACAACATCGCGGCAGCCCAGAAGGCCGGTGTCCTCCCGCCCACCCTGCCGCCCGGCGAGGTCCTGGCGCTCATCACCCACCTCTCGCTCATCAACACCCCCCTCGGTTCGGCGGCCGAGGGCGCGGTCGACCGCGATCGCCGACGTGCCCTCGCGGTCGAGACCACCCGGTCCGCTCTCGCCGTGTGACGATCCTGCCGCCCGGGGCGACAGGATCACCTCCGCGGGGAAGCCGGTGCCGCCGTCTTGATGGCACGTTCGCCGATCAGGCCACCGCCCCAGCCGAGGAGGAGCTCGTACACCCCTTGCGATGGCGTCGTACGGAAGCTGCACCTGCGCTGGGTGATCGCGGTTAGGGATCCGAGGGCCGGTACTGAACGGGCAGCACTCGAACAACGCCGTCGCTGCCGGCCGCCTCGCGCAGCTGCTGGTTTTCCACCTCCAGGACGTGCACGACCCGCACCAGCTGCTGAACGTCCGCGCGCAGCCGGTCGCGCTCGGCGCGCAGGCGGGTGAGCTTCTGCTGCAGCTCGTCGTTGGTCCGTTGCAGGTTGTCGGCGACCTTCGGCCGCATGTCCTGCATCCGCACCAGGGCATAGAAGAGGTCCTTCAAGCCGGTGTGCTTGTGGGTGAGCTTGTTGCGCTTGAGCCCCGCTTCCTCGGCGAGGGACTTGATCGTCAGCTGGCCGTCCGAGTGCAGAGGAGCGCCCACCAGCAGACGGATCATCGCGTCGGTGATCGCCTCAATCTCGGCGGTATCGCCAGGGCGCGACGGGCTCGCCGCCGCGGCGGCCATCGCGAGTACCCGGCCCACCGTCTCGGCAATGCCCGCTGCGGCTGGCGTCGCGTGGTCATCCGTGCCGTCGGCCTGCTCGACGCGGGCCGGGGAGTCATCCTGCGCTGTCGTCATGTGCTGTCCTTGCTGGCCGTCCGATCTGCTGCGGCCTCATGCCCTTGAATGATCCTCACTCTGCTTGAGCGGCACAGCTCGAGCCGGCGCCGTAGCGGGTGGGGCAGGCGCGGGTCGGCGCAGTCGGTGTCGATGTGGGCGAGCTGCTCGCGGGCACGCTGCATGTGGGTGTCGGTGCGGGAGATGTTCGCGCAGGCCGGGTTGCAGCGGTTCCAGTTCGGGGTGCGCATGGACGGCTTCGTGCCCTTGGCCAGGCCTGGATCACACAGCGCCTTGTAGGGATCGAGGTTGCAGGTCAGCAGCGCTTGCGGGTCTTCGAAGATCTGCAGCCGGGGGGTTGTTGCGCAGCGCTTTCATCTGGCCCTTGGTGGCGAAGGCGCCGGCGTAGCGGACGGTGAACTCGTCCGCGGCGGCGATGTAGCGGTCGGCAGCTGGCCCGCTGACCTTTTCTCCGGCGGACATCCGGTCGTCGGCCTCCGCCAGCGCGTCGGCCAAGGCCAGGGTCTTCTCGAAGTCGAGGATCTCGAGCATGTCGGCCTTGGTGCGCCCGCCGTACGACTCGGCCAGGGAGCTTCCGACATGTCCGTATTGCAGGCCGAGGGCGATGCGGCCGCCGGGGCGGCGGTAGATGAACCAGGCCACGGTGCGGCGCAGGCGGCGAAGCGTGATCGGGCCGTGAGGATCCGGCGGGATCAGCTCTTGGGAGCGGCCGAGCCGGGTGGCGGTCGCGTTCGCCCAGTCGATGAACGACTTGATGCGCCCGATGAACCGGTTGGGGTCCAGCCCCTCCGCGCGAATCTCGGTCTGGGTGGGTTCGAGGGTGCGGACGGTCAGGGACCGGGGGAACAGCAGCCGGTCGTCGTGGAGCTGCTCCAGGATCTTCACGGCTCGGTCGACGAGTTCGGTGACCGTCCAAGGCTCAGGGCGGATCTCGCCTCCGGGCAGGGTGTTGCCCTCCTCGTCGGTGACGCCCTTGAAGTGCCGGCCGGTGATGCGGTGCCGGACGGTGCCGTCCTCGCGCTCCTCCTGGCTGGAGCAGCCGCGTTCGAGATGGAGGACTTCCTCGGGACTGCCCGGCGTGGGCGCGAAAATCAAGGACTCGCTCATCCACGACTTCGTGGAACATCCCGCCGGCACCCCCGCCCCCGACGGGCGCGACCTGGCGGGCAGTGCCTGGTCCAGCGTCCGCTTCGACATCGTCCTCGCTCCCGCGCACGACGCCGGGGCAGGCACTCCTTCGACCGACGGGAGTCTGTGAATGAACAGCCAGGACAACAGACACGCGACCGGCCTGCGTGTGGCCGTGGTCGGCGGAGGAATCGGCGGTCTCGCCACCGCGGCGTTCCTGCACCGCGCCGGGATCGCGTCGACCGTGTACGAGCAGGCGCCCGCCCTGGCCGAGGTCGGTGCGGGTCTGGTCGTCTCTCCCAACGCCGTGCGACTGCTGCGCAGTCTCGGCCAACTGGACCGCCTTCGCGGGAGAGGGGGACGGCTCCTGCGGTTCCGTCTCTTACGACGACACCGTCGTGCACACCGCCGACGGCTGGCGGATCAGCCATCGCAAAGTGTCGCTACGCCGTACTCCCTTGAGCGGGATGACGGAGTCCGGCTGACCAGGCATGTCTCGCCTGGACCTAGCCGGTGAGGGCAAGATTGTGCAGGCGGGCGATACCGAGCAGGGCGTGGTGGACCGTCGCCTTTGAGGCGGCAGTCGCGAAGGATCTTCCAGGTCTTCATACGGTCCAAGACATGCTCGACGCGGGCTCGGACTTTGCGGTGGGAGGCGTTGTGCTCCTCTTTCCAGGCGAGAAGTTCGGCTTGGCCACGCTCGCGGCGGTGCGGGATGACCAGGTTCGTGCCGCGGTATCCGCGGTCTGCGATGACGGTGGCCCCGCCGATGGCGGCCTTGGCACCGGACAGTTCTCATGCCTTGCAGTCGTTCCGGTTGCCGGGCAGAGGCCGGCCGACGGCGACGAGCCGGGTGTCGGCGTCGATGACGACCTGGCGGTTGGTGGTATACCGGTAATTCAGGCTCCCCGCAGACGGCACAGTCACGCTCGTCGATGGATCCCACGACGACCGGGTGACCACAGAAGTCGCAAGGCCGCGTGGCCTCATCAGCCGACTGCTCGAGAGGCGGCTCCAACTCGTCGCTCATGGCCGTCATGCTGCCAGGTCGTCTACCACCTGACACCGACCCACCACCTTGACCAAAGACATAGGGGCACCCCCCCGCCCCTACAGCGCGCCCAACAAGACGACCAGCAGCAGCGCGGGCACATCCAAGTGCCATGAAGAGAGCGACCGCCCCGTGGTGAGCTCGGGCAGACGCTCCCTCGGCGACCTCCCACCGCACGAAGGGAACCATGCGTGCCGAGACCCTGCGCCGCGCCCTCCCCCGGGTCGGTCGCGTACGCACCGGACTCGCCGTCGTCATACCGGGCTCATATCGAGCCTCTACCAAGCATGACGGCTTCCGGCCGGGGGGGGGGGGTCATTGGGGGCCCCCCCCGCCGGAGACAAACCCCCCCTTCGTCCCTCGGGTGATAGCTCGTTAGCCATCTGGGGCCGGGCGGGCAACAAGGAGCCATACGCGT